>NZ_JAVBIJ010000001.1:2555000-2874375 GCF_032193765.1 Rhodoferax potami
CAGGATGCGCACGGAGCCCGTATACCCCTGTGCGGCAATCTCACGCTGCAGCACCGTTGCGGGAATCCAATCAGGCTTGGCCGCCTGAATACGTCCAGCCAAGTAGTCCTTGAATGGATCGAGCTTGCTTTTACGTTCCGGCAGTTTCTTCATGGCCGGCGGACCGCCCTCCAAATACTTACGCACCGTGTTGACTGCCATTCCAGTTTGCGCCGATATCTCGCGCAAGCTCAGCCTGTGCTTCCTTAAAACCTTGAGTTCCATGTACTCCTCGTTCGTAATCATTGCCAGTCCCATCCATGGTTCGGATGGCTTGGCACGTTAGTCGAGGTGTATCAATTCCTCACCGCGTTTGCGTGTCATTTTCATACTGCGCGTGACACCGGTGTTTGATCTCAATGTCCGGGTTGTCTTTGTCCACACCCCGGTAGCCCAAGTCTGCGTACACCACCTCGGGCTTGACCCCCAAGCCTTGCATCAGGATAGCGCTTTGCTCGATCTGCTCGTGCATGGTGTGCCCGTCATACGGGTTACCGGGAAAGCTCCTGGCTCCCACGATCAAATTGCCCTTGAGCGTCATGGCCAGACCCACCTTCACGCCGAACTCGTACGGATTGCGGCTCTTGCCTTTTGAGATGCACTCCACCTCGGGCGCATGCCAGCTGTAGAGCTTGGCGCGGTTGTCCACTGCCTTGCGACTGCCGGTCTGCGTGACCAAGCGTTTGGCCTTGTCCAAGGTCTGGCCCAAGGTCTCTTGTATGGCTTGGCTGAGCGTGGTCATCTTGCGAGCCACCTCGCGCTGCAGCCGTCCAACGATGGTGCGCTGGCGTTTGATGGCTTTGCGCATGCGCTTGAACTGGCGGGCATGGGCATAGCGCCCAGCCTTGTAGCCCAGCAGTTGGCCTTCTTTGGCGTAGGTCTGTTTGAGCTCGATGCCATTGGCTTTGGCCAACTCGACCACCTTGGATCGGGCGGTCTCCAGCAGCTTGCTGTCGGTGGGATGTGCCACAGCTTTTTCTTGCACCGTGGAGTCCACGATCATGCGGGTCAATTCTTTCTTGGCAATCAGCTTGAGGGTGACCGCCACTTCCATGGTGCGGGCCAGCAGTTCTTCCACGCCTTCTTCGCCCAGAGCTTTACGAAAGCGCCCCAGTTGTGTCGGGTCGCACGGCCACTGGTGTTCAAAGTATTCGTTGCCAGAAAAGTACTGCCAAGTGGGGGTCTCACCCCAGCGCTGGATCACGTCCTCGTCGCTCTCATTGAACGCATGCTTGAGGTACAGCAAGGCAACCATTAACCGGGTGGGCAGACGGGGACGGCCGGCATTGGAGACGCCGCCACCGGCAACGGCCGAGACCGGACCAAACAAGTCCAAGTCTTCTATCTTCTTGCCAGACTTGACCTGGCGTGCCCAGCGCTGGACGAGGGAGGCTTCGATCTCTTGCCAAGGCATGCGGTTAGCAAGCACCGCCAGAGGGTGGCGCAAATCGATCATCTGATCCAGGCGGTTGCGGAAAAAGTCATCGGTCATGGCGCTGCTTTCAAAAACTCCCAGAAAACAGACTCCATTGAATATCTATTTGAGAGTTCTGACCATCCGGAATCACCCCAGATCACAAGCGTTCATGCGGGTTGCAGGGGTTTTGCAGGGACAACCAATTCCTCCTGTTCCATTTGCGCTTGATGAGTAACCGGTCACTGTCCGGCGTTCTTGCGAACTGATTGCAGGTACCAAAGAATGCGCCCTGATCAACAAACAGGACGGGGTCGGATATGGAAGAGACGCAGAGCGTGCTCAGGCGTGCAGTGTTGAGTGAACAGACTTGGGCTGAGGTACTGGATCGTTTTGACCGCGCTGGATTGACGATAGATAAATTTTGCAGCCGCGAAGGCATCAGTCGCAGCAGCCTTGCTCGCCGACGCACGCTTAGGAATAAACAGAGGGGAATCGCGTCCCCGCTGCGAACGAACAAGGTAGCCCCCACCACCGTGCCGAAGGCGGCGTTCGTTGATCTGGGCGACCTTGCTGGAGTGCACGGCAGCGGCAATGGAGCCATGGGGTTACGCATCGAACTCGGCTCGGGCATGAGTTTGCATCTGGTACGCCGGTAATGTTCTTTCCCGAGGGCCGCATTCGCGTGTTCCTGTATGGCCAAGCTGCCGATATGCGCCAGTCCTACGACGGCTTGTACGCTCTGGCACGCCAGGGGTTTGAAGTGGATGTGCTGGCCGGACACATGTTTGTTTTCATCAACCGGCGGCAAACACAGATGAAGGTGCTGTACTTTGACCGCAGCGGCTGGTGCCTGTGGTGCAAGCGTTTGGAGAGCGGCAAGTTCTCCCGTAAAGGCGTTCAAGGCGGCAGTGGCGAGATCGACTGCACGGCGCTCAAACTGATGCTCGAAGGCATCGAAGTGCGCCGACGCCACAAACGCTACCAACACCCTGCGCGGAGGTGACGATGTGCCCATTTTCAATCCGGAGAAGCACTCTTTTGCTTTGTCCCTAAAGGCCGCAAGATAAGGCCCATGTCGATGCCCAATACCAGCACTCCCACATTTACCGTCGAAACGGTCATGGGGCTGTCGCCGCAGAGCATCGCGCAGACACTGCAAGCACAGGCCGCCAGCATCAGCGCGCTGGAGCAGCAGCTCGAATGGTTCAAACGCCAACTCTTTGGCAAGAAGAGCGAGCGCTTTGCACCCTTGCCCGATGCGCAGCAAATGCACCTGGGGCAACTCCTGGGCGACCTCCCTGCCACTGATGCGCCCGAAGCCGACTCCGACTCCAACACCATCCCTGCACACCAGCGACGCAAACCCCGCAGCAACTTTGCCGACGAGGGCACGCCCGCATCGTTCTTTGACGAAACCAAGGTGCCCGTGCACACCATCGAGCTGGCCAACCCCGAGACCAAAGACCTCTCGCCCGATCAGTACGAGGTTGTCAGCCAGAAGGTCAGCCACCGCTTGGCACAGCGCCCCGGTGCCTATGTGGTGCTGAAGTATGTGCGCTCTGTCATCAAGCGCCACAACACGCAAACCCTGCACTGTGCGGGCGCGCCAACAGGCATCATTGAGAGCAGCCGCGCTGACGTGAGCTTGCTCGCAGGCGTTGTTGTTGACAAGTTTGCCTGGCACATTCCGCTGTACCGGCAGCACCAGCGCCTGAGCCAAGCGGGCTTCAAACTCAGCCGGGCGTGGCTGACGCAACTGGCGCAAAAGACCATTTCCCTGCTGGAGCCGATTTACGACACGCAGCTCGAGTCGATCCGCAACAGCCGGGTCAAGGCAATGGACGAGACCCCCATCAAGGCCGGGCGCAGTGGGCCCTGCAAGATGAAGTCGGCCTACTTCTGGCCTGTGTACGGCGAACTCGATGAGGTGTGCTTTGCCTATTTCGAGTCGCGCCGCCACGAGCACGTACAGCAGGCATTGGGGCTGCCAGGGGCCACAGATGCCGTGCTGCTCACTGACGGCTATGAGGCCTATGCACGTTACGCTGCCAAGACCGGCATTACGCATGCCCAATGCTGGGCGCACTGCAGGCGTGGCTTCTTTGAAGCTCTAGGGGCCGAGCCACAGGCCGCTGGCCAGGCGCTGCAGCAAATTGGCGAGATTTACGCCCAGGAAGAAGCCATTCGTGAACGTGACCTCTACGGGGATGCCAAACGAGAGCACCGTCTAAGCCACAGCAAACCGCTGGTGCAGAACTTCTTTGAATGGGTGGATTTGCAGTTCGAGCGGCAAGGCTTCCTGCCCAGCAATCCGTTGACCAAGGCATTGGCCTATGCACGCGAGCGCCGCGCGCAACTGCAGGTGTTTCTGGGCGATGCGGATGCGGCCATGGATACGAACCATCTGGAACGCGCCTTGCGCGCGATACCAATGGGCAGGCGCAATTGGTTGTTCTGCTGGACGGAGGTGGGCGCCAAGCACGCGGGCATCATGCAGAGCCTGATCGTGACATGCCGTTTACATGACATTGACCCCTACACCTACCTGGTTGATGTCTTGCAACGCGTAGGCCACCACCCCGCCTCCAGGGTTTCAGAACTGACGCCTCGTCAATGGAAGCAGCACTTCGCCGAGAATACATTGCGTTCACCATTACACGGTTTGGTAACGTAGGCAATAACGCTGGCCAGTGACCGGTTACCCTGAGATGACCGAACCTTAAGCTCGCTTTAAGCCCGCTTTTTTAGAATTGAAGCTTCTTCAACATCGGGAATCAGCTTTATGAATTTCAAAAAAACGGCAGATCGGGGTTGTAAGCCCAAACCTGATTTTTTTCCGAGGGTGTCTCAGTGACTGCCGCTTGGTTCAGCGCGCCTGTCCGCCGAAAGCTGCACCTAGTTGCTTCGCCCGCTTTTCCTCGTCGGTGTGCAGATAGATCGAGGTGGTCGACAGGGAAGCGTGACGGAGGTTGTCGCGGACCGTAGTGAGGTCCACCCCACGCTCCAGGGCGTGAGTGGCATGTGTGTGCCTCATCCAATGCGGGCTGGCCCGCCGCAGCTTCTCGGCGGTCGCCGGGCTCTGCTCCCGGATCACGTCCGCCACCTGGACGAAGAACCGTTTCATGACTGTCCACAGCCTCGGGGCCGTGATGCCCGTTGCGCTGTCCTGCTCCAGACTGCCCAATAGCGGGGTCGATGGAGCCCATCTGGACCGGGTGGTCGGCAGCCGGCGCTGCGCCAGATATCGGTCGAGCGCGGCACGCGCCATCGGCGGCAGGGCCACCTTGCCCGATTTGCCCCCCTTGCCGACCAAGTGCAGCCAGCGGTCACCCTTGGGGTCTTCCTCGATCATGCCAAGCTTGGCGTGGACAAGTTCGCTGGCTCGCAGCCCGGTGGCGTAGGCGAAGTCGAGCACGAAGCGCAGCCGATGGGCGGCCGCCAGCTCCCAACCGTAGGACCATTCCAGCGCCTCGGCGACGGCCTGGATCATCGACCATTCGCCCTCGGTGAAGGCCCGCATGGCTGCACGCGTATCGCCTTTGGCGACGCCGCGCACCTTGATGCCGGCGAACGGGTTGGTCAGTACATAGCGCTGCTGCATCAGCCATCGATACAGCGCACCGAGTACCGATAGCGAATACGCTATCGAGCGAGATGACAGGTCGCCCGCAAATGGTCGCCACTGCGGTGACGCGCGCGGCCGCGGCGGCCCGATCCACCGCCCGCGCGGCGACGGATGCCTCAGAAACGCACGGTAGGCCACCGCATCCTCGGTCGTCAGCGACGACAAGGCCCGCCTACGCTCGACGATCGCCCACAGGATCAGCCGTTCGGCTTCCTTGCGGTAGGCGTTCTTGGTGGCTGGCGATTCGTGCAATGCGAGCCAAGCCTGCACGGCCTCATAGTCGTTGTCTGCGGTGAGCGTGCATGTCGAACGCGGTGCGCGGAACGTTCCGCGCGAACCGTCGACCTCGTGCGGCACCGCCAGCTGCTCCCAAGGCGAGAGGTCCTGTGGCGCCTGGGCGACTACGAGCGCGCGGGCGCGCTCGGTTAGCTTCGGATGTGCCGCGAAGAAAGCCTCGATCTTCCGAGCGCCGGCCACCCCCAGATCGGGGACCGCAGCCCACCAGCGGCGCCGACGCGGGATGCGCACCGTCAACGCAGCCAATGTTTTGATGCCCTGCGTCTGCAGGGCGCGCACGGCGCGTGGCTCCAGCCACTGCGCGAGGTCGTCGCCGATCAGCGGTTCAGGCGTCGGCAATGACGGCAGCAACTCGATCGCGCGCGACACCGCGCGGGCATGCTTGCTGCGCTCGGACACCGGGTGACCGAACAGTGCCGCGAAATCCTCACGGTGCCGCCCCCTGGCCAGCGAGATCAGCTGGCGCCGAATGGCGCCGAGGATGCCTCGTGAGGACTGGCCGTCGGCCTTGGTGTGCCCGAGATAACGGGCCACGGCCTGGCGGGCGGACAAGCCTTCATACCAAGCCCGCAGCGCGGCCAGCGATGCCGCATCCGGCAGGCATTTGGAGTCCGCGCCTTCAGGATGCGAGGGCTGGCGTGTTTTCACGAAGGCCAGTTTAGACACAAAATAGTGATATTTCAATAAGAAGGCTTATCACAGCCGTAATTCCATTATTCTAAACTGGCATCCATGAAAAATCTGCCGATGTCCCCACCGCCCGGATTGGGAAACGATAAGCGCGCGGACGGCTTTCCCGGTGAAGCCGAACTGGCCGCCTTGCGTGGCTGGTATGCCGGTCTGTCTTCGCGCGAATCCGCGGCCCAATACCTGGAAACGCAGAAGGTCTCGGGAGAGTCATCACGAGGAATAATTGGAGGCATCCGTCGTCAATTGACCCGAATTGCCCGCCAGCGACACCGGGCTGATTTGGTGGCCCTACTTGACCATCCAGCGAATGAGCGTGCCCGGCATGCGAGGACCGTTGCCCATGCCATCGAAGCGCTGCGCATTGCCCCTGAGCCTGTGCCCAGGATTACCGACGACGTGAACCTGTGGCTCTCAGTTCGTGCTGCAAATGCCCTGTACGCCCAGGACATCAAGACCTTGGCACAACTGACGGTGCGGGTACCCAGGCGTCGGCGCTGGTGGACGGTGGTCCCTGGGCTGGGAGCACAAGGGGCCCGCCAAATCGAAGTCTTCTTTGCGGCCCACCCGCAATTGACCGAACGGGCGCGGGAATTGATGGTCAGCGAAACAGTACAGACAGTTGTTCCGTGGGAGCGCCTGCAAGTGCCGGAAGAACTCAACGGCACGCAAGGCACTTTCCGCGGGCCACCATCGGGCTGCACGCTCAGTGCCGACAATGACTATGAGGCCGTGCAGGCATGGCTGGCACTACACGAATCCAGTGCGACAAAACGGGCCTATCGCAAGGAGGCCGAACGCTTGATTCTGTGGGCCGTTTTGGAGCGTGGTCGCGCGCTATCGTCGCTCACAACCGAGGATGCCACTGCCTACCGGGGGTTCCTGCGCAATCCCACGCCACGCAGCCGATGGGTTGGGCCACCGCAGACACGGTTTTCTGCCGAGTGGCGCCCATTCGCGGCCGGGTTATCACCCCGTTCCACTGCGTACGCCCTGACTGTCATTGGTGCGATGTTTCGTTGGCTGATTGAGCAGCGCTATGTGGTGGCCAACCCGTTTGCCGGCATCAAGGTGCGCGGTAGCAGCCGAAGCACGCCCATGGATGAAGGGCGCGTTTTCTCTGAGGGTGAGTGGGCCATCATCCGGGCCATTGCCAATGGACTGGAGTGGTCATACGGATGGAAGCTTGCTGCCGCTCAGCGACTACGCTTTGTGCTGGACTTCGCGTATGCAACGGGTCTGAGGTCCAGTGAGTTCGTGGGTGCAACCCTGGGGCAGATTGAAACGGATGCCCAAGGAGACCATTGGCTCAAGTTGGTCGGCAAAGGCAGCAAGGCTGGAAAGGTGACCTTACCCCCGTTGGCTCGCGTGGCGCTGGACCACTACTTGATGCAGCGAGGTGTGCCAACAACACCAGCCATGTGGAAGCCGTCCACTCCGATCATTGCCGACTTGCAGGCCAATAATGGTCAGGATCGCATTACTTCGACGAGGTTGTGGAGCGTCACCAAGCGATTTTTCGTGACATCTGCGGATGCCATTGAGTCTGAGTCGCCGAAAACAGCTGAGAAGCTGCGCCGTGCAAGTCCCCACTGGATGAGGCACACCCACGCTACACATGCTTTGGCACGAGGAGCTGAACTGACCACTGTGAGAGATAACTTGCGGCATGCTTCGGTGTCCACCACTTCCGTGTACCTTCACACTGATCAAGCCAAGCGTGCGCGGCAAATGCGGGATGCTTTTGGGTCACCAAACGCCTAGCGCCTCAATGAACCAAGGGTTGGCACATCTACCCCAATTTGTCATTGAAAAGCTTATCAGTTCATGATAAGCTTTGGCATGGGTTCACAACGTTCACTGGCCATTGGTTTGGAATATTTGCTTGGCTTGGATGGCAATATTGAAGTTCAAAATGATGCAGGCTACTGGGTCAAGATGGAAGTTTCGAGTGCGGATGTGACGGCTGAGCGACCGCATGGCATCAGGTACAGCTTGACACTTCATGCGCCGGACAACACTCGGCTAATTGGTTTCGACAATGCCCATAGTGTGAGACCAGCAGGCTCGCGGTTCAAGCATGCTGGTAAAAGGTTTCCATACGACCATCGCCATCGACACGCTCTGGATGAGGGTGTGTTGTATGAGTTTGACACCGCTTACCAGTTGGTCAGTGATTTTTATGCTGAAGTTGATCGCGTTTTGAAAGAGGTCAGTCCATGAACAAGGTATTGAAGTTTGGTATTGCGCCAGTGCCTATGCAGCGTGCACGATCGCTGGCCATTGCGGCTGGAACACGCCAACGCGCCAAAGACGAACCCAACGTTTGGTTCCCCTCTGTGACCGCCATGGCAAGAGTCTTGTCAGATGAGAACATGGCGTTGCTCAAGGTCATTCGTGAGAGTCACCCAGACTCCATGGATGCCTTGGCCAAAACCGTGGGAAAACATGTACCCAACGTTTCGCGGTCGTTGCACACCATGGCTCAATATGGATTGGTCACACTAACCAAACATGGTCGAACGGTGATGCCCCAAGTTACCTCCGAGCGAGTTACGGTAGATTTCTCCTGGGGTGGGTGACATTGCATTCAAATGAGATCAGCCACTCATTGAAACCAATCGACATACGTCACAGCGAATAAATTGGTGGCTTTACCTTGTTTTGGGTGTGCAAAAGTAGCCAATTTTGGGCAAGCCGCCCCAGCCTCAAGTGGCCTGCGGATCGGTTTTTCTATCAAATAAAGCGAGCCGCGCATGTCAACGACAGAAGCAGAATTCATCCAGTTACGTGCTGAGAATGAAGCGCTGAAGGCACTGCTTGCAAAGCACGATATCGCGGTACCGCAACCGTCTAAATTCAACACTGGCGATGCTGCGCTGCAGCCAACTGCGAACGGGTTGTCGCAAACGGCAAAGGTTCAGCTCTTCCGACGACTCTTTCGCGGGCGAGATGATATCTATCCAGTTCGATGGATAAACAAGGCTCTGTCACCTTATCGTGTTGGTGAGTACACTTTGGCGCTATGCGCCGCCGAGATTTCCAGCGGTTGGTGGAGTCCTTAGAGTCCCTCAGCCCCCATCAATTGCGTCAACTGGACGAGACCGTAAGCAAGCTCGCCCAGCAAACTGCCGTGCGGGAGCTCGTAACTGCGCATGTGGAACGTGAGGGGCAATGCCCTCACTGCCAAGGTAATGCGTTCCAGCGGTGGGGGACTACTGCGTCCGGGGAGCAGCGATACCGGTGCAAGAAGTGCTTCAAGAGCTTCACCGGGCTCACGGGTTCCCCGTTAAACGGCCTCTGGCATAAAAGTCTGCTGCTGGAGTACGCCCAGTGCATGAAGGTCGGTTTGAGCGTGCGAGAGACTGCTGAGCAACTCGGACTGCACCGCAATGTGGTGTTTCGTTGGCGACACCGACTGATGCCGCCAAATAGCGCGCATCAACCCGAAGCATTAGAGGGAGTGGCAGAGGTCGATGAAGCCTTCTTTCGGGAGTCGTTTAAGGGTCTCAAGAAAGGAATGCCTCGAACAGCCCATAAGCGCGCTATGCCGGCGGGCAAGCGAGGAATCTCCAAAGAGCAGATTCCTGTACTTACAGCCGTATCCCGCGGCTCCCGCACAAGCTTCATGTCTGTGTTACCTGGTGTACCAAGTGCTTCCTCGATTACTTCTTCTTTGGGGCCGCTCCTGTCCAAAGATACGGTCTTGGTATCGGACTCAGCAAGTTCGTATAAAACCGCAGCCAAGAACTTGGGAATTGTTATCCGTCAAATCCCCAGGGGGACTCACAAGCTGGGGCCGTATCACATCCAGAACGTTAACGCTCTGCACAGTCGCATGAAGAGCTGGTTCAAACCCTTTAAGGGAGTTGCAACGAAGTACCTCCCTGTCTACTTGGCGTGGTTCCGGTTCTACGACGAGAGCGGATGGTCACGAGTCCCTGAAGACTTGATAAAGGATGTCATATCCAGACCGCGTGTGAGACCCAACGGCCCCTCTGAAACATCAACATTGGAGTAAATTCCAACACGATAAGGTGACAGAGCCATAAACAAAGCGGGCAAACCTGGGTATTCGCCCCTCTGCACCAACAAATGGAAACCCGGCGTTTGCAAATTGCCAGTAATAAAATGTAGCGTGTGCAGTTATAGCCTGTATGCGCCCATCACTGACGACATCATTCGCCAGCATCTTAGAGGCGAGATTACCGCCGGCATATACCCACTATTGGTCGACAATCGATGCCATTTTCTTGCCATCGACTTTGATGACGCGGACTGGCTCGAAGATGCCCGAGCGGTGCTACAAACCTGCCTCGACAATGCTCTCCCCGCAGCGCTGGAAATATCGCGCTCCGGCGAGGGAGCTCACCTCTGGCTATTCTTTGCGAACGCGACGCTTGCAAGAGATGCGCGACGTCTTGGCGCGGCGCTGATCAGTGCGACTTGCGCCCGCACTCGCCAATTGGCCCTTAAATCGTACGACCGATTGTTCCCAAATCAAGACGCCATGCCGAATGGCGGATTTGGCAACCTGATCGCCTTGCCGTTACAAAAGGAACCCCGTGACCTTGGACGCAGCGTCTTTGTCGATGAGAACTTGCAGCAACTTCCTGATCAGTGGGCGTTCCTTGAAAACATCAGGCCCCTACCGCAAAGCCTTATCGTTGTCCCTGCAAAACCCCTGCAACCCGCATGAACGCTTGTGATCTGGGGTGATTCCGGATGGTCAGAACTCTCAAATAGATATTCAATGGAGTCTGTTTTCTGGGAGTTTTTGAAAGCAGCGCCATGACCGATGACTTTTTCCGCAACCGCCTGGATCAGATGATCGATTTGCGCCACCCTCTGGCGGTGCTTGCTAACCGCATGCCTTGGCAAGAGATCGAAGCCTCCCTCGTCCAGCGCTGGGCACGCCAGGTCAAGTCTGGCAAGAAGATAGAAGACTTGGACTTGTTTGGTCCGGTCTCGGCCGTTGCCGGTGGCGGCGTCTCCAATGCCGGCCGTCCCCGTCTGCCCACCCGGTTAATGGTTGCCTTGCTGTACCTCAAGCATGCGTTCAATGAGAGCGACGAGGACGTGATCCAGCGCTGGGGTGAGACCCCCACTTGGCAGTACTTTTCTGGCAACGAATACTTTGAACACCAGTGGCCGTGCGACCCGACACAACTGGGGCGCTTTCGTAAAGCTCTGGGCGAAGAAGGCGTGGAAGAACTGCTGGCCCGCACCATGGAAGTGGCGGTCACCCTCAAGCTGATTGCCAAGAAAGAATTGACCCGCATGATCGTGGACTCCACGGTGCAAGAAAAAGCTGTGGCACATCCCACCGACAGCAAGCTGCTGGAGACCGCCCGATCCAAGGTGGTCGAGTTGGCCAAAGCCAATGGCATCGAGCTCAAACAGACCTACGCCAAAGAAGGCCAACTGCTGGGCTACAAGGCTGGGCGCTATGCCCATGCCCGCCAGTTCAAGCGCATGCGCAAAGCCATCAAACGCCAGCGCACCATCGTTGGACGGCTGCAGCGCGAGGTGGCTCGCAAGATGACCACGCTCAGCCAAGCCATACAAGAGACCTTGGGCCAGACCTTGGACAAGGCCAAACGCTTGGTCACGCAGACCGGCAGTCGCAAGGCAGTGGACAACCGCGCCAAGCTCTACAGCTGGCATGCGCCCGAGGTGGAGTGCATCTCAAAAGGCAAGAGCCGCAATCCGTACGAGTTCGGCGTGAAGGTGGGTCTGGCCATGACGCTCAAGGGCAATTTGATCGTGGGAGCCAGGAGCTTTCCCGGTAACCCGTATGACGGGCACACCATGCACGAGCAGATCGAGCAAAGCGCTATCCTGATGCAAGGCTTGGGGGTCAAGCCCGAGGTGGTGTACGCAGACTTGGGCTACCGGGGTGTGGACAAAGACAACCCGGACATTGAGATCAAACACCGGGGCAAGGACAAGCGGTTGACCGATGAAGAGCGCAGACTGCTCAAACGGCGCCAAGCGATCGAGCCGATCATCGGGCACCTCAAAGCGGATCACCGCATGGACCGCTGCCACCTCAAAGGCTCAGCAGGCGATGCACTGCACGCGGTGCTGTGCGCGGCGGGCTACAACATCCGCTGGCTGCTGCGGATGATCGCCCGGAAAGGCCTGGGCCTTTTGTTGTGCCTGCTGCAGGTGAGCGGTTTGACGGGCTTGTTTGAGAAATTGGCCAAAATCATCGGCCTCAACCGACTGCAAGGCTCAGATCGGCGCTGGGGGGTGGCTTGAAGTGAATTTTGCAGGGACGACTCCTTAGCTGCAAGCTATCAAAACGCCCGTTCACGTTGCCCGAAATGGCTGTTCACGTTCGTCCGAAATACCCAACCGGGTGGGCAGACGGGGACGGCCGGCATTGGAGACGCCGCCACCGGCAACGGCCGAGACCGGACCAAACAAGTCCAAGTCTTCTATCTTCTTGCCAGACTTGACCTGGCGTGCCCAGCGCTGGACGAGGGAGGCTTCGATCTCTTGCCAAGGCATGCGGTTAGCAAGCACCGCCAGAGGGTGGCGCAAATCGATCATCTGATCCAGGCGGTTGCGGAAAAAGTCATCGGTCATGGCGCTGCTTTCAAAAACTCCCAGAAAACAGACTCCATTGAATATCTATTTGAGAGTTCTGACCATCCGGAATCACCCCAGATCACAAGCGTTCATGCGGGTTGCAGGGGTTTTGCAGGGACAACTAATCAACAATCGAGCCGATCATCGGGCACCTCAAAGCGGATCACCGCATGGACCGCTGCCACCTCAAAGGCTCAGCAGGCGATGCACTGCACGCGGTGCTGTGCGCGGCGGGCTACAACATCCGCTGGCTGCTGCGGATGATCGCCCGGAAAGGCCTGGGCCTTTTGTTGTGCCTGCTGCAGGTGAGCGGTTTGACGGGCTTGTTTGAGAAATTGGCCAAAATCATCGGCCTCAACCGACTGCAAGGCTCAGATCGGCGCTGGGGGGTGGCTTGAAGTGAATTTTGCAGGGACGACCTAGTAGTCTATTTTTGTGGCATGTAATTCAACGCAAATCAAGGTCTTGGCAGAGATCATTCGTTAATTATTGAATAATGTTTGATATTCAAATTCTGCTTAATGGAGAATTTGGATGATGGGCACTATTTGCTTAAAAGCAAACCATGCGCATGCAGTAGATATAATCTGTTCCGTGAATATCGTACAAATGAAAAATAGTGTATATTGACGGTATTTATAGATATCAACTTAAAGGTAGTTGATTTTATAAAAATATAGATCATTTACGGCGTAAACGCAAGAATTTGCAAGAAATCTTTAAAAAAAAATTTAAAACTAACTAGTTATTTAGTTCTCCATTTTTCTTGGTAAGAGGCTATGATTATTGCAATTGTTGAAGATCATGTAGAGCTTAGGTGCGAGTTAGTTTATTATTTAACAAGGCATGGGCACAGTGTTTTTGGGTTGTCGAACTCGCTGGAGCTTGATTCTTTGATTAAAAATACAGTTCCAAGCTTGCTTTTTATTGATATTGGGCTTCCAGGTGAAAGCGGAATTGAGATAGCTCGTAGATATAACAGTACATCTGGTCTGAGCATCGTAATGCTGACGGCGTGCTGCGATGTTGAGTCACGTGTACGCAGCTTTGAAGCCGGAGCAGACACTTTTCTTTCAAAACCAGTGAGTTTCAGAGAGCTTGATGCTGTTATTCACAGAGCTGAATCCAGAAGAAACGCCACATCCAGTATTAGTTGTTGGCAACTTTTTCCGATAGAAAAACTTCTGGTTTCGCCTAACGGGCACAAAATATCCTTGACACTTACGGAATCCAGATTAATGAAAGAGCTATTCAGTCAACCAGAAAAAATCGCAAGTAGAAAATCTCTTGTTACTGCACTTGGCGCTAACTTTATGGTTTACGACGATCGAAGGATTGAGGTTTCTATCAGTAGGCTTCGTAAAAAAATTGAAGTTATTTCGGGCTTAAAGGCTCCAATTAAGTCCGTACGTAATATTGGTTACGGGCTCGAAAGCTCTTGTATTTTACGTTGATACAAACAAAATTTGAATCGTATCGTGACGCCGTGCAAAAATAGCGTGAGCAATATCTACCCAGCCTGCCCCGCATGTGGACAAGAAATCGTCATTGACTCTCGAAAGAAGATTTTCGAGTCACTGCCAGAGCGAGGCTACATCGTCGTCCCTGCAAAATTCACTTCAAGCCACCCCCCAGCGCCGATCTGAGCCTTGCAGTCGGTTGAGGCCGATGATTTTGGCCAATTTCTCAAACAAGCCCGTCAAACCGCTCACCTGCAGCAGGCACAACAAAAGGCCCAGGCCTTTCCGGGCGATCATCCGCAGCAGCCAGCGGATGTTGTAGCCCGCCGCGCACAGCACCGCGTGCAGTGCATCGCCTGCTGAGCCTTTGAGGTGGCAGCGGTCCATGCGGTGATCCGCTTTGAGGTGCCCGATGATCGGCTCGATCGCTTGGCGCCGTTTGAGCAGTCTGCGCTCTTCATCGGTCAACCGCTTGTCCTTGCCCCGGTGTTTGATCTCAATGTCCGGGTTGTCTTTGTCCACACCCCGGTAGCCCAAGTCTGCGTACACCACCTCGGGCTTGACCCCCAAGCCTTGCATCAGGATAGCGCTTTGCTCGATCTGCTCGTGCATGGTGTGCCCGTCATACGGGTTACCGGGAAAGCTCCTGGCTCCCACGATCAAATTGCCCTTGAGCGTCATGGCCAGACCCACCTTCACGCCGAACTCGTACGGATTGCGGCTCTTGCCTTTTGAGATGCACTCCACCTCGGGCGCATGCCAGCTGTAGAGCTTGGCGCGGTTGTCCACTGCCTTGCGACTGCCGGTCTGCGTGACCAAGCGTTTGGCCTTGTCCAAGGTCTGGCCCAAGGTCTCTTGTATGGCTTGGCTGAGCGTGGTCATCTTGCGAGCCACCTCGCGCTGCAGCCGTCCAACGATGGTGCGCTGGCGTTTGATGGCTTTGCGCATGCGCTTGAACTGGCGGGCATGGGCATAGCGCCCAGCCTTGTAGCCCAGCAGTTGGCCTTCTTTGGCGTAGGTCTGTTTGAGCTCGATGCCATTGGCTTTGGCCAACTCGACCACCTTGGATCGGGCGGTCTCCAGCAGCTTGCTGTCGGTGGGATGTGCCACAGCTTTTTCTTGCACCGTGGAGTCCACGATCATGCGGGTCAATTCTTTCTTGGCAATCAGCTTGAGGGTGACCGCCACTTCCATGGTGCGGGCCAGCAGTTCTTCCACGCCTTCTTCGCCCAGAGCTTTACGAAAGCGCCCCAGTTGTGTCGGGTCGCACGGCCACTGGTGTTCAAAGTATTCGTTGCCAGAAAAGTACTGCCAAGTGGGGGTCTCACCCCAGCGCTGGATCACGTCCTCGTCGCTCTCATTGAACGCATGCTTGAGGTACAGCAAGGCAACCATTAACCGGGTGCGTATTTCGGCGAAGATGAACGGCGATTCCGGGATCGTGAACATGGATTCCGGCCAATATGAACGCAGCGGCAGTGAGGAACTGATATTGCGCTCTTTTATTTTAGGCCGAGGTGGTTTTTCGGCAGAGTGACTCCTTGTCAGGTTGGTTGATTGGGGCTTTTCTTAATCAACCCGCCGCGGACTCAGCGTTGGCGGTTTTGCCTTTTCCGGGTGCAGGTTTCTTTCGCAACGACTCACCCGTGATCGTGAAGCGATGATGGTTCTCCATTAACCGGTCCAGCATCGCATCGGCCACTGTCGGGTCACCAATCCACTCGTGCCAATGCTCAATGGGCAACTGACTGGTAATGATCGTGGCCCGACTTGATGTCCTGTCATCAATGATCTCCAGCAAGTCCGCCCGGCTCTGGCTGTCCAGCGCAGCCATGCCCCAGTCATCGAGCAGCAGGACATCGGTTTTGCGGATCTGATCGAGCCACTTGCCAAACGTGCCGTTGGCATGGCGGATACGCAATTCCTCCCCCAGTCGTGGCACCCGCTGGTAGTGGGCACTGAAGCCCCGCCGGCACGCATGTTGGGCCAACGCACAGGCCAGCCAGGATTTACCCGCCCCGGTCGGCCCCGTAATCAGCACAGCATGTCCGCTTTGCACCCACCCGCCCAGGGCCAGACTCATCACTGCACTGCGTTGAATGCCGCGCCCGGCGCGGCTGTCAATGTCTTCGATAGCCGCTTGCGGATACTTCAGCCTAGCCTGTTTCAACAGGCGGGTTTGGCGCTTGTCATTGCGCCAGTGCACCTCCCTGTCTACCAATAGCGCCAACCGCTCTTCAAAGCTCATGGCCGCCACGCCTGCTTGACTGAGCTGCTCCTGCAGCCCCGTGGCCAAGCCCTCCAGCCTCAATTCACGCAGTTGGGCTAATGTCGTATTCATCATCATGGGGGTCTCTCCATTCGTCTCTATTGGTAATAGCCAGGCCCGCGCACGTGAGCATGTGCCGGGCTGCTCCACTCGGGGGCCTCGGTCTTAAGCAACTGATCCCCGCGGTTGACCAGGATGTCGCGGATATGGCTGTATTTGCAGGTGCCCAACTGCAGCGCCATCAAGCTCGCCGCTTCCAGCCTGGCATGGCCGTATCGGCGCCCCAGGGAGAGCAAACCCAAGCAGGCCCGGTAGGCATGTTCAGGGTGGCGCTGGCGCTCCAGCATCTTGCTCACTACCCCGGCCGTGGCCACGCCGATTTGCTCGCCCCAGGCCAGAAGCCGCTCCGGACTCCACTGTGCATGCGCCCGGTGTGCCTCTGGCATGTGTTCATCCGTCGTGGTGAAGCCGCCCCGGCGAGCGCTTCTGAGGTGGCTGCACACCCGCTGGCCCCGGTTCAGAATCTCCAGTGTGGTGCGGGTCACCCGCAGCTCCAGCGTCTGGCCCACCAGTGCATGTGGAACGCTATAGCGGTGGCCTTCAAACTCGACGTGATAGTCAATGTGTACTTTGACCGTCTTGAATACCGCAAGCTCAAACGGTTCAGGCGGCAGGGCCATCAATGCTGGCACATCCAGGGCGGTAAACGCGCTTGCCCGGCATCCGGGTAGCTTCTGAAACGGTTTGTTGTTCAGATACTCCAGCAAAGGGGCAATGGCTGCGTTGACCTCAGTGACGCTAAGAAACGATTGATGCCGCAGTCGCGCCAATATCCAGCGCTCAACAATCTGGACCGTGGACTCGACTTTGGCCTTGTCCTGCGGGTGGTAGGCACGCGCAGGTAGTACGCTGCAGCCGTAATGGCATGCAAAGTCCAGCACGGTGTCAGTAGCTCGGGGCTCGTAACGGCTGACCTGCGCAATCACTGCGCGCGGGTTGTCCGGCACGATTAGCTGCGGCACTCCACCATAGAAGGTCAGCGCCTTGACACACCCCTCCAGCCAATCTGCCGTGGTCTGTGCAGGTGTCGCCCACGCGAAGGCGTAACCTGAGGCGCCCAAGGCGGCCACGAAGATATTGGCTTTACCACCCTCGGCCAGCACAATGGTCGGGCCAGCGTAGTCAATGAACAGTTTTTCTCCGGCGCGATGCACTTGGCGCATTGAGCGCTTCAGTGTCTTGGCAAACCGGCGGTAGTGCTCGCAGAATTGGGTGTACTGGTAAGGCCTGACCTGGGTGTCTTCGGCCCACTTGGCGCAGTATTCTTGCCACAGCAGCATCAACGTAACGCCTTTGCCGCGCAGCTCCAAGTGCACCCGTGCGTAGTCAGGCGCAACAAAGACAACGGGCTCACTTTGCTGGCCCCGCAATTTGCGGTGTAACTCTCCCTCATCCAAGGTTTCTATGGCACTCCAATCCAGTCCTGCTGCAAGAGCCTGACGGATGTATTTGGAGATGACGCCTTTGGACAGTCCCAGGGCTTGGGATATCTGATCGTAGGGTAGCCTGCACTCCAGGCTCAATCTCAATGTTTCTTTAACTTTGCGCATCGCGATCTTTCGGGCGGGCATCCGGCCTCCTGTCAAAAATCAGGCAGCCTACCCGCCAGGGTGGTCTCATTTGCGCAACTTCAGTCCCCACTTCTATGCAGGCATACGCCTGCGCCACATTCGCTGTTCACGACTCCGAAATCAACGTTCACGATGCCGAAATCCTTAGCTGCAAGCTATCAAAACGCCCGTTCACGTTGCCCGAAATGGCTGTTCACGTTCGTCCGAAATACCCAACCGGGTGGGCAGACGGGGACGGCCGGCATTGGAGACGCCGCCACCGGCAACGGCCGAGACCGGACCAAACAAGTCCAAGTCTTCTATCTTCTTGCCAGACTTGACCTGGCGTGCCCAGCGCTGGACGAGGGAGGCTTCGATCTCTTGCCAAGGCATGCGGTTAGCAAGCACCGCCAGAGGGTGGCGCAAATCGATCATCTGATCCAGGCGGTTGCGGAAAAAGTCATCGGTCATGGCGCTGCTTTCAAAAACTCCCAGAAAACAGACTCCATTGAATATCTATTTGAGAGTTCTGACCATCCGGAATCACCCCAGATCACAAGCGTTCATGCGGGTTGCAGGGGTTTTGCAGGGACAACTAAGTAAATGGGATTTGGCGCAAATGCGCCAAATTACTTAGCCCTATCAACGCCAAGTCAATAGAAAAAACTCATCAAAGTTAAGCCCCCCTCAGGGCCGCCGGTAACTCACCTGCTGCTTGGCCCAGTACGACGAATTCAACCGATCCAGCCGCACGGTGCCACCGGTAGACGGCGCATGCACAAAGCGGCCTTCGCCCACGTAGATGCCGGCATGGTTGGCGCGGCCGTTTTGGGCGAATACCACCAGGTCACCGGTGCGCAAGCTGGGCGCGGGGATGCTGGTGCCCCAATCAATCAAACCACCGGTGGTGCGCGGCGCCACGACACCGGCGCGCTGTTGGTACACATAGCCAATCAGGCCGCTGCAATCGAACCCGCTAGCGGGTGTGTTGCCGCCGTAGCGATAGGGCGTGCCCACCAGGCCAATGGCCATGACGGTAACGTCGTTAGCCTGATCCAGCGTCAAGCGGGCAGCCGGCTGGGGTACTGCTGCAGGCGATGAAGGGGTCGTAGGCGCACTCGAACAGCCAGCCAACACCAGCACCGCGCTGGCAAGCAGCAAACCACACAGCGCTCGCATCACAACTCCTCCACGCGCCGTCCGATCTCGGGCCAGCGGCTGCGAATGAACACCCACGAGCACAGGCCCACGCACATCATCAGCACCGAGGCACTGGCCAAGCCGATGGTGGAATGCATGACCAGCGGCGACACCACCCCGGCCACGATGCCATTGGCCGTGGAGCCCACAAACATCTGCAGGCTAGACGCCATGCCCCGACGGTCGGGGTGCAAGTCCAGCACCAGCAAGGTCACCACCGGCACCATGAGCGCCCACCCGAAGGCGAAGATAGCGATGGGGAACAGCGCCCAGCTCACATGCGCCTTGAACAGCAGGTTGGCTACGAGGTTGATCACCCCGATGGCGAGCATGATGAGAAAGCCGTTGCGGATCTGGCGCTTGGGCGCAATCTTGCCGGCCACCCGGCCGCTGACAAACGCGCCGCCCATGATGCCGCTGATAGTGAGCACAAAAAACCAGAAAAACTGCTGGGGCTGCAACCCCAAGTGCTCACCCAAAAACACCGGCGCACTCAGCACATACAAAAACATGCCGTTGAACGGAATGCCGCTGGCCAGCGCCAGCAACAAAAAGCGCGGGTCGGAGCCCAGCTTCCAATACCCGGCCAACAGGTTTTTGACATGGAAGTGCTGGCGCTGTGCCGGTGGCAAGGTCTCTGGCAACAAAAAGTAGTTAGACATCCACAGCGCCACGCCGACTGCGGCCAGGAACCAGAAGATGCCGTGCCAGCTGGCATGAATCAGCAGCCAGCCCCCCACCATGGGTGCGATCGCAGGCGCCACACCGAAGAAGATGGTGACCTGGCTCATGACCTTTTGCGCCTGCGAGGGCGGATACACATCACGAATGACCGCGCGTGAAATCACAATGCCCGCACCGGTACACAAGCCCTGCATGGCCCTGAAGAAAATGAGCTGGCCGATGGTTTGCGACAGCGCACACCCGACCGAGGCAATAGTGAACGCTGCCAGCCCCCACAGCACCACCGGGCGCCGGCCGAAGCTGTCTGAAATGGAACCATGGAACAACGCCATGAAGGCGAAGCCGAACAGGTAGGCCGACAGCGTTTGCTGCATCTGCACCGGCGTGGCCCCCAAAGACTGGCTGATGCCGGCAAACGCGGGCAAATAGGTATCGATAGAGAACGGCCCCAACATGCCGAGCAAAGCGAGCAGGATGGAAAACGCCCATTGCGGGGCGCGCCAGAGTTTTTGGGCTTCGGGGGTCATGGAGTGCAGCAAACAGTACGGCTCGCTATTGAAACACGGGGCAAGGCAACGACGTGGAAACCGTTTTCAAAAACCTGCATACTTGCGGCCGCAACATTAGTTCACTTACTAGACAAAATCGCAAAAAAGGATTGCTTTGAAACGCTGGTTCGCATTCATGGGGAGGCTTTGCATGCTGGCGCTCAGCCTGGCCGGCAGTGCCTATGCGACAGCGCCTGTGATTCCGGTCTTCAGTGGCGATGGCTCGCCCCCCAAGATGTTTGTGCACGAGGGCGAGCAGCGTGGCGTGCTGATTGACATCTTGAACTACGCGGACAAGCAGATGCCGCAACACCGCTTCGAGCTGAGTTTGTACCCGTGGGCCAGGGCTTATATGGCGTCGGCATCAGGCCAGGGGGGCTTGCTGGGCATTTCCTGGACATGGCGGCGCGATGAGGTGTTTGATTACTCCGAGCCTTTGTTTTATGACGAGGTAGTGATCGTGGTGCGCAAAGGCCACGAGTTCAACTACCAAAGCCTGAGCGACCTGCAAGGCAAAACCCTGGGCACGGTGCGGGGCGCCAGTTTTGGCAGTGCCTTTGACCGCGCGCACCAAGACGGCGTGTTCTCGATCGACAGGGACAACGGCGCGCGCAACCGCCTGAGCAAACTCGCCGCCGGGCGGATTGACTGCGCACTCTTCAATGTGGGCAAGGCCGGGTTTCAAGAAACCCTGCGCCTCCACAAAATACCCAAAAGCCAGTGGAAGAACTTTGTAGTGCTGCCGGTGCCGCTGCGCCGCGACCCGAACTACCTGGCCTTCCCCAAAACCATGCAGATGGGCGATTGGCTGCGGGGGTTTAACGAAGTCATCCGGCAGGGCTATGCGCGCGGCGAAATACAAAAGATCATCGAGCGCAACCTCTACGCCAGCCAATAACCGACTACCGGGCGAGATAGCCGCCATCCACCGGGTAATACGCCCCGGTGACGAACGAGGCGCGGTCTGAGGCCAGCCACACGACCAGCTCGGCCACCTCGGCAGGCCGACCCAAACGGCCGGCAGCGTGGGCAGCCACCAGCATGGCGTGGGTGGCGGGGTCTTCGGAGAGTTTGCTGACCATGGGCGTTTCAATAAAGCCCGGGCCCACCGCATTCACCCGCACACCTTGCGCGCTGTACTCCAGTGCAGCCACCTGGGTCAGCCCCACCACGCCGTGCTTGGCGGCGGTGTAGGCCACCGAGCCGCTAAAGCCGACTGCGCCCAGCACCGAGGCCATGTTGACGATGGAGCCGCCACCATGCTTGAGCATGGCTTCAATCTGGGCCTGCATGCCGTAAAACACGCCATTGAGGTTGATGTTGAGCACGCGGGCCCAGCCGTCCAGCGGGTAGTCGGCCGTGGGCGCCGTGGGGCCGGCAATGCCGGCGTTGTTGACCGCAATATCCAGCCGGCCGTAATGCACGACCGCGCGCGCAACCAAGGCCTGCGCCTCGGCGGGCTTGCCTACATCGGCGGCCACAAATATGGCCTCGCCACCTTGCGCGCGGACCAGGGCTACGGTGTCGGCACCTGCGTCCAACTGCACATCAGACACCACGACACGGGCACCCTCACGCGCCAACAACAAGGCCACCGAACGACCTATGCCCGACGCAGCACCGGTCACCAGCGCCACTTTGTGTTTCAACATTGCATTTCTCCTGCCATGGACGTGCGGCAAGACACCGCATCAAAGCAGGTTAGAAGGTGCGGTGTGGCATGTCGGTTCGCTGCCGAACGGTCTTCAATCGGCCGCGCGGGCGCTGGCCGGCGAACCGGGCTCGTATTTGCGCCACACCCGGCGCAAGTCACGCGCGGAGGCAAAGCCACACGCCTCGGCCACCCGCTCGACCGGCCAGCCGTGCTGCGCCAGCAGTTGTTTGGCGCGGGCAATACGCAACTGCTGCTGGTACACCACCACGCTGATGCCGGCATGCTGCGCAAACAAGCGGGTCAAATGGCGCGGGCTCACGCAAGCCACATCCGCCAGCTCAGCCAAGGTCCAGTTGCGCTGCGGCTCGCGGGCCACCGCGTCTTGCGCGCGGTGCACTGCAGGGTGCATGTGGTTGCGGTGCGCCAGCCAGGGTGAAACCTGCGGGTCGTGGGTGCCGCGGCGCTGGTACATCACCAAACGGCGGGCCACGCGGGCGGCCAGTTCAGCCCCTGCCTCCTGCTCGATCAAGTACAGCGCGAGGTCTATGCCGGTGGTAATGCCCGCACTGGTGAGCACCTCGCCGTCGTCCACAAAAATGCGGTCAGACACCACCTGCGCGCGCGGGGCCAGGGCCTGCAAGTCGGCAATCAGGGTGTGGTGGGTGGTGCAGTGCCGGCCGTCAAGGCAGCCGGCTTGCGCCAGCAGCAAGGCCCCGGAGCAAATGCTCGCCAAGCGGGTGCCCGGTGGCAAAGCCTGCAGCCAGTGCACCACAGCGCGTGCGGCGTCGGTGGCGTAGTCCACCGCCTCGTTGCTGTTGCCCACCACCAGCACCAGGCTGCGCTCGGGCAAGGCGCTAGGCAGTGCCTCCAGGCCGGTCAGGCCGGTGTTCAGGGACGTGGGAATATCGCCCTGCGGGCCGCACGCGTGCAGCGCGATCGGTGCACCCATGTCACGCGCCATGCGCAGCGCCTCGGCCGGACCGGCGTAGTCCAGCATCAGCACATTGGGCGTGAGCACCAGGTAAATGTGAAGCGGTGTGGCAGCCGTCATGGTGTGCGCATTACTCAGACCGGCCGCGCTGCCAGCGCGCCACCCACGGCGCCAGCAGCGGCGCGCCGAACACATTGAGCAGCAGTCCCGCCATCAACAGCGCACCACCGGCAAAGTGCACTGGCCGCAGGGCCTCGCCGAACACCACCCAACCCGTGGTCAAGCCGACCACCGGCACCAGCAAGGTAAACGGCGCCACCCGGTTGGTGGCGTAGCGGGACATCAGGTGCGTCCACAAACCGTAGCCCAGCAAAGTGGCAGCCCAAGCCAAATAGGCGATGGCCGCGAAGGTGCTCCAGCCGATATTCTGCAAGGCCGTGGCGATCGCGTCAGGCCCTTCTATCACCAGCGACAGCGCCAGAAACGGCAGCGGCGGCACCAGGCTCGCCCACACCACAAAGGCCAACTGATTCATCGGGCCGTAGCGGCTGACGGT
Organism: Rhodoferax potami; assembly: GCF_032193765.1. NCBI lineage: Bacteria > Pseudomonadati > Pseudomonadota > Betaproteobacteria > Burkholderiales > Comamonadaceae > Rhodoferax > Rhodoferax potami. Next base: position 2,578,575 of record NZ_JAVBIJ010000001.1, read on the forward strand.
GCGGGTCACGATATTGCCGCAGGCCCACATGACGGCCGCTGCCACCGTAAGCAAAAAGCCCAGCAGCGGCATGGACACACCAGCGCCTGCCGGCCCTGCTGCGCTGCCAATCAGCACCAAGCCGCAGGCGGCCAGCAACAGCCCGGCCATCTGGTTGGCCTGCCAACGCTCTTTGAGCCACCAGGCCGCCAGCAACAGGGTAAAAAACGATTGCGACTGCAACACCAGCGACGCCAGCCCCGATGGCATGCCTACATGGATGGCGGTGAACAGAAATGCAAACTGCCCCACCGAAATGGTGAGGCCATAGGCCAGGTACCAGCGCAGGGGCACCTTGGGCGGCTTCAAAAACAACAGCGCCGGGAACGCGGCCAGCGCAAAGCGCAACGCCCCCAGCAACAAGGGCGGCACGCCCACCACCCCCACCTTGATGACGGCAAAGTTCACGCCCCACACCAGAATGACCAGCAGCGCCAGCCCCAAGTCTTTGGGCCGCATGGGCAAGGCTGCGCTCATGCAGATACCGCCGAGTCCGCTTGGGGCGCGCATCCCTGCGGCTTGAACACGCGCTCAGCGGAGGGCGGGTTGTTGGCCAGTTTGGCGGCCGGGCGCACCGGGCGGCGCACCAGCTCGCCACCACAATTGGGGCAGATGCCTTGCAGCTTGGTGTCGGCACAGTCCGCACAGAAGGTGCATTCAAACGAGCAGATCCGGGCATTCAGGGCGGCGGGCGGCAAATCGGTGTTGCAGCATTCGCAGTTGGGGCGGAGTTGGAGCATGGCGGTTTCGACCTCAGGGCGACGATTTAGTGGGCGGAAGGCAGGCCGGCGAGACAGGTATCGACATCGACGATACGCGCAAACCGGTCTTGCAAAACCAGCTCGGTGCGGGTGGTGATGTCTTCAGCGCTGAAGGTGCGCCCACTGCCGGCGTGGGTCATGGGGAAGGTCAAGGTGGCTTCAGACACAAAGTCCACGGCGTAGCCCAGGTCCGAGCCGACACGGGCGGTGGTTTCGCAACATTGCTCGGTGCGAATGCCGGAGATGAGGAGCTTGCCCACCCCTTGGCGACGCAGCCACAAGTCCAGCCCGGTATCGGTAAAGGCGTTGTGGGTGTGTTTGTCAAACCGCACATCCGGGTTACCGGGCAACCAGGGCAAGGGCTTCACAAACCCGGAGTCTTCGCGGAAGGGGCCGGCCAGCCCCACATGAAAGATGTGTACCACCGGCACACCCGCCGCGCGGCAACCGGCTTCCAGGCGCAGCAAAGCGGCCTCAAAGGGGCCCAGAATGCCCTGCTGCCAAAAGGGCATTTGGGTGAAAGATTGCTGCACATCAATGATGATGAGCGCGGGCTTCAGGGTAGATACGGAGGACATGGAAGGACACCTTTGGTTATACGGTGATCCAATGCTACCCGCCATTGAATATGCGCAAAACCACGATACACGACAAGCAGAGGACAAAAAACGCCAAACACGGCTCGACCAAAATGACCCACAAATAGTAGCCCCCCTCTATTCCAGGGGGACTTGGTCACATAAAGCTCTCTTTTGCGCTCAAAAGACCAGACAATGGTGCGAACAAACCATAACGAGGAGACAAAAATGGCCCAAGCCAAACTCATGCTGGACTACGTTTACAGCCACGAAACCACGCACGCCGATCAGATCTTCATGACCCAACCGGTCGGCGGTGGGCAGGTGGTGGACTACACCTGGAAACAAACCCTCGACCAGGCGCGCCGCATGGCCGCGCACTTGAAGGCGCAGAACCTGGAGCCCGGTGCGCGCGTCGCCATCCTGTCCAAGAACTGTGCCCACTTCATCATGGCGGAGCTCGCCATCTGGATGGCCGGTTGCACGACGGTTGCCATTTTCCCGACCGAGACCGCGGACACCGTGCGCTATGTGCTCGAGCACAGCGAGGCCAGCCTGCTGTTCGTCGGCAAGCTCGACACCTTTGACCAGCAGCAGCCCGGCATTCCTGCTGGCATGCCCATCATTGCCTTCCCGCTGGCCCCGAAGAACAGCTACGAGGCGTGGGATGCCATCACCGGCCGCACCAAGCCCCTGACCGGCCAGCCGGCCCGTGGCGGCAAGGACATCGCCATCCTGATGTACACCTCCGGCTCCACCGGACAGCCTAAGGGCGTGATGCACAGCTTTGAGCGCATCACCGCAGCGGCTGAGGGCATCAACAACGATACCCAGGCGCGCATTGGCTCCAACACCCGCAACCGCATGTTGTCTTATCTGCCCTTGGCGCACGTGTTCGAACGCGCGTGGGTCGAGTCGGCCACGCTGGTGAACGGAAACACCCAGCTGTTTTTTGCCGAGTCGCTGGACACCTTCATTCAGGACTTGAACCGCGCCAAGCCCGTCACGTTCATCTCCGTACCCCGCCTCTGGCTGAAGTTCCAGCAAGGTGTGTTTGCCAAGATGCCGCCCAAGAAGCTGGACCGGCTGCTGAGCATCCCGATTCTGGGCAAGATCGTGGGCCGCAAGGTGCTCAAGGGCTTGGGCCTGGACCACGCCTTGCTGGCGGGTAGCGGCTCTGCGCCCATTCCGGCTGAGCTGATTGCCTGGTACCGCCGCTTGGGCCTGAACCTGATCGAGGGTTACGCCATGACGGAAGACTTTGCGTATTCGCACAACTCCACCGACAAGATCAATGCACCCGGTTGCGTGGGTGTACCGCTCAAGGGCGTGGAAGTGCGCATCAGCGAAGAAGGCGAAGTGCTCATCAAGTCTCCAGGCCAGTTTGTGGGCTACTACAAGCGCCCGGACCTGGATGCTGAGGTGTTCACCGAAGACGGCTTCTTCCGCACCGGCGACAAGGGCGAGCGCCGTGCCGATGGCCTGCTCAAACTCACCGGTCGGGTGAAAGAGCTGTTCAAAACATCCAAGGGCAAATACGTGGCGCCTGCGCCGATTGAAAACCGCCTGAACGCCTGCAACCGCATTGAAACCAGCATGGTGTCCGGCGTAGGCCAGCCATCGGCCTATGCCATCGTGGTGCTGGCGGAAACCGTGCGCCCCCAGGTAAAGGCAGACCCCGCGTTCAAAGCCGCTGTCCATGCCGAACTCGAGCAATTGCTCGACAGCGTCAACGCGGAACTGCCGGACTACGAAAAGCTGCAAATGCTGGTGGTGGCACCGGAGCCATGGTCGATTGAAAACGGCATGCTGACACCCACCATGAAAATCAAGCGCGCCCGCATTGAGTCCGCGGTAGAGCCACAGCTCTCCAACTGGTATTCCGGCAAGGACAAAGTGCGCTGGGCATAAGCGCACAGCTGCGTTGCCAAACAAAAGGGGCCCTATAGGGCCCCTTTTTCATTACCGAGATGTTTGATTACTTCAAGGAGGAGTAATTCAGCGGCACCCAGATATAGCCTTTGCCATTGGCCGCGGGCCGCAGGTTACCCAAGCCGGGGAAAGCCACGTGGGTCACACCGACCATGTAGCCGCCTTTGGCTGCCTCTTCAAACGCCTTTGCGCGCTGCTGCTGGGCTGCGCTGTTGTCTGTGTCGAAAGCGATGGTGGCACTCGGATCATCAAACTGCACCGCGGCCAAGTGCATCAAGTCGCCCCAGAGCATGAGCTTTTCACCCTTGCTTTCGACCACATAGTTGGCGTGACCGGGGGTGTGGCCATAGGTAGACACCGCGCGGATGCCGGGCACCAGCTCAGTATTGCCCTCAAACGGCTTGAGCTTGCCGGCCGCCACATAGGGCTTGACCGAGGCCATGGCACCTTGGAAAAAGCCCCTGTTGCCTTCGGGCGCGGCGGCCAGATTGGCGTCGCTCAGCCAGAAGTCCACATCGCGTTTGTCGATGCGCAAGGTGGCGTTCGGAAACGCGATGCTGCCTTGCGCCATGAGCCCGCCCACATGGTCAGGGTGCATGTGCGTGATGTAAATCTCGTCCACCTGCTCGGGCTGGTAGCCAGCCGCCTTCAGGTTCGCAAGCAAGTTACCCAAGGTGGGGCCAAACAAGCCCGCTGCGCCGGTGTCCACCAGCACCAGCTTGCTGCCGGTGTTGATCAGGTAGGTGTTGACCGAGGTTTCCACCATCTCTTTGAGGAAGCCGCGCTTGAGCGCCTCTGCAATTTTCTCGGGCGGCTGGTTGTTCATCAGCTTGAGCATGGGCAGCTTGACCGTGCCGTCGGAAATGGCGGTGACTTCAAAGTCACCGACCATCACCCGGTAAAACCCGGGCGCCTGGGTCTTGACCATGGGCGCATCCGCCATAGCGTTGGGCGCGGCGATGGCGCCGGCGAGCAGGCCAACGGCCAAGGCGATACGGGAGAGTGTGCGTTGCATATCAAGGTGTCCTTTAATGAATCGGGGCGAAATTAAATTCCTGGCGTATGGTGCGCCGCTTTCAGCCTAGGGCGCCAGCACAAGGTTTTTGATTTCGCGCTATACCGAGGGCCTCACCCCTACTCTGATTGGTGGATTGAACTTCTTCGTTAGCACTCACCTCCAACGAGTGCTAATATAAAGTTTGAAGAGAAGGAGTTCCCTATGTCCGCATTGATCGCTGCCCCCCGCACCGCCCTGGCCACGGCCAACCCGTGGTCACTGGTGCCGCCGTTGGGGAACTTGGACGCCTACATTTCCGCCGCCAACCGCTTGCCGCTGCTCACGCTGGAAGAAGAGCAGGAATACGCCCGCAAGTTCAAGAACGACAACGATCTTGAGGCTGCCGGTAAGTTAGTGCTCTCTCACTTGCGTTTGGTAGTGTCGGTTGCCCGCCAATACCTGGGTTATGGCCTGCCCCACGGCGACCTGATTCAGGAAGGTAATGTGGGCCTGATGAAAGCGGTCAAACGCTTCGACCCCGAACAAGGTGTACGCTTGGTGAGCTACGCACTGCACTGGATCAAGGCCGAAATCCACGAATACATCCTGAAAAATTGGCGCATGGTGAAGGTGGCCACCACCAAGGCCCAGCGCAAACTGTTTTTCAACCTGCGCTCGATGAAGCAACGCTTCAAGGGCGAAGACGCTGCTGCCGACCTCGACACCCACCGCGACACCCTGAACCCCGACCAAGTCCGCACCATGGCGCGGGAACTGAACGTGAAGCCCGAAGAGGTGCTGGAAATGGAAGCACGCCTGGCCGGTGGCGACGTGCTGCTGGACCCCAGCCCTTCGGACGATGGCGAAGATGCCTTCGGCCCGATCACCTATCTGACGGACACCAACCACGAGCCGGTGGCGATGATTGAGGCCCGCCAACGCGACGTGTTAGCCACAGACGGCATCGCCACTGCGCTGAACAGCTTGGACGACCGCAGCCGCCGCATCGTGGAAGAGCGCTGGCTCAAGGTGAACGACGACAATTCCGGCGGCATGACGCTGCACGACCTGGCCGCCGAATACGGCGTGAGCGCCGAGCGCATTCGCCAGATCGAAGTGGCCGCCATGAAGAAGATGAAAACGGCGCTCGCCGCCTACGCCTGAGGCTGCAGCGGCACAGGCCGCACAACTTCACGCACAATGCCCCTGCCGGCCCCGCCTGCAGGGGCTTTTTCTTGGACACAGAGTCAATGACACCTACACGCCGCACCGCTGCAGTTGCTATGCTTTCCATAGCTACCTGCGCTCTATCTATGGGCGCCAACGCCCAAAACAACACCCAAACAGCTGCATGGCCGACCAAACCGGTCCGCATCATCGTCGGCTTCCCGGGCGGATCATCGCCAGACCTGACGGCGCGGGCGTTTGCCGAACCCTTGTCCAAAGCCTTGGGGCAGCCGGTGATTGTGGAAAACAAGGTGGGTGCTGCGGGCAACATCGCCGCCGACGCGGTTGCCAAAGCCTCGGATGACCACACCATCGGGCTGATGATCAACGGCAACATGACGATTGCCAAGTTGCTCAACCCCAAGCTGAGCTATGACCCGCTCAAAGACTTGACGCCGGTGAGCCTGCTGGGCGTGTCGCCGCTGGTGCTTACAGCGCCTGCTGGTGCACCGGGCAACAATGCCACCGAGTTTCTGGCCGCAGCGCGGGCCTCCGGCGACAAGTGGAACTACGGCACACCGGGCGTGGGCACCGTGGGTCATATCGGCATGGAACTGCTCAAAGCCAAAGCGCGCATCGCTCCCCTGCACGTGCCCTACGCCGGTTACCCGCAAGTGGCTACTGCCATGATCGCGGGTGATTTGCAGCTGAGCCTGTTGCCCCCTGCCCTGGCATCTGCGCAAATCAAGGCCGGCAAGCTCAAAGCCATCGGCATCACCGCCAGTGTGCGCAGTGCCTTGGTTCCGGAGATTCCCAGCTTGTCAGAAGCCGGGGTGAAGGACCTGAACCTGGAGATCTGGAACGCCGTAGCCGCGCCCAACAGCATGCCCAAGCCGGTGGTGGCGCGTTTGTCCCGCTTGTTCAGTGAGATTGCCCGCAGCCCGGAGATGCGTCAAAAAATGTTCCAGCAGGGCTGGACGGTGCAGGGCACCTCGGCCGAAGGACTGGCCAACCGGATCAAAGCGGATACCGCCCTGCTAGGCGGCATCATCACTCAGCAGGGCATCAAAACCGATTAAGCGGCGAGCATCGCCCGTCTGAGCGCCCCCACGGCAGGGGTGTGGCGCTCACCTTTACAAGCAGCTCAGGACTTCAGCAGGTGCTGAATATCGGCTGCAAGCACCTTCGCCCCGCTGCCATAGCGGGTGAACAAGCGGAGGTTGCCTTTGGTGTCATAGATGTAGCTACCGGCGGAGTGGTCCATGGTGTAGCTGGTCGGGGTCTGGCCATCGACGCGCTTGTAGTACACCTTGAAATCTTTCGCCAATGCGGCCAGCTTGTCGGGCGTGGTGTAGAGCGCGAGGAAGGTGGGGTCAAAGTTCTCCATGTAGCCCTTGAGCACCTCGGGCGTATCGCGCGCGGGGTCCACGGTCACAAAGAGGCCTTGCAACTTGTCCCCATCGGCCCCCAGCGCTTTTTTGACTTCAGCCAACTCGGTCATGGAGGTCGGGCACACGTCTGGGCACTGGGTGAAGCCAAAAAACATCACCACGATCTTGCCTTTGAAGTCTCCGAGGCGGCGTACCTGGCCATTGTGGTCGGTGAGCTCAAAGTCTTTGGCATAGGTCACGCCGGTCACATCCACCGATGAAAACTGGGGCTTGGACTCAGAGCAAGCACTCAACAAGCCACCAACGCCCGCAAATAGTGCGCCGGTAGCTATCAAACCGATAGCAGAACGTTTTTTCATAGTAAGTAATGATCCAGCAGCAAGGCCGCAAACAACACACTCAGGTGAATGAGCGAAAAGCGAAAGGTGGCACGTGCCAGCTCATCCGAGTAATGGCGCAGCAGTCGCACCGCATACCAGCAAAAACCCAGACTCAGGCCCACCGCCACCACCAGATACAGCCAGCTGCTCATGCCATACACAAAGGGCAACAAGCACGCAGCCAGCAACATGAAGGTGTAAAGCAGAATTTGCAGGCGGGTGAATTCGCTGCCATGGGTGACGGGCAACATCGGCAGGCCCGACTTGCGGTAGTCCTCGACGCGGTACAAGGCCAAGGCCCAGAAGTGCGGAGGTGTCCACAAGAAGATGATCAAAAACAGGATCAGGGCTTCAGGGCCGACATCCCCGGTCATGGCCGACCAGCCCAACACGGGCGGCATGGCGCCCGATGCGCCGCCGATCACGATGTTCTGAGGAGTCAAGGGCTTGAGGATCACGGTATAGATCACCGCGTAGCCGACAAAGGTGGCGAAAGTAAGCCACATGGTGAGCGGGTTGACCCAAAAGTACAAGATGGCAGAGCCGGCTGCACACAACATGGCTGAGAAGATCAGCGTCTGGGTGTCGCTCAACTCGCCCCTCGCAGTGGGACGCCACGCAGTGCGCTTCATTTTGGCGTCGATGCCTTTTTCCACGATGCAATTGAACGCCGCCGCCGCGCCGGCAACGAGGTAAATGCCAAAGCAAGCTACCGCGGCATGGAGTACTTGCGCTGCCGTCGGCGCGCCCGGCACAGCCAGCACCATGCCGATGAGCGCACAAAAAACAATCAGCTGAATCACACGGGGCTTCGTCAGGGCGTGGAATTGCGCCAGCACAGAGGGCTTGGGGGCGGCCATATCAACAGTCATTCGGATTCTCTGGTTTTTGTTCTATCAGCCGGCGGCATCCGCATTGCGGCTCCGGACCCACGCCCACACTAACACCATGACCAGCGCGCCTGCGCCGCCTGTGTGCATGACGGCGGCCAGCAAGGGCCAGCCGAGTACCACGTTGCTCAAGCCGGTGGCTAGTTGCAGCAGCAACAAGGCGCACAACCAAAGCGCCGGTCGTTTCAGCACCGGCTGCCGGTACCAATACCAAGCCAAGGCCCCCAACAAGGCAAAGGTGAGCATCGCCATCATGCGGTGTCCCATGTGTATTGCGGTGAGCGCCTGAAAGCTCAGCGACTCCCCAGAGGCTGTCAGCCCCAAAGGGCGCCAAAACTCGAGGGCGGCAGCCCAGTCCATAGGTGGCCACATGGTGCCTTGGCATCCCGGGAATTCGGTACAGGCCAAGACCGCGTAGTTGGTGCTGACCCATGCACCCGATGCCGCCTGAAGCACCAACAGGGCAAGGCCAGCTACGGTCCAGATCACATAAGAACGCGGCAATTTCCGGCTGCGGGAGGACAGCACACTCTTCGGTTGCCCCATGGCCACTTGCGCCACGAGCAGTGCCAGCAAGGTGTAACCCCCCAGCAAGTGCAAACTGACGATCGCAGGAAAAAGCTTCATGGTGACCGTCAAGGCACCAAAAGCGCCCTGCACACAGACCCACACCAGCGTAACCGTCGGCCACCATGGGTTCACGGAGGTCGACGGAGAACGCTTATAGCTCCGCCAAGCCCAGACAGTCATGAGCGTGATCAATGCGCCCACGCCGGTTGCCATATAGCGGTGGACCATTTCGATCCAGGCTTTTCCGTGGGTCACAGGGCCCTCGGGCAATAGGGACTGCGCCATGGCGATGTCATGTTTGGCGCCCAGGGGGCTGGCATTGCCGTAGCAGCCGGGCCAGTCAGGGCACCCGAGTCCGCTGTCCGTCAGCCGCGTAAATGCGCCAAATAGCACCAGGTCGAAGGTCAAGAACAGGGTCACTGCGACCAACGCCTGGTAGCGGCTGGGGCCGGAGCCGCCCCGGTGGCGCAGATAGACCCAGAGTGCGGGCACGCTGGCAATCAAGGCACCGATCACCAGTACCCGCAAGAGCGGGCTCAAGTCGTACAAGCTAGTTTCCATGGTGGTACCTATTCGCGCCCTGCACGATCCCAGAACTGGGCTGCGCGCATCAAACGGTCTAAATCACGCTTGACCTTGAGGGCTGTTTCCGCGTTCAAGCCCGCAGGGAAACGCATCATCCAGTTGCCTAAAGGGTCCACCAGATACAAATGATCTTCCAGCTGGCGGCCCGGCTCTGCCTGCAGCCACTGGGCCAATGCCTCCCCGGGCACCCGAAGTACGGTGGCGTCTTTTAGTGCAGGCTGCAACTCGGCAGATACCGGCACCTCATCCTTCACCAGCCAGACCCAATCGAGGCGGTCTTTCTCTTTCCCCAGACCCTCGCGCAGTTGGCGTTGCAGGTAGAGATGCTGTTGGCATGCGGACTCACACGCACCGCTGGCCACACTCACAAAGAGCCACTGCCCCTTGAGCGCCGGAAGTTGCACCGGAGCACCTTGCAAGTTGGCAGCAGCAACAGCCGGCAAAGGTCGCTGCGGTTGAATCAACTCACCGAAATTGCGACGCCCTTCGGGCCGGATGACGTAGTAAGTGAAATACGAGGCAATCACTGGCGCGGCACATACCAACATGACAGCCAACATGCGCCAGCGCCCGGCACGCGTATTGACTGCACGGGTCTGGAGCTCGCCGGAAGGCTCTGGCAAGGAGTGAACGGTCAGTCCCAGCGGGCGGTCATCAGGAATCTGCGGGCTAGACATGGAAATCAGGATCCTTGGGTAGTGAAGTGCGTCGTCGCAATTGAAACCAGGCAAACAGTCCGACAATCAGCACGGTGAGTGCAAACCACTGCGCTGCATAACCATGGTGTTTTTCGACCCCGGCGTTGACGACAGGCCAATCCCGCAAGAGCCCCTCAGAGGCTGGTCCGGTTTGAACTACCGTCACATGGGTCGCAAGTGCGAGCCCGGTCTCCAGGCGAAATTGCGGCAAGTCCAGATTTTGCCGTATCGCCCCAACGCTTGGGTCGCCCATCTCATAAAGCTTGGATGGCGGCAAGGCAATTCGACCGGTGACATCCACCGACCCCATAGGCGACTCGACCACCGGGAGTTGGCTGCGATCCACAAAATTACGCGGGACCCAGCCACGCTGGACCATAACCACAGTGTCGGTGTTCTGGATACGCAAAGGCGTAAGGACATAGAACCCGACCTTGGCGTTCATCTGCCGGTTATCTAAAAAAACGGTGCGGTCAGCGATCCATTGCCCACGCAGCTGAACCGGTCGATGCAATACCGACGAGGGGTCTTTGTCCTTGATCCAATCGTCACCGACCAAGGGGGCTGCGTTTTGGGCGACTTGCATTGCACGGACAAAATCCTGCTTCTCGGCGGCACGACGCAACTGCCAAAAGCCAAGCGATAGTGTCAGCGCAGCAGACAGAAAAGCGGCTATTGCCATCGTCCACCAGCGCGTATTCCTATTCACGTAATAATGCCTTTCATGACCTATCTCGCAATCTTGGCCTTTGTTGCAATTCTGGGTAGCCTGGGAGCCGCCCTCTATTTCATGTTGCGCGGCGGAAATTCCCAGCACGCAAAATCGAAAAACATGGCCCGCGCCTTGGGCTTGCGTGTCGGTGTATCCGTATTCTTATTTCTTTGTATTTTGGTGGCTTGGAAATTGGGCTACATCCATCCGACAGGTATTCCTGAAGGCCGCTGATTGTGACTGAAACAAAAAAGGCACCCGAGGGTGCCTTTTTTGTTGGTGTGCACGATCAGAACCAGTAAACCAGCACGTAGAGCCCCAACCAGACCACGTCCACGAAGTGCCAGTACCAGGCTGCGCCTTCGAAGCCGAAGTGGCGCTCGGGGGTGAAGTGGCCCTTTTGTAGACGCAGTGTGATGAACAGCAACATCAACATACCCACCAGCACGTGGAAACCGTGGAAACCGGTCAGCATGTAGAAGGTCGAACCGAACACCCCAGAATTCAGCTTCAAGTTGTAAGCGGTGTAAGCGTGGTAATACTCGTAGCCTTGAACGAACAAGAAGGTTACACCCAACAAAACAGTGGCCCACATGAAGGCGATCGTCTTTGACCGATTACCGTCAATCAAGGCGTGGTGAGCGATCGTCAAAGTGACACCCGATGTCAACAACAGTGCCGTGTTGATCGTGGGGAGCCAGAAAGGACCCATGGTGGTAAAGGGCTCGACGATGCCGCCGGGGGAAGCTGTCATGCCGGCAGCGACACTGGGCCAAACAGCCTTGAAATCGGGCCAGAGCAAGGAATTTTCCAAGCTACCGAGCGCAGGCACCGAATGTGAACGTGCCCACCAGAGCGCAGTAAAGAAGGCGCCGAAGAACATGACTTCGGAAAAAATGAACCAGCTCATACTCCAGCGGTAGGAGATGTCGATCTTCCGGCCATATTGGCCGCCTTCACTCTCCATCACGGCATCACGGAACCATTGATACAAAACGAACAGCCACCAGACCATACCCAGCATCAAAGAGTATTTGCCCCAGGCAGAACCGTTGATCCACTGACCAGCGCCGAGAATCACGAAGAACAAACCGGCCGACGCCATCACAGGGTGACGGGAGGGGCCGGGCACAAAGTAATAAGGCGTTGTGCCGTGTGTCGCTGAGCTCATTTCTTCTCCATTTCTTCTCAAATCCGAATCTTTACACTGAGGTGGTGCACGCTTAAGCGCCCACCACCCACTTCGCTAGACTGATCAGCCCTACCACCAAAAGCACGGCGGCTATCAAACCCACCAGCACCACATGCAAAGGGTTCACCTTGGACAGATCATCCCGATAGCCTTTGCTACTGCGAATCCCCAAAAAAGACCAAGCCACCAGCTTCACACTGGTCAGAAACGACACCTTCCCTGATGTGGCTTCTTGTGCCATCAAGAACCTGCAGACTCATCAAGCGAGGGCTTCACCACCGCCACGGGTGCCGGGGGCGTCTTTCCACCGACTTCAAAAAAGGTATACGACAAAGTAATCGTCGTCACGTCTTTCGACAGTTTGGGATCAATGACGAAGACCACAGGCCACGATTTCTTCTCGCCCGGCTCCAAGGTGTACTGGCTGAAACAGAAGCACTCCAGCTTGTTGAAGTGCGCAGAGGCTTGCATCGGTGCGTAGCTGGGAATAGCTTGCGCTGACATCCGGCGGTTTTGCACGTTCTGGAACTCATAAACCACGGTGGTCATTTCGCCGGGGTGAACGACCATGGATCGCTGAGCCGGGCGAAACTCCCAGGGCCCACGGGAGTTGGCGTCGAACTCGACGGTGATGCTCCTGGAGGTGTCCACCTGTGAATTCACCGGCGGGGCCTTTTTACCCATGATCACTTGTTCACCGAGGGCCAAGATATTGATCCCGGTCATCTCACAAATGGCTTGATACAAAGGCACCAACGCATAACCGAAGGCGAACATACTGACGGTGATCACCGCCAGCTTGCCCATCATTTTCCGGTTTGCGCGGACATTGGCCATGCTACTTCCCCAACAAAATCATTTTGGCCATGAACCCGAGGAAGAAGACGGCCGCCACCGAGGCCAGAATCAGCCCCAATCGTGCGTTCGCCTTCTTCTGATTAGTAGGCTCAGACATTAGCCGATCACCTTGGTCGCAGTAGCGTCCAATTTGGGTGGGTTTTCAAAAGTGTGGAATGGAGCAGGAGAAGGCACTTCCCACTCCAGACCTTCGGCAGCTTCCCAAGGTTTCTGGGGCGCTTTTTCACCTTTGCCCAACATGGCAGGCAAGACCACACCAAAGAAGAAATACACCTGCGCCAAACCGAAGGCAAAAGAGCCAATGGACGCAATCATGTTGAAGTCAGCGAACTGCATCGGGTAGTCCGCATAGCGGCGTGGCATACCCGCCAGACCCAAGAAGTGCATCGGGAAGAAAGTCACGTTAAACGCGATCAGCGACCACCAGAAGTGCAAACGGCCTTTCCACTCAGGGATCATCACACCGGTCCACTTAGGTGCCCAGTAATAGAAGCCGGCAAACATCGCATACAAAGAGCCCGCCACCAACACATAGTGGAAGTGAGCCACCACGTAGTACGTGTCTTGCAATTGGATATCGATGGGCGCCATGGCCAAAATCAGGCCAGTGAATCCGCCCATGGTGAACACGAAAATGAAGCCCACTGCAAACAACATGGGAGTTTCGAAGGTCATCGAACCCTGCCACATGGTGGCGATCCAGTTGAAGATCTTCACAGCAGTAGGGACGGCGATCAGCATGGTCGCATACATGAAAAACAGCTGACCCGTAACTGGCATGCCGGTTGTGAACATGTGGTGAGCCCACACGATGAAAGACAAGATTGCAATGGAAGAAGTGGCGTACACCATGGAGGCGTAACCAAACAGCTTCTTGCGGGCAAATGCAGGAACGATCTGACTCACGATGCCGAAGGCCGGCAAGATCATGATGTACACCTCAGGGTGACCAAAGAACCAGAAAATATGCTGGTACATCACTGGGTCACCACCACCGGCGGGATTGAAGAAGCTCGTACCAAAATGACGGTCTGTCAGTGTCATGGTGATGGCGCCAGCCAGCACTGGCATTACAGCGATCAGCAAGTAGGCAGTGATCAACCATGTCCAGCAGAACATTGGCATCTTCATCAGGGTCATGCCGGGAGCGCGCATGTTCAAAATGGTGACGATGATGTTGATCGACCCCATGATGGACGAAGCGCCCAGGATGTGCATTGCAAAAATGCCGGCATCCATCGAAGGACCCATTTGCAGGGTCAAAGGCGCGTACAAAGTCCAGCCAGCAGCAGGTGCGCCACCAGGCATGAAGAACGAAGACACCAGCATCAGCGCGGCAGGGATCATCAGCCAGAAGCTGAAGTTGTTCATGCGAGCAAAGGCCATGTCGGATGCACCGATTTGCAGCGGGATCATCCAGTTCGCGAAACCCACAAAGCCCGGCATGATGGCGCCGAACACCATGATCAAGCCGTGCATCGTTGTCAACGAGTTGAACAACTCGGGATTGACCAGCTGCAAGCCGGGTTGGAACAACTCAGCGCGAATCAGCAAAGCTAGCACGCCGCCGATGATCAACATCGTAAAGCTGAACAACAGGTACAAAGTACCGATGTCTTTATGGTTAGTCGCAAACACCCAACGCTGCCAACCCGTAGGGGCATGGTGATGATCGTCGTGGGCGTGATCGTGGTGGTCTAGTACGGCGCTCATGGTGAGGTCCTTCTCAAATTTCTACGTTCTGCCTGAAGACTTTATTTGCGCAAAGCCAGCACTTCGGCGGGCTGCACAACCTGACCGGTTTTGTTAGACCAGTTGTTCTTCGTGTAAGTGATCACAGCAGCGATGTCTGTGTCGCTCAATGTTTTCCATGCGGGCATTGAGCCGTTGTTTTGACCATTCAACAAAATAGCGATTTGTTTGCTCTTGTCAGCGTCGAGCACCACGGCAGCGCCGTCCAACGCCTTAATGGGTCCAGCGCCCTTGCCATTAGCTTGGTGGCAGGCTGCACAGTTCTGGGCATAAACCTTTTCACCGCGCTTGGAGATGTCATCCAGAGCCCAGACTTTAGATGGATCGTCTGCTTTGGCAGCAAGCTTTTTCTTCTCGCCGGCCACCCAAGCGGAGTAGTCTTCTGCAGAGAGCACCTTCACATGGATGGGCATGTAGGCGTGCTCTTTTCCGCACAGCTCAGCGCACTGACCATAGAAGTCGCCAGTTTTCTCAGCACGGAACCAAGTGTCACGCACAAACCCAGGGATCGCGTCTTGCTTTATACCGAATGCAGGGACCATGAAGGCGTGGATCACGTCATTGGCCGTAGTGATGATGCGGACCTTCTTGTCCACGGGAACCACCAATGGGTTATCCACTTTCAACAAATAGTTGTCGATGGACTCGCCTTTCTTGGGGCCACCAGCATCTGACAAGGCGCGCTGGTCGCTGTCCAAGGTAGATACGAAACCGATGCCCTCGCCCTCGCCCTTGATGTAGTCGTAGCCCCATTTCCATTGCATGCCTGTCGCCTTGATCGTCAAGTCAGCATTGGTGGTGTCTTTCATGGCGACCACCACTTTGGTAGCAGGTAGCGCCATCAAAATCACAATGACGAAGGGAACGATCGTCCAGATGATTTCAACTGTGACCGACTCATGGAAGGTCGCGGGTTTGTAACCCACCGACTTGCGGTGCTTCCAGATGGAATAGAACATGACGGCAAAAACCGCCACAAAGATCACGGAACACACGATCAACATGAACCAGTGAAGCCATTGCTGCTCTTGGGCAATTTTGGTGACTGCAGGTGCGAGATTCAGCTGATTCACAGCTGGGCCGCCCGGCAAATCATTCACAGCATGCGCTTGCGTCAAGAGGGATGTCCCGGCAAAAGCACCGGCAGTCCACAGCATTGAAGCCAGTTTGTTCGTTGTGTTCTTCATCTCGTTCACTTTTAGATGCCCCAAAATAATTCACCGCACCGGATTCACGCCTGCCCTCAGGCAGCACGCAAAGCCGAACGAATCTCTCTAGCCAGTTGCGGTCGCAACTCCGGGCGTATGTACCGCCCGACCTGAATGGTTCGCCCACGCTCTGACAGCTCAATCAGCGAAGTATCACTTGCGCGCGGCTCAACTCTCACCCAGCCTCTTTGAAACTCTGCTTTTTCCAGCTTACCGCCACACTCCAGCTCAACAACGAGCCGGTTGTCCAGCAATGCAATGTGCTCTCCGTCGGTCGAATGCCTCGCGTACACGTAAAAGGCCAGCCCGACTGCGATCAACTCCAAGGAGGCGAATGGAATCACCAACGTAGCACCTTGGAACCAGAAGAAAAGCCCGATCCCGATGGAAACCACGCATAGCGCCACATAAGTCCATACCAACTGCAGGGGCGTTACGGAACAATTCCGCCGGAGAAGCCAGTGGACCTGTTGCCCTTCAACTGTCGCAAAGCGAAAACCCGGATTCGTCATGCGTGTCACCCGAAATGAACTGGGTCGATAAATACTCAGTTCAAACTGGAGGGGGAATATGCCATCACCTCGTTCCTAACATTGTATGACAGTAACGAACTTGACAGGCGTCAGCCCGGCGCCACGCAAAGGGGAATCCGTAGGGGTTTTGCCTAGTTTTTCAGGGCGGCGCGCATGTCACCCAAGGAAACACGCGTCTCTGGTGTGACCTTCAAACGCGGCTTGGGCTTGAAGGCATGTCCGTAAACCACTTCAAAAGTGATCGTCAAGCGGCCATCCTCTGCGCCCAGCTCGCGGGTGAGGCGCTCCAACAATTCTTTGCGCCACGCTTTGGTTCTGGTGCCGGCAAAGCGGTTCGTGTGCAAATTACGCCCCAAACCACGCAACTCTTCCAATAGACGCTCCGCTGACGAGTGGCTCAGGGTAATGCGCTCCATGTCCATCACAGGCTCCGCAAAGCCGGCATGCACCAGCATGTCACCCCAGTCGTGCATGTCAGTGAACTGGTGATGCGGCTGCGGCCAACCCGCCACGTCAAAAACACGACGCAACTCCCGCAAGGTATCGGGGCCGAAGCAAGAAAACATCACAAACCCGTCGACAGCCAAGTTGGAGTGCCACTCGCGGATCAACGCCTGTGGGTCCGCGGCCATGTGCAGCGCCATATTGGCCCACAACATTTGCACCGGATTTGCCGCTTTTTCAAACCGGGGCGTGGCGCCCGTCCACCGCCCGGGACTCCACCACGCCGGTGTAAGGATCTTCCGCGAATGCAGTTGCCTGGCAGAGGTGCTTTCGCACACGTAACTTTGTGCTTTGGGATAGCGCTTTTGCACCAGCAAATGCCCTTCATAGCCGCCCCGCGAGGGCTCCCAATCCAACCACGTTGCCGGTTTTTGCACGATCCACTGCAACCGGTCCTCCATGCGGCGGGCGATCTCCTCATGCAGCCAAGGGGCGGACTCCACCGGCGCGTGCGCCCAACGGGCTGCGGCAACCGGGTCTATGGTGGGGGGCTTGTGATCAGTCATGGCCAGGAAAATCGTCGGTCCGCGAGTATATTGGCCCCATGTTCAGCGCCTTGCTCCAAGGGTTAAGCCGCCAAGTACCCAGCGTATGCCGGGTTTGCAGAGTATGGCCCTCGCACCCGGTGTGCGAAGACTGTGTGCACGCATTTGCCCAGCCGGTACACCGCTGCGCGGTATGCGCGCTCGCCATCCCGACTACCTTGCATCAGCTGTAGAGCCTGCACTGACACACCGCCCGTATGGAATGCAGCACTTGCGGCCGTGGACTATGGCTACCCCTGGGACCGGCTGATTGCGAACTTCAAGTTCCAAGGCAACCCGGCTTGGGCGCGCCACTTCGCCACCGTCATGCGGAGTGCGCCTTGGGTAGAGCCCGCTTTGGAAGCGGCTGACTGGGTCATCCCGATGCCATTGGCCCGGGAACGGCTGCTGGAGCGGGGCTTTAACCAATCCGCGCTAATAGCCCGCCACCTGAGCCCTGCCAAAGTGCGGGAGGATTGGCTATTGCGCCTTTATCACACCCCGCCGCAAAGTGGGCTGTCACGCGAAGAGCGGCAACACAACCTGCAGCACGCTTTTGCGATGGAACCGCACAGCGGCGCGCGCTTGCAAGGCCAAAACATCATATTGGTGGACGACGTCATGACCAGTGGCGCCACCATGGCCGCCGCAAGCATCGTCTTGCAGCGTGCCGGCGCTCAGCACATCACAGCATTGGTGTTTGCGCGCACAGCCCGGGCGGATGCCGGAGCGTAGACAATCAGGGCATGTTTCATATTGTTTTAGTTGAACCAGAAATTCCGCCCAACACCGGCAACGTGATCCGGCTGGCGGCCAACACCGGCTGCCAATTGCATTTAGTGGAACCATTGGGCTTTTCGATGGACGACAAGCACATGCGGCGCGCAGGCCTGGACTACCATGAGTACGCTCAACTCAAGCGGCATGCCAGCTGGCAGCAGTTTCTGGAGGATGAGAAACCTGATCCTGAGCGCCTCTTTACGCTCACCACCCGAGGAACACGCAGCCCCTTTGAGGTCGCGTTTCAAGCGGGGGATTGGCTGGTCTTCGGCTCAGAAACCAAGGGAATTTCCGACTTTGTGCGGACTTCATTCAGCCCCGAGCGCAGTTTGCGCTTGCCCATGCGGCCGGAGCAACGCAGCCTCAACCTGTCGAATGCGGTCGCGGTCACCGTGTTCGAGGCTTGGCGCCAAAACGGTTTCGGCAGCTGACGCCGGACGGCGCCCCCTCACGGGGTGGCTCAGGGGTACTGGCGGACCAAGGCCTCTGCCACACAAGCAGGCTTGGTAGCCCCTTCGCGCTCGATCGTGACTTCCCAGCTTTGCTGGACACCCCCGTTATCAATCGGCTCTGCCGACAGCAGCTTCAAATGGGCACGCAGCCGGCTGTTCACCGGCACCGGTGACACAAAGCGGACCTTGTTGAGCCCGTAATTGACCCCCATGCGGGCCTCGGTCACTGCCAAGCTGGACTCCATAAACCGGGGAATCAAAGACAAGGTCAAAAAGCCGTGCCCGATCGGGGTGCCAAAAGGCCCCTGGGCCGCGCGCACCGGGTCCACATGGATCCACTGGTGGTCTCCCGTCGCTTGGGCAAACAAATCAATCTGAGACTGGTTGATAGTGAGCCAGTCGCTAACTGCGACCGTGGTGCCGACTTGGGCGGACAACTCCGCCAGTGTGTCAAAGATTTTCATGCGCAAACTCTAGCCAATGGTGGTCGGGGCGCATGTAGCCCGGGTGACAGCGGGTCAGGTACTCAACCAGTCGCAAATCGGTTGCCACTGCTGCAAGTCGCGCTCGACCTTGCCTGGCGCTACGTCAAATATGGTGAGCCCTCGCGCTGTCGTCTGGATGTAGTTCTGGGTATCGCGCACCGAACCCAGCACCGGCAAGCCCAAGCCGGTGACAAAGTGCTGGAGCTGCTCGGCAGCCAGTGTGCGCTCGTCGACCCGCATCCCGACAATGCCCACCTTGAATTTGTCGGCGCGCGAGCTGGCAGCCAGCTCATCCAAGAAAGGCTTGGTCGCAAAAATGTCAAAAATACTGGGCTGCAAGGGCACGACCACATGGGTCGCGATCTTCAAAATTTCTTTCAAGCGCTTGCCGTGCAAGCCGGCGGGGGTATCCAGCACCACATGGCTGGTGCCTTTGGGCGGCTTGGCAACGCCATCGTCGCTCAGGGCCCAACCGGTAATCGGCTTGGCCGCGGCCGGGCGCAAACTCAACCAGAGCTGCGAGGATTGCTGACGATCGGCATCTCCCAGCATGACGGCGTGCCCTTGGGACGCGAAAAACCCGGCAATTTGGGTGGACAGCGTGGACTTCCCCACCCCGCCTTTGGGGTTCGCAACAACAACCACGGGCATAAACAAAGTCTCCTGCAAATAACTGCGCTATGTTATCGGCATGGTCAATGAAAACCAACCTTCCCCTATTTACGTGATCGCGGCGCACCCGAACTGGCGCGACTCGCGGGTCAATCGCCAGCTGCACACCGCCGCAACCACCACCGCAGGCGTAAGCGTGTGCGACCTGTATGAAACCTATCCCGATTACGCCATCGAGATACAGGCCGAGCAAGCCAAGCTCGAAGCGGCCCAACTGGTCGTGCTGATGCACCCGGTCCAGTGGTACTCCATGCCTGCACTGCTCAAGCTCTGGGTCGACGAAGTGCTGAGCTATGGCTGGGCGTATGGACAGGGCGCCAGCGCCCTCAAAGGCAAAGACCTTTGGCTGGTGGCCAGCACGGGCGGGGCGGAGTCGTCGTACCACCCGCAGGGCTACAACCGCTACTTTTTTGACGCCTTTTTGCCCCCCTACGAGCAGACCGCGGCGCTGTGCGGCATGCGCTTTCTCCCGCCGATGGTGCTGCATGGCGCCCATAGCGCGCCTGCAGCGTTGGTAGCTGAGCACGTGAGCACCTTCCGTGAACGGCTGCAGACCTACCCGCACTGGCCGGAGCTTGATGACCTGGCGGACTGTGTCGCCTGCGAAGTGCCGGAGCAGGACCGCCCTGCAGGGGAGCACTGAGATGGAACACGCACCCGCCTGGCTGCTCAACAGCCTGATTTACCTGAGCGCCGCAGTGATCGCGGTCCCGATATCCAAGGCGCTGGGGCTGGGCGCCATCATTGGCTACCTGGCCGCAGGTATCGCCATTGGCCCCTGGGGCGCAGGCCTCGTCACCAATGTGGAAGACATTCTTCACTTTGCCGAGTTCGGCGTGGTGCTGATGCTATTTTTGGTGGGCCTGGAGCTGGAGCCGCGCCGGCTCTGGAGCCTGCGCCGATCCATCTTCGGCTGGGGCGCGATGCAAGTGCTAGGCTGCACCGCGCTTTTGATGCTCGTGGCCATGGCCTGTGGTGTGGGCTGGCGCTTGAGTCTGGTGGGCGCGCTCGGCTTGGCGCTGTCGAGCACCGCCATCGCCCTGCAAGTAATGGAAGAGCGCAACCAGCTCCCCACGCCCAGCGGCCAGGCGGCCTTCTCCATTTTGTTGTTTCAGGATGTGGCGGCCATCCCGATCCTGGCGCTACTGCCTTTGCTCGGCGCTTCTTCAGGGCAAAACAGTGATCTAGCCCCCGTTGAATATGCGCAAGCAGCTATTAAAACAATAGCAGTCATCGCCAGCATCATCTTGGGTGGGCGCTTGTTGTTGCGCCCCCTGTTTCGCTGGATTGCACGCTCCAACACGCCGGAGATCTTCACCGCCGCAGCCCTGCTGCTGGTGGTTGGCATTTCCGCCCTGATGCTGCTGGTTGGCTTGAGCATGGCCTTGGGCGCCTTTCTGGCGGGCGTGCTGCTGGCAGACAGCGAGTACCGGCGCGAGCTGGAAACCGACCTTGAGCCCTTCAAGGGCCTGCTGCTCGGGCTGTTTTTTATTGCGGTGGGCATGAGCATCGACTTCGGCGTTCTGCGCGAATCCCCGGGTGCGATGGCTCTCGTCGTATTCGGCTTTCTGGCGGTGAAGGGCGCCGTGATCTACACCCTGGCACGCCATATCCAACTCCCATTGGCCGAGCGCCCGGTGTTCACCTTGTTGTTGGCCCAAGGGGGTGAGTTCGCATTTGTCGTGTTTCAGGCCGCGGCCGGAGCCCACGTGTTTCCGGCCGAGACTGCGTCGCTGCTGATTGGCGCGGTCGCGGTTTCCATGCTGCTGAGCCCCTTGGTGCTGGTTGCGGTGGATCGCCTGTTGCTGCCGCGTTTTGCCGGTTCTGGCGGTACGCCCCTTGAGGAAATCGCAGAGCAGCAGGATGCACCTGTCATCATTGCCGGCTTCGGGCGCTACGGGCAAATTGTCGGCCGGATCATGTTGGCAGAAGGCATCTCCACCACCGTGCTGGACCATGATGCCGAAATGGTCGAAGTTGCCCGCAAGCTGGGCTACCGCGTGTTTTACGGCGATGCAACCCGGCTGGATTTGCTGCGCATCTCAGGCGCGGAGCAGGCGAAAGTGCTGATCGTCGCTGTGGATGATGTGGAGCAATCGCTAGCGGTGGTCGATCTGGTGCGGGCCCATTTCCCCGGGCTGCACATCGTGGCCCGTGCCCGGGACGTCACCCACTGGAACCAGCTGCGCGAACGCGGTGTCACCTTGGTAGAGCGGGAGCTGTTTGAGTCGAGCCTGCGCAGCGCCCGCAGCGTGTTGCAGTTGCTGGGCCAACCCGCCCATGCGGCACGCCAGACCACCATGCGCTTTCGCCAACACAACCTCGCCTTGTTTGAAAAAATGCGCCCTCACTTCAAAGACCGCAGCAAGCTGATTGCCACCATCAAACAAGGCCGCCAGCAACTCGAAGAGCAAATGGCCCAAGAGCGGGCAGACCAGGAAAAACGAGATACCACCCGGTGGGTGGACTAATTCTCACCGTGCTAACCTTGAGCCCATGTTCAATCCATCCCAAGAAGACGTACGTCGATTTTTCTGCTCCACCTACGCCAAAGCCAAGGCGGGCCAATCACTTGAAGCTATCGAAATCATAGCGTCGCAATGGATGGACGAGCACCCCGAGTACCGCGAAGACTTTGCCAACCTGGACACCGCGCTGGCCACGGTGTATGAGGCAACCGAAGGGCGCACCAACCCCTTTTTGCACTTGAGCATGCATTTGTCGATCAGCGAGCAGTGCAGCATCGATCAGCCGCGGGGCATACGGCAGGCGGTGGAGCTGCTGACCCACAAGCGGAACTCTTTGCACCAGGCCCATCACGAAACCATGGAGTGCCTGGGCACCATGCTCTGGGAAAGCCAGCGGGCCGGCCGGCCACCCGACGGCAATGCCTATATTGACTGCGTGCAGCGCCACGCCACCAAAGACTGAGCCTGCGCTTTCACGCAACTGTCATGGACCTTGTCACGCCGCTGCCATCATGCGGCGATAGCATGAATCTTCTGTTTACAGGAGACTCCGTCCATGCAGGAATTTTTTAAGCAACTCAAAATCCAGCGCTGGGATGACCATCGCTATTACCACCACAGCCGCATCAACCAGTCTTTGCACTTGGTCAGCGCGATCAGCTTTGTGGTGGCCTATGCGCTGCTCTTCAAAGACCCCGCCGTGGCGGCTTTGGTCGCCTGGCTGATCTCGATGACGGCCCGCCAATCCGGCCACTTTTTCTTTGAACCGCGGGGCTATGACGAGGTCAACAAGGCCACCCACGAATACAAAGAAGAGATCAAGGTCGGCTACAACCTGCAGCGCAAAGTGGTGCTCATGGCCATCTGGGCCGCAGCCCCTGTGATGCTCTGGATCGACCCCACCCTGTTCGGCTACTACGAGGCCACCACCGGCTTTGAAGCCTTTGCCCGTCATACCGGCGAACTTTGGCTGGCCGTGGGCGTGGGTGGCCTGATCTTCCGCACCGTGCACCTCTTCTTTATCAAAGACGTGTTGTCCGGTCTGGTGTGGATGACCAAAATCATCACCGACCCCTTCCACGACATCAAGCTTTACTACAAGGCACCTCTGGCCCTGATGCGTGGCGAACTCATTGAGCCCCGCGGCAATATGGACCACGCACCCACCTGACCGGAACCCGTCGCCAGGTTCCGGCCCTCTGCGGCTCAGAACTTGGCGGCCAGCATCTCCCGCAGGATGCGGCGCTTGATGACCTTGTGCGTCTGGGCGCCATCGGTCCACCACCAACCATCCTGCTGCATCGCCTGGCCTGCCGCCACAAACCGGCGGGTTACCTCCTCAAAGTCCGCATCGCTGAAATTCAAGCTGAAGATCATGCGACCGGTTCCCACCCAGCTCAAGGCCAGCCCTTGCAAACGCAAATAGTGCTGAAACAACCAGTGGTAGCAGCCGGGCTGCGTGTAGGTCACGGTCCAAATGGTCGACAGGTTGGCCACGCGCACCGGCAGACCCGCCGCCTCCATGGCATGGTTAAGCTGCGATGCGCGGCGGTTCCAGACACCGTCCAGATCGGTGTAGAGCGCTTGTACCTCGGGTGTTTCGAGCCTGCGCATAAAGGCATTCATGGCGCCCATCACATAGGGGTGCGAATTGAACGTGCCGCGGGCAAAGCAGATATCTGCGGGTGCTTCATCGCGGAAGCGGCGCATCCATTCGCGCTTGCCGCACAACACGCCGATGGGCAGCCCGCCACCCAGTGTTTTACCGTAGGTCACCATATCGGCACGCACGCCGAAGTATTCCTGTGCGCCACCGGGCGCCAGGCGGAAGCCGACAAACACCTCGTCAAAGATCAACGCAATACCGCGCTCATCGCAAATGGTGCGCAGGGTTTGCAGCCACGCGGCGTAGGCCGCTTTGTCGAACCCGGCTTTGCGCGAACCGTCCAGCAAAGAGCCGTCGCTGGGCGCCGGCATATTGGGGTGCAGGGCCTGCAAGGGGTTGATCAAGATGCAGGCAATGTCGCGGCGCTTACGCAGCACGCGCAGAGTGCCCTCGCCCATTTCAGACAAGGTAAAGGTATCTTTGGCCGTCATCGGGTTGCCGATGCCGGGCTGCACATCACCCCACCAGCCATGGTAGGAACCGCAAAAGCGCACCAGCTTCTTGCGGCCGGTGTGGTAGCGGGCCAGGCGCACCGCTTGCATCACCGCTTCGGTGCCGGACATGTGGAAAGACATCTCGTCCATGCCCGAGGCTTTGCGCAGGCGCTGCACGTTGTCCACCATGATCGGGTGGTAAGCCCCCAGCACCGGACCCAGGTCGCGGGCGATGGCTGCACCTTCGTCAATGCACTCCTTGTAAAAGTCATTGCCCATCAGGTTCACTCCATACGAGCCGGTGAGGTCGATGAACACATTGCCGTCCAGATCGGTCACGGTGACGCCGGAAGACGACTGCAAAAACGAGCCGATCTTCAAGCCCTGCTTGACCATGGACTTGAACTGGTAAGGCACGCGGTAGGCACTGACGAACTGCATGTCCGACAAGCCATCGATCACCGAGGCGCCCGCCTCCAAGGTCTTGGGGTAACGCTGTGCAATACCTTGCACCAGTGCGGCAAATGCTGCCTTGCGGCGTGCCACCACATCGACTGGTGCGCCGTCTACGGCGAAAACCTGCTGCTCGTCGTAGCTGTAGTTGGGCAGCAAAGAAGCCAGCAAACGCGCATTACGCGGATGGCCTGCCAGCGAGCGGTGCTTGGCCAGCGAGAGCTCGGCACGCGCCTTCAATTTGCGCAAAGCCGCTATGGCCGCCGCCGTGCCCACGCCGGCCAACAGCAGGGTTTGGAGTTCTAGAGATTCATTCACGACATTCACCTTTCAATCCAACTTCACTATCAACAATCACCATGCAACTACGTGCACAGATTCAAAAAATCCTCAGCCAGGAAGACCTGAACTTCATGCTGACCAACCGCATTCCGCGCCAGGCGCTCACCCGCTTTCTGGGGTGGTTCAGCAAGATCGAGCAGCCGCTGGTGCGGGATGCCTCGATCGGTATCTGGAAGTTCTTTAGCGACCTGGACTTGCGCGAAGCCAAAAAACAGCGCTTTTCCAGCATGCACGACTGCTTCACCCGCGAACTCAAAGACGGCGCACGACCCGTGGCACAAGATGTGGATGCCATGACCAGCCCGGTCGATGCCATCGTGGGCGCGAGCGGCCCCATTGAAGGCACCCGCGTGTTCCAGGCCAAAGGCTTCCCGTACACCCTGGAAGACCTGTTGGGCCCGGACGCAGACGTCAGCGAATGGCGTGACGGCAGCTTTGTCACCCTGCGCCTCACATCCAGCATGTACCACCGCTTCCACGCCCCCCACCACTGCACCGTGGACGAAGTGCGCTACTTCTCGGGCGACACCTGGAACGTGAACCCGATTGCCCTCAAGCGGGTGGAAAAACTGTTCTGTAAAAACGAGCGCGCCTTCATCGGAACCCGGCTGAACGGCCCGGGCCCGCTGCAGGGGCAACGCGTGGCATTGGTGCCGGTGGCTGCGGTGCTGGTAGCCAGCATCCGGCTGCACTTTCTGGATGTGTTGCTTCACCTGAAGTACACCGGCCCCAAAAAGATCGCCTGTAACGCAAGCTTTGAGCGCGGGCAGGAAATGGGCTGGTTTCAGCATGGCTCCACCGTGATCGTGCTGGCGCCCAAAGGCTTTGTGCTCGACGCAGGCTTAGAGCAAGGGTCGCGGGTGCGAATGGGCCAGCCGCTCCTTCGCTGGCAATCCTGAGGCGCTTGCCCTGCTCGCTGCGGCCGACGCAAAAGGTCTGCCGTGGCGCTCCAGCACCGAGCGCAAGGTGTTCAAGAAGGTATCGGCCACCGCATCCCAGCTGCGGTCGGCCACGGCCTTGGCAGCCGCCGCACGGAAGCGCGCGATGCGTTCAGGGTCCACCGCCATTTGCACTGCGGCATTGACGAAAGACACGTCGTCGCCTGTGGGCACCAACACCCCGTTGTCACCACTTTCAATCAACTCCAGCGCTGCGGCACAGTCGTACGACACCACCGCTAGCCCGCTGGCCAATGCTTCGGGCACCACGTTGCCGTAGGTCTCTGTCATGCTCGGGAACAAAAACAGGTCCGCCGACGCATAGTGCGCAGCAAGGTCGCCGCCCTTTTGCACACCGGCAAAGGTGGCTTCCGGGCACGCCTCGGTCAGCGCCTTGCGCAGAGGGCCATCGCCCACAAACACCAGCTTCACATTCGGCACACGGGCCTTGATGGCGCGGAACGCAGCCACCACTAAGCCCACGTTTTTCTCTTTGGCCAAGCGCCCCACCAGCAGGATGACGGGCTCATCGCCCTGCACGCCCCATTGGCGGCGCAGCGCATCCGATCGGTGTTGCGGGCCGAACTGCTCCAGCGCAACGCCGCGCGACAGCAGCGTCACGTTCTCGTAGCCTCGTGCGGTCAAGTCTTGCACTAGGCTGCGGGTGGGCACCATGGTGGCTTGGGTGCGGTTGTGCAGCTTGCGCAGGTAAGACTCGATCGGCGTCTTTAGGAGGCCAATGCCGTAGTGCTGCGAATAGCTCTGAAAATTGGTGTGAAACGAGCTGGTGATCGGCAGCTGCAACTTGCGCGCTGCCGCTACCGCAGACCAACCCAACGGCCCTTCGGTGACCACGTGCACGATGTCGGGTCGGCGTTCCCCCCAGAGCTTGATCAGACGGCTTTTGGAGGGCATGCCAAATCGCAGCTCACCGTAAGCCGGCAAAGGCACGCCTTTGGAAAGCACTTCATCCAGCCCCTCATGCTGCAATCCAGCTTGCTCGCGCGGCTGGCGCGGTCGCACCACCTGCACTGAGTGGCCTTTTTGCAGCATGCCGTTGACAAGCCACCCCAGCGTCATGGCCACGCCATTGACTTCAGGGGGGAAGGTTTCTGTCACGACGGCAATCCGCAAACTGGAGAGCTGCGGAGCGAAGGACTCGATGAGGAGGTCGTCGGAGGTTTTCACACACCCGAGACTAGGCACCGCACATAACAGCTTGATGATGCTTTTTTGACAGTTTGGCGTCGCTCACGCCACCCGCAGCGGCCACCATTGCCCGCGGTAGAGCCCACACACCAGCGCCATCCCCACAACCACCATGATGCCAAAGCCCCATATCAAGGTGTGCAAAGGCAGGTTGAGCGCAGTGACACCGGCGTAAACCACCAGCATGACCAGCATGCCTGCGTTTTCGTTGAAACCCTGCACCGCAATCGAGCGCCCCGCTGTGAGCAAGGTGTAACCCCGATGCTGCAGCAGCGCGTTCATGGGGACTACAAAAAACCCAGCCATAGCGCCCACCACGATCATCAGCACCGCGGCGGCATAAATCGACTGCACCCACAGCATCATCGGTATCACAACACCCAGCAACAGCCCCAGCGGCAACAGATGGACAGCCCGCTCCAGCACCACAAATCGGCTCGCAGCGATGGCGCCGACCACGACACCCAGAGCGGTTACCCCCTGCAGGTAGGCGGCTTGATCCAGAGGCAGGCCAAACGCCTCGTGCGCCCAACGCAACACGACCAGTTGCAGCGTGGCGCCGACGCCCCACAACAAGGTGGTCACCGCCATGGACATGCCCCCGACCTTGTCGCGCCAGAGCACCAGGTTTTCGCGCCAGAACCGCAACACCAACGTACGCGGGTGAATCGAATGGGCGTCGTAGCGGGCGCCGCTATCGGGGATCCAGAGGCACACCACCATGGCGATGCTGTTCAACAGCAGCAAGACCACCATGCCCCCCGCGTAAGCACTGCCCTCAGCGGGCTGCCAGGCTAGCAACAGGGGACTGATCAAGAGTCCCCCCAGAACCGTGCCCAAAATAACGGCACACACCGTGGCCCCTTCAAAAAATCCATTCGCACGCACCAGCGCTGCGGGCGGCAGCAACTCGGTCATCAGCCCGTATTTCGCCGGCGCATAAAGAGCGGCACCCCACCCTGCCACCGCAATGGCCAGCAGAGGATCCACCCCCTGCAACAACAGCAACATGGCAATGACCTTGAATGCGTTGGACAACACCATCACCCGCCCCTTGCGGAATGCATCTGACGCGGGCCCCACAAATGGTGCCAACACCACATAAAACACGGTGAACCCGATTTTGAGCATTGGTATCCGCCAATCCGCCTCTGCCAACTCCATCACCCGGGCGATCGCCACAATCAAAAACGCGTTGTCCGCAAGGGTGGAGAGAAATTGAACACCCAACAACAAGTAGAACGCTCGGGGCATGGGGCGACTGGAGTTCGGCATAGCGTTGCAGAGAGTAAAGCTGCGCATGCTGCCCGTGGGTTATGAAGCCTGCGTGACACGCCCCGTGACGCAGCCGTGTCATGGATTTGCCGCAATCCGTCCCTAGCATGCTGCGAAACTTGCTACCGGAGCCTGCCTTGCGACACCGACTTGCCCACTGGGCTACCCATGCGTTGATTGGCTGCGCGTATCTCAGCGTTCCGGTGGCTCCGGCCGTAGCCAGCCTGGTGTTTTGGCGGCGGCGATACCTGCTCCGCTACCGGACCACCATGCGCAAAACGCTGACCCATATTCAGGCGCTGCGGCAGGGCCCTGCACTGCATTACTTCCGGGACGTGGCTGGCCAGGTGAAACAAGTGCCGGAGCACATTGAAGGTGAATGCGTGCAGTGCGGCAACTGCTGCATGAACCACCAATGCATGTTTCTGGAGCCTGCAGGCGCAGAAAAATTTCAATGTGGTATCTATCACTCCCCGCTGCGCCGTTGGTCCAACTGTGGTTCGTTTCCGCTCCACGGCCATGACATCGCCCGATACCAATGCCCCAGCTACTATGTCTCGGGCGGTCAAGACAAACCTGTCATCCCGATTCACCCGGCACGGACTTAACGCGCCCCCAAACAAAAAGCCGCTGAAACAGCGGCTTTGAGTTGAGGGAGGCAGTGGCGATTACTTGAATCGGTTTTGCGGCACCACTTGCAAATCGGAGGGCAAGGAGCCCACGTAATTCGCCAGCTCTTTGAGTTCAGCGTTGCTGAACTGCTTGGCAATACCACCCATGATCGCGTTGCCACGACCGATGTTGGCGTTGCCTTCAACTTTGTAAGCCTTGAGCGCAACAAACAGGTAATCGCTGTGCTGGCCGGCAATTTTGGGGTAAGTCGGGTCGATAGGCTTGCTCAAAGACTCGCCGTGGCAGGAGGCGCAGTTGCCTTTGGTCAGCAGTGCGTTGACCTTTTCAGAGGCTGCAGCCGCTTTGCCCAGTGCAGGGGCACCGGCCACCACACCACTGGCTTCGTAATAAGCCGCCAAGTCCGCGATGTCTTGGTCGGTCAAGGAGGCCGCGATACCCTTCATGGAGGGATGCTTGCGCTCGCCCTTCTTGTAGGCATTCAACGAGGCCGCAATGTACTGGCCGGTTTGCCCGGAAATCTTGGGGACCTTGTGGATTTCAGGGAAGCTGGACTGGTAACCCACGATGCCATGGCAGCCAATACACATGGCGTTCTTTTTGGCTCCCGCCTTCACATCACCCTGCACACCCTCAGCATGAGCAGCGAAAACGGTCACAGAAGCGACAAGCGCGGCGGACAGCGACAAGAGAAGTTTGTTCATTTTGCGATGACAATCACAGAGTGATGACGTGGTGGTTTTGTGAAACCATTATATCGAGAAGGCCCTCCGTAGAACCCCTATGTTTGATCGCTATCAAGCAGCAACACAGACGCTTTTGCTATGAAATTCACCGGTACCTCCAACTACGTTGCCACCCAGGACCTGATGCTGTCGGTCAACGCCGCCATCACCCTGCAGCGCCCCTTGCTCGTCAAGGGCGAGCCCGGAACCGGCAAAACCATGCTGGCCGAAGAGGTGTCTGATGCCTTGGGCATGCCCTTGCTGCAGTGGCACATCAAGTCCACCACCAAGGCCCAGCAGGGCCTGTATGAGTACGACGCCGTGAGCCGCCTGCGCGACTCGCAGCTCTCGGATGTGGATGGCGGTGAGCGCGTCAAAGACATCAACAACTACATCATCAAGGGCGTGCTGTGGCAGGCCTTCACCGCCGACCAACCCGTGGCGCTGCTGATTGACGAAATCGACAAGGCCGACATCGAATTCCCCAACGACCTGTTGCGCGAAATCGACCGCATGGAGTTTTACTGCTACGAAACACGCCAGCTCATCAAGGCCAAGCACCGGCCGCTGGTGTTCATCACCTCTAACAACGAAAAAGAGCTGCCCGACGCGTTTTTGCGCCGCTGCTTCTTCCACTACATCAAGTTCCCGGACGCGGCCACCATGCAGAGCATTGTGGATGTGCACTTCCCCGGCCTGAAAAAAGAGCTGGTCAGCGCCGCCATGAAAACCTTCTTCGAGGTGCGCAACCTGCCGGGCCTCAAGAAAAAACCGTCCACCAGCGAACTGCTGGACTGGCTCAAGCTGCTGCTGGCTGAAGACATTCCGGCCGAAGCCCTGCAAAGCAAAGACGACAAAATGGCTATGCCCCCGCTGGTGGGTGCGCTGCTGAAAAACGAACAAGACGTCACGCTGTTTGAAAAGCTGATGTTCATGCAACGCCACAACCGCTGAGCCATACCCGATGAAAAATAATCCGTTGATCGAAGGCCTATCCGACGCCATAGGCTTTGTGGGTGGTGCATTACTGGGCTTCTGGTTGGGCCGCTTGTTAGGACTTGATGTATTCGCGCAGGGCTACGGAGCCGCCAGCATCGGCGGCATTGTGCTGGTGGGTGTGGGCGGTGGACTGGGCCTTCAGGCTGCGCGCCGCTGGCGCAATCGCAACCAGGACAAGGCAGACTAAGCCCATGGCATTCGTCGAACCCGTCATCCTGAGTGCCCGAGGCATCACTTTGCTTCCGCTGGCGCTGGAGCACGAAGCGGGCTTGCGCCTTGCCGCGGCCGACGGCGAGCTCTGGAATATCCGCGTGACCTCGGTCCCCGAGCCGGAAAACACCCGCAAATACATCGAAGACGCGCTCGCCATGCGCGAAGCTGGCAACCGCTTTGCCTTCGCCGTCACCGAAACGGCCACTGGCAAGGTGCTGGGCTGCAGCAGCTACCACGACATCGTGCCGGCAGTGAAGCGCGTCGAAATCGGCTGGACCTGGTACGCCAAAAGCAGCCAGCGCAGCCACGTCAACACCACCGCCAAGCTACTGCTGCTGACCCACGCTTTCGAGACTTTGGGCTGTCATGTGGTGGGCTGGCGCACCGACAACTTCAATTTCGCGTCCCAAGCAGCCATCGAGCGCTTGGGCGCAAAAAAGGACGGCGTGATCCGTGGCCACGCCCTGCGCCGCGACGGCACCATCCGCGACACCGTGATGTACAGCCTGCGCTGCGGCGAATGGCCTGAAGTGAAGGCACAGCTCTTGTACCTGTTGGACAAACCGCGCACCTGAGGGCACCCCCATGCTGCTGGACTTCTTCTACACCCTGCGCTCCGCCAAGCTACCCGTCTCGGTCAAGGAATACCTGACCCTGCTCGAGGCGCTGCAAAAAGGAGTGGTAGGGCCGAACTCGCATCCGGCGGATGGTGAGGGCGAGGCCAGCGGCTACAGCATTGACGACTTCTACTTTCTGGCCCGCACCACACTGGTGAAGGACGAGAAGCACTACGACAAGTTCGACCGGGCCTTCGGGGCTTACTTTAAAGGTATCGAGCAGGTCAGCGATTTCACCAAAGACATTCCAGCCGAATGGCTGCGCAAAAACCTCGAGAAGTTTTTGACGCCTGAAGAGCAAGCCAAGCTGCAGGCCATGGGCTGGAACGAGCTGATGGAGACGCTCAAGAAGCGCCTCGAAGAACAAAAAGAACGCCACGAGGGTGGCAGCAAGTGGATTGGCACGGGCGGCACATCCCCTTTTGGCGCTTACGGACAGAACCCGCAAGGCATTCGCATCGGGCAGGACAAGAGCCGCAACCGCAGCGCCGTGAAGGTCTGGGACCAGCGCGCCTACAAAGACTACGACGACACCCAGGAACTCGGCACCCGCAACATCAAGGTGGCGCTGCGCCGTCTGCGCAAATTTGCCCGCGAAGGCCATGAAGACGAGCTGGACCTGGACGAGACCATCAGCAAGACTGCGGCCAACGCCGGCTTCCTCGATATCAAGATGCGCCCGGAACGGCACAACAACGTCAAGGTGCTGCTACTGATGGACGTGGGCGGCACCATGGACGACCACATCCAGCGAGTGGAAGAGCTGTTCAGCGCGGCCAAGACCGAGTTCAAGCACCTGGAGTTTTATTACTTCCACAACTGCGTCTATGACTTCATGTGGAAGAACAACCGCCGTCGCTTTGCTGAGAAGTTTGATACTTGGGACATCATCCGCAAGTACAACAAGGACTACAAACTGATCTTTGTGGGCGACGCGACCATGAGCCCCTACGAAATTTTGCAGCCCGGCGGCAGCGTGGAGTACAACAATGAAGAGCCCGGAGCCGAATGGCTGCAGCGGCTGATGAACGCCTTCCCCAAGTTTGCCTGGATCAACCCTGAGCCCCAAGGCGTCTGGCAGTACCGCCAGAGCATCGCGGTCATCCAGCAGCTGGTGCAAAACAAGATGTACCCCCTCACCCTCAAAGGCCTGGAAGAGGCCATGCGGCAGCTGACCAAGTAGGCAGCACTCTGCGACGGGGGATGCCCCGCGCGCAGGCCGATACAATCCCGCGTCCGGTCTCCGTAGTTCAATGGATAGAACGGCCCCCTCCTAAGGGGCAGATACAGGTTCGATTCCTGTCGGGGGCACCAGCCATTTTTGCATCAAATCAGGCTCTGGCGCCCATGAGATATGCGCAAGCAGCTATCAAAAAGTGAGCAAATCAGCGCTGACGCAGCGCAATGATGTCTTCCCGCACAGCGGCCGACCACGTCCTGCGGTCGCGCCCGTCGGCGGTTTGCGGAGTTCCAAACGTCACCACCGCCTGAATGCCGTCGCTGCACAACGTGCGCCAGAGGGAACCGAGCAGGGTGTCGTCTCCGATGTAGCAAGGGGCAAAGCTTTGCTGGCCTTGGTCGTCGGCAAACTGCAGGGCCACCGGTTGGATGGGCGCATTCACCGCAATAGCCGCCTGCAGCAGGTTCGCATGAAAAGGCAGCACATGGGTGCCGTCGCCGGTGGTGCCTTCGGGGAACACGGCCAGCACATCGCCTGCGCTCAAGCGCTCGGCCATGTGGTGCACCACGCGCATGGCGTCGCGGCGGGATTCGCGCTCGATATACAGCGTGCCGGCACCGGTCGCCAGCGTGCCCACCACGGGCCAATGCTGAATATCGGCCTTGGAGATAAAGCGGCAATGCCGCGCCGCATGGATGACCACGATATCCAACCAGGAGATATGGTTAGCCGCCAGCAGCACCGGACCGCCTGCGGGTGGCGTGCCGTTTACTACCAATTTGATAGCTAGCCGCGCAAGCATGGCCTGGGCCCAGGCCTGAACTTCTGCATCACGCTCAGGCTGCGTCAGGCGGGGGAACACCGTGCGAATGCGCCATGCGCCCGCCAGCACGTGCAGGAGAACTCGGCTGATTCGCCACAAGGCTTTGAGTTGGCGCATAGGCTTGTGGCTCGGTACGGCTTCAGGCTGCGGTGTAGGCCACGCGGCCGCCGACCAACGTGGCTTTCACCCGGCCGGGCAGCTCGTAGCCACCGAACGGGGTGTGCTGCCCTTGGCTCACCAGTGCGGATGGCTCCACCACCCAGTGGGCGGCAGGGTCGAACACGCAAATGTCTGCTGCGCCACCTGCTGTGAGCCGGCCTGCGCTGGCGGCAAAGGTGCCCAACGCGCCGCCCAAGACGTTTGCTGAGCGGCTAGTGACGGTGGCCACCGCCTCTGCCATGCCCAAGCCGCTCTCTTGCGCCCACTTGAGGGCCAGGCTCAGCAGCAGCTCCAGGCCGGTGGCGCCGGGCTCGGCTTCGGCAAAAGGCAGTGTTTTTTCATCCGCGCTGACGGGGTTGTGGTCAGAGACCAGCGCGTCGATGGTGCCATCGGCCAGGGCGGCGCGCAGGGCATCGCGGTCACGCTGCTGGCGCAGGGGCGGGTTCAGGCGCATGCGGCTGTCGAAGTAGCCAATGTCCACATCGGTCAGGTGCAGGGAGTTGATGCTCACATCGCAGCTCACGGGCAGGCCTTCGGCCTTGGCCTGGCGCACCAACTCCACGCCGGCGGCGCTGCTGATACGGCACAGGTGCACGCGGGCCTTGGTCGAGCGCACCAGCTCAAAGATAGTGTGCAGGGCAATGGTTTCTGCAGCCACCGGCACGCCGGAGAGGCCCATGCGGGTAGCCAAGGGGCCACTGGCAGCTACGCCCTTGCCGAGGTAGGCCTCTTGCGGGCGCAGCCACACGGTGTAGCCGAAGGTGCTGGCGTACTGCAGGGCACGCTGGGTGACCTGAGTATTGAGCAAGGGCACTTCGGCCTGGCTGAAGGCCACGCAGCCGGCTTGGGTGAGCTGCAGCATTTCGGTAAGCACTTCGCCTTGCAGATTGCGGGTCAAAGCACCGAGAGGAAACACGCGGGCCTGGTGCAAGCGCTCGGCGCGGTGGCGCAGCATTTCGACCAGACCGGCTTCGTCCAGCACCGGCTCGGTATCGGGCGGGCACACCACGCTGGTGACGCCACCCGCGACCGCGGCGGCGGTTTCGCTGGCCAACATGCCTTCGTGCTCGTGGCCGGGTTCACGCAAGCGCACGGACAAATCGACCAGGCCCGGCGCGACGACGCAGCCTTGGGCGTTGATGGTAGTTTGCGGGGCAAAGCCGGCGGGCGCAGCGCCAATAGCCAGAATGCGGCCGCTTGAGATGGCCACATCGGCCACGGTGTCGGTGCCGCTGGCAGGGTCGATAACGCGGCCGCCTTGAATCAGAATTTGCATTGCTTCAGTCCTTGAATCTGGGGCCTCAGGCCTCGTTGCCCGCGACGATGCTCATGACCGCCATACGCACGGCGATACCGAAGGTCACCTGCGGCAGGATCACGGCTTGTGCGCCATCCACCACCGCCGAGTCAATTTCCACACCGCGGTTGATGGGGCCGGGGTGCATGACGATGGCGTCGGGCTTGGCGAGTTGCAGCTTCTCGGGTGTAAGGCCAAAGCTCTTGAAAAACTCGTGCATAGATGGCAGCAACGCGCCGCTCATGCGCTCGTTTTGCAGGCGCAGCATGATGATGACATCGCAGTCCTTGATGCCCTCTTCCAAGGTATGGCACACGCGCACGCCCATCTGGGCCATGTCGGAGGGCACCAGTGTTTTGGGGCCGACTACCCGGACTTCGGCACAGCCCAGAGTGGTCAGCGCATGGATGTCAGAGCGCGCCACGCGCGAATGCAACACGTCGCCCACGATGGCGACCGTGAGGTTGGAAAAGTCTTTTTTGTAGTGCCGGATGGTGAACATGTCCAGCAGCCCCTGGGTGGGGTGGGCATGGCGGCCATCGCCGGCATTGATCACATGCACATGGGGTGCGACGTGCTGGGCGATCAGATAGGGCGCCCCGGACTCGCTGTGGCGCACCACGAACATGTCGGCGGCCATGGCGCTCAGGTTGGCGATGGTGTCCAGCAGGGACTCGCCTTTGGAGGCGCTGGAGCGCGCGATGTCGAGGTTGATAACGTCCGCGCTCAGTCGGGTGGCCGCAATCTCGAAAGTAGTGCGGGTGCGGGTGCTGTTCTCAAAGAACAGGTTGAACACACTTTTGCCGCGGAGCAGGGGCACTTTTTTGACTTCGCGGTCATTGAGCGACACGAAGTTGGTGGCGGTGTCCAGAATGTGGGTGAGGATGTTTTTGGGCAGCCCTTCGGTGGACAGCAGGTGGATCAGCTCGCCGTGTTTGTTGAGTTGCGGATTGCGCTTGTACAACATGCTCAGGCCTCCTGCACATCAAAAGAAAACACACCCTCAGCGCTGCGCGCCAGAGCCAAAGACTGGTTGGCTGCCAAGCTGACCCGAGCGGCCGCGAATTCGGCCTGGATGGGCAACTGGCGCCCGCCGCGGTCTACCAGCACTGCCAAGCGAACTTGCGCGGGGCGGCCATAGTCAAACAGCTCGTTGATCACTGCGCGGATGGTGCGGCCGGTGTAGAGCACATCGTCCAGCACCAGAATGTCGGCGCCGTTCACATCAAAGGGCAACTGGGTCTGGCCGCCGGAGGACAGGCCACGCTTGGCGAAGTCGTCACGGTGCATGGCGGAAGAGATCGTGCCGTGCTTGCCTGCGAGTTTCAGGTCCGCCTGAAGGCGCTCGGCCAGCCAGGCGCCGCCCGAGGTGATGCCCACCAAGCGGGTATCTGCATTGCACAACTGCTGTACGCCGCGCAGGAGTTCGCGGTACAGCGCCTCTGCATCCAAAGCCAAAGTGGTCACGGGAGGTTCCTCAAAAATTGTTCCAAAATAATGCAGGCTGACATGGCATCGGCGTCTTTGGCGCCGCTGGCAATCGCCTCGGTGGTGCTGTAGCGCTCGTCCACCTCAAACACTTGCAGGCCGAATCGCCCCTGCAACTGGCGGCCGAACTTTTTGGCGCGCGCGGTGTTCTCGTGCGGGGCGCCATCGGGGTGGTAGGGCACGCCGATCACGATGGCGTCGGGCTGCCATTCCTTGAGCTTGGCGGCCACGCCGTCAAAGCGGGCATTGCCTTCGGCATGGATGGAGCCCTGCGGCTGGGCGGTTCGCATCAAGCGGTTGCCCACCGCAACGCCGGTACGCTTCAAGCCGAAATCAAAAGCAATGAAGGTCGTGAATGCCTCGGGAACGGGCACCGCGGCCTCGCTCATGCGTGCCCCACTTGCTGAGAAATCATCCACGACTGCAGGCCGAGCAGGCCCAGCGCCCGGTCGTAGCGCTGGTCTACCGGCGTATCAAAAATGACTGCGTGATCTGCGGGCGTGGTGAGCCAGCTGTTTTCGCCCAACTCGGTTTCCAACTGCCCTTCGCCCCAAGCTGCATAACCCAAGGTGACCAGCACACGTTTGGGGCCAGAGCCCATCGACAGCGCCTCGAGCACATCGCGGGAGGTGGTCATCTCCAACCCGCCGGGTATGGTCATGGTGGAGGCATAAAGAGATTCGCCGGCCTCAGGGCCTCCGGTGATCACGGGCTCGTGCAAGACAAAGCCGCGCTCGGTTTGTACGGGGCCACCTTGGAATACCGGCTGCTCGAGCAGGTCTGCCCGCTGCAAGGTCAGGTCGATCTTGTCGAACAACGCCGTCAACGGCATGTCTGCGGGCTTGTTGATGATCAGGCCTAAGGCCCCGCGCTCTGAGTGCTCGCACAAAAAGACCACGCTTTTGGAGAACATCTCATCGTCCAGCCCGGGCATTGCGATCAGGAAATGATGGGTGAGATTGAAAGGTGCAGAATCGCCGGACATTCCCTGATTTTAACGGCTGACATGCAATCTGAATTCTCCAAAGGGCTGGTTTGGTTCCGCCGCGATTTACGCACCCAAGACAACGCGGCATTGGCTCTCGCGGCCGCATCTTGCGAGGCGGTGTATTGCGTTTTTGTGTTCGACAAGGCAATCCTGAACCACCTTCCCCGGCAGGACCGGCGTGTGGAGTTCATTCATGGCGCGGTTTCTGAACTGCACACCCGGCTTGGCGCGATGGCACCGGGCGGAGGCGGGTTGATCGTTCTGCATGCGGATTCGGTGGACGCGATTCCCGAGTTGGCAGCGCGCTTGGATGTGCAAGCAGTATTCGCAGCCAGGGACTACGAGCCCGCAGCCCTTGAGCGCGACACCGCCGTGCAGCAACAACTACTGAGCGAAGGCTGCCAGCTCAAACTGGTCAAAGACCAGGTGATTTTTGAAGAGCGCGAAGTTTTGACGCAGATGAGCAAGCCCTACGGCGTGTTTACCCCCTATCACCGCGCTTGGCTGGCCCGCATCGGGGCGAATACCGTGGCCCAACATCAGCTCCCCGAGAACATAGCGGCAGTATTGGCCCCGGTGCCTCATGAATTGGGCAGCGGCATCCCCTCCCTAACCGCTCTGGGTTTCGAGGCGACCAATCTTCAATCACTCGGCATGCACGGCGGCGAGGCCGCAGGCCAGACGCTGCTGAACGATTTTGTGGTGCGCATGGATCGCTATGGCGAGGCCCGTGACTACCCTAGCCTCAAGGGCCCGAGCTACCTGGGTGTTCATTTGCGCTTTGGCACTGTGTCCATCCGGCACTTGGTCAACCTGGCCTTGGAGCGGGTGCGTGCCGGGAGCCAAGGGGCATCTGTTTGGCTCGCAGAACTGGCGTGGCGCGATTTTTATTTTCAGATTCTGTCGAACTTTCCCCGGGTGGCCCGTCACGCCTTCAAACCGGAGTACGACCACATCCAATGGGAGAGCGGCGAGCACGCCGAAGCCCTGTATGCGGCGTGGTGCGAGGGCCGCACCGGCTACCCGATCGTTGATGCCGCGATGGCCCAGCTCAACCAGACCGGCTATATGCACAACCGCTTGCGGATGGTGGCCGGAAGCTTTTTGGTCAAACACTTGGGGCTGGATTGGCGCTGGGGCGAACGCTACTTCGCGACCCATCTCAATGACTTTGACTTGTCTGCCAACAACGGTGGATGGCAGTGGGTCGCCTCGAGTGGCTGCGATGCGCAACCCTATTTCCGGATTTTTAACCCGGTGACCCAAAGCGAGCGCTTTGATGCGCAGGGCAAGTTCATCCGGCGCTACCTCCCCCAACTCGCGGGCCTGTCAGACAAAGCGATCCACGCACCTTGGGCCGCCAAGCCGATGGAGCTGCTCGCCGCCGGGGTGGAGTTGGGCGTGAACTACCCTGCTCCCGTTGTGGACCATGCGCAAGCCAGGGAGCGCACCTT
The DNA here is from genome assembly GCF_032193765.1 of Rhodoferax potami. NCBI lineage: Bacteria > Pseudomonadati > Pseudomonadota > Betaproteobacteria > Burkholderiales > Comamonadaceae > Rhodoferax > Rhodoferax potami. The sequence continues at coordinate 2,617,593 of NZ_JAVBIJ010000001.1, forward strand.
GGCGCGCTATGGCTTTCTCAAAAAGTCAGGGGATCAGGCGGGAACCGCCGCCGAGCAATAAGCCCGCACCAAGCCCAGCAGTTCATCTTCTGAGTAGGGCTTGCCGAGATAGTGATCCACACCGAGCTCGCGGGCGTGCTCGCGGTGTTTCTCGGCAATGCGCGACGTGATCATGATGATAGGCAGGCCACGCAACTTGGCATCTGCACGGATGTTGCGAGCCAAGTCGAAGCCGTCCATACGCGGCATCTCAATGTCAGACAAGACCACCGCAGGCACTTCTTCCTGCAAACGCTCCAAGGCCTGCAAGCCGTCATTCGCCAGCGCGACACGGTAACCTTCACGCTTGAGCAAACGCTGGGTCACGCGTCGCACCGTGATCGAATCGTCAACCACCAGCACCAGTGGCAGCTGGGTAGCCGCAACCACTGTGGCTGGTTGCTGTGCCTCGGCTCGCTCTGTGCCTTGTGCACTGCGATCCTGGCGCTGCGTCACCAAGGCGCGGGCTTGATCGCCGTACACCGATGCCAACGCGACCGGGTTGTAGATCAACACCACAGCACCCGAAGCCAGCACAGACATACCTGCCAAACCGGGCAAGCGGGCCAATTGTGGGCCGAGGTTCTTCACCACCACTTCGCGGTTGCCCAGAACTTCGTCGACGTGAACCGCCAGCCGCTGGCCCGCACTCCGGAAGATGGCCACCGGCAGTGTTTTGCCCGCCATTTCTTCACTTTGTGCGGACACTTGCAACAATGCTCCGCCCCAAAAGAAAGGCACGGACTCATCACCGAATGAAAAACTCTGCGCGGCATATGCGTCTTTGAGCTGCCCGCTGGGCACTCGCAACACGGTTTCCATGATGTTGGCCGGCACACCGATGGAGAAATCCCCCATCCGCAGAATCACCACCTGGGTCACGGCAGTGGTCAGTGGCAACACCAGCTTGAACGAAGTCCCGGCGTTTGCTTGGCTTTGGGTCTCAATGCGCCCACCGAGCGCATGCACCTCTGCACGCACCACATCCATGCCGACACCGCGCCCGGAGAGCTCGGTGACTTCATCCGCCGTAGAAAAGCCCGGCATAAAAATCAAATTCGCCGCATCAGCGTCGCTCATGGCGGCGCCCGACTCAATCAGCTGTTTGGCCTCGGCTTTGCTGCGGATACGCGCCAGATCCAGCCCGGCACCGTCGTCACTGAAGGCAACCGTGATGTCGTTGCTTTCTTGCAAGACCCGCACCTGAATCGAGCCTGCCGCCGGCTTGCCCGCGGCCACTCGCACTTCAGGCATCTCGACACCGTGTGCCACCGCATTGCGCAACAAGTGCTCAAAGGCGGGGGCCATACGATCCAGCACCCCGCGGTCCACTTCAATCGCGTCCCCGATGATGTCTAGCTTGACTTGCTTCCCGACATCTTTCGCCGCTTGGCGGACCACGCCATACAGGCGGTCTGACACGCTGTCGAATTCCACCATCCGGGTGCGGAGCAAGTCTTTTTGCAGTTCGCGGGCTTGGCGGCCTTGCGCGATCAAGTCGTCCTCGGCGCCTTCCACCGAGCGGAGCAAATTGCGCTGCACTGTGGCCACGTCGTTCACCGACTCAGCCATCATGCGGGTCAGCTCCTGTACGCGTGTGAACCGGTCAAACTCCAGCGGATCGAAGGCTTGCTGCGAGTCTTTGGTCTGCGCCAGTCGAGACTGCATTTGTGACTCGGCTTGCAATTCGACGTCGCGCAGTTGCTGGCGCAAGCGATCCAAGTTGCCCGAAAGCTCGCCCAGCGACATGCGGATCTGACCGATTCGCTCATCCACCCGCGAACGCGCAATCATGACCTCGCCCGCTTGGTTGACCAGCCGATCCAACAGCTGCGCGCGCACTCGCACCGATTGGTTGCCTTGCGCGCGTGGCTGGGGAGCCGTAGCCGCCACTGCGGGCAACAGCTTGGGCAGGCGTGCCGCTACACCCGACTCAGGAGCCGTTGCTTCGGTTGCCGGCGTGGACACTGGGGGTGTCGGCATAGCCGCTTCTTGCTCCGCGTCCTGGAGCGCTTTGCCCAAGCCCACAAACACCGCCTGCATCGCATCAAAGCGGGTGAGCAAGGGTTCTAGCTGCAGAGATTGCAAACCTTCGGCACCCAAGGTCTCGATGGAAGACTCCATCCGGTGCCCCATTTCACCCAAGCGCATGGCACCCGCAAGGCGCGCACTGCCCTTGAGTGTGTGGAGCAAACGCATCACTTCTTGCCGGGCGGCCATCTCGTCGGGATGAGACACCCATTGGCGCAGCGCGGCCCCCAACTGAGGCATCAACTCAGTGGCCTCTTCTTCAAAGATGGGCAGCAAGTCCACATCGAGGCTGTCTTGCGCGACCCATTCTTCATCATCCCCATCCAACACGATGAGGGGAGCAGCTTCTGGCAAAGGCGTTGGCGCGTTCACCGCCTCGGAGGCTGGTGTTTCGGGCGGCAAGGACACATCCGCGGGGGCTTGTGGCTCGGCGAGCGGCAGTGGCTCGGAAGCCACGGGCGCGACCGACTCGAGGCTATTGAAGTCCGACTCCTCGTCCGGCTCTTGCAAGGTATCCCCGGACTCCATCACAGGTGCCGGGAACTCCGTCTCGGTGATGTCTTGCAAAGCTTGCAAAACGTGTGAATCCGCATCTTTCACAAAACCTGCGGCGAACTGGTGCAGCAGGCGGCGAATGTCTTCCGCGGCGTCGCAAAACACATCTGCGTGGTCTGCCTGCACCTGCCGGTACAACTGAACATGCTGAAGCGCTTGCTCCAAGGCTTTGGCGGTTTCTGAAAGCGCTGTAAAGCCTACTGTTGCGGAACTGCCCAACAAGGAATGAGCCAACGAAATGACGGTGTCAGACACTGGCTCTTGAAGCTCTATGGCCCACTCACCCAGCTCTGTTTGCAGCCTGCGAGACCATTCATCGGCCTCGTTCAGGTAGACGTTGTAGAGCGGAATACTCATGCGCAGCGGGCCGATGACCTTCATGCCTTCATCGGGATCTGCAGAAACACGTTCAGGGAATTGCAACACCAGCCCTGTGGTGGCGGGCTGCGATTGCTCTTCAACTTGTTCTTCGCTATCGAATTCCGCTGCTACAGGCTCTTCCGGCTCGTCCAGAGCATCTGCTACAGGAGCTTCACTGCTCTCCAGCTCGTTGATATCGAGCAAGCGGGTTTCCAGCGGCGCATGGATCGTTTGCGAAGGCGCATCGAAATCAGAAAAGTCGAAGTCACCCAAGTCGACATCTGAGAGCTCGACGCTTTCCACGGAGTCCAACGACTGCGCAGTGGGCTCGGCCGTATCCAGACTTGTCGCGTCGAAGTCGAAAATCTGTGTTGCCACGAAATCTGGCTTGGCCTCTTCGAGCGGCGGCGGAGAAGGCAGGTCATCCAAAACGATAGACCCCATTTCGGTGGCTGCAAAGTCGACCTGAATCTCTTCGAGTTCAGGCAACTCCAGCTCCGGCGCTTCTTCTGCAGGTTGCTCGATTGACGGAGCGTCTTGTGCGAGCGAAGCCTCTGGCTCGATTAGGGCCTCATCCGAGGAAATTACCGCATCGGGAAGATCTGACGGAATATCCAGTGCCACGCTTTGGCCATGCAATCGCAATGCATCAGCGGTGGCCCGGAAAGGCACAGCACTCCAGCCCGATGCTTGCCCCTGAGCAATATCGGTGACCCAGCGCGCCAGACCGGCGATGGCCTGGTCTGCGACATCCATCAGCGCGTTGCTCGCAGGCCGCTGTTCGGCCAACGATGTATTGAGGAGCTGCTCAAACGCCCAAGATGCCTCGCCGAAGTCATCCAAACCGACCATGCGGGAACTGCCCTTGAGCGTATGGAACGCCCTGCGCAAAGTGGTTTGGTCTGCAAGATTGGTCGGGTCCAGACGCAATGCGGCAAGCGCCTCGCGTCCGCGCTCGATAACGTCACGGGCTTCTTCGAGGAAGATGTCCTGGAGCTCTGCCGCATCGTCCTCGTCCAAGTCCGCGGCGGCGGGCTGGGCAGGCGCGCTGGCGGGAGTTGGGGCAGCCGCTGCAACCGCCGCCAAGCTGGCCAGATCGTCTTGGACGTCGTCCTGCACGACCTCCACCTCTGGAACCACCATCCGCTCGCGGCCCATCACGGGCTTGAACTCGCCAAGGCTCTCGTCATAAACGAAAAGGGTCTTGGCCAGCGACCGCTGAAAGCTCAACATGTCGATTAAGAAGCCCAACGCACCCAAGCTGTTACCGAGCTTTTCGAACACGCCTGTGGGCGCGGTGGAAGCGTCGACCTCATCGACCAGCAGCTGCTCCACCGTCGTGCGCATCCGCAAAGCAGCGAGCGAGGGCTGATCCAACCCCAGCACTGAGAACACGCCGCGCATTTGGGCGAACTGCCCGGGTACGCTGCGAAGGGGGCTTTTGTCGCGCGGGTCCCTGAAGAATTGATCCAGCGACTTCTCAATATCTCCCAGAGTCGTGCGGAGCTCATCCACCACACTGCCCATGGTTTGGCGATCACTCACGCGGCGGTACAGCTCTTCCATCCACGTTTCCAGCGGCTCCGGCTCTTCGCCGTCCGTCACATGCTGGAGTCGCTGCGCCAACCGGGCACTGCGCTCAGCCAACTGGTTGTCTGTGGGGTCGAGATCTTCGTAAGCCGCTTCGAGGTAAAGAATCGAAGTGGCGACTTCCATCGCCACCGCCGGTGTCGGCGCCACGCCAGAGCGGGCAGTTGCCTCGATCACCTGCGACAAGCCGCGAGCCAACTCACCACTCTCAGGGTGCAATTTGGTCACGGCCTCCGACACGGCAGCAAACTGTTCAGCTGCTGCTTTGAGGCGATTGACATCTCCGCCTGCCAAGGCCGACCATGTCTCTGCAGCTGCCGCGATACGCTTGCGCGCGAGAACTAGCATCGCAGGGTCAAAGCGACCGAACTGCTCACTGACATAGTCCACTTGCTTGTTGCGGGTCAAGCCGTAAGCAGTGCGGACTGCCGTCAACACAGGTGCCACAGTGGGGTCTGCAGGTATCGCCCGGGAGCAGAAAAACACAATGTCTTGGGCAAGTCGCTCAGACACTGCAGTTTCACCCTTTGTCAGCACCACATATTGCTGTAGGATGCGCGATGCGGCGCGCTTGGTATAGATGTCGCTATCAAACAGGTCTTGCGACATGCCCTCGAAATAGGCACCGCAGACCATCCAAAAGGTGCGCTCCTCCATGAACTGCGCTGCGGCAGCCAAGCCCAGACTGACTTGCAACAAGCGAAGTGCCGCCTCTTTCTCGCCGTATTTGACGAGTCGCAACACTGCATGATCCATCTCCCGGCGGACCTGCGGGCCCGCAGTGTGCGGCTCCACACCTTCGGGCACCTGCACCGGGATCCATTGCCACGCCGGTGGCCACAAATCTGCAGGGTGAATCCGTTCCGCGCCCGCCATCTCGAGCAGAACTTTGTACTGCGGGAACAACGCCACCGAGGAAGCCGACTTGCCCTTGATGACACCATCCAGGTATTCCGTCAAGGCGAAGCTGGCGCGCTCCATGGCGTTCGCCGCGTCATCGCTGCACTGCTCCGGCCTTTGTACGAACTTTTGAGCCAGTGTTTCCATGGCTCGCACAAACTTAGCGGGCGCCTCTAGCCCCACCATTTCCAAAGCACCCACTGCTTGATGCAGCTGCTGGCGCGCTATGCGCAGGTGGCTGGCATCCAACTCCGTCAAATCCGCTCCGCGGGCCATTTCAGCATCGCGGACAAAACGACGCATCGCCTTGGTGGCTCCGTCTAAGGACTTGCGGAGCTCTTCGAGCACCCAAGCCAACGGCCCCAGGTCACCGATAGCGAGTTCGTTATCTCCGGAATCAAGAAGGTTGGACGACATGGGTTCAGGCACTCCTGGAAATCACGGGGCGGAAGGTCACGTGGGCACGCGATCAGGAAATCTTGAACCGGGACACCGATTGACGGAGTTCCTCGGCCATGCGGGAGAGTTCACGCACTTGATTAGCAGTCGCGCGGGTACCTTCACCAGTCTGCTCGGTCACCGCAAAAATGTGCTGAATGTTGTCAGCAACCACGTTCGCCAAACCTGCTTCGCGGGAAGCAGCGTTCGAGATCTGCTCAATCAGGTCGGCCACTTGGCGGGACACCCGATCAATTTCAGTCAGCGCGGTACCGGCATTATCGGAAAGCTTGGCCCCTTCCACCACACCCTGCGTGGAGCGCTCCATCGCGCCGATGGCATCCTGCGTATCCGTCTGAATGGCCTTCACCAGCGCCGCAATCTGGCGCGTCGCATCGGCGGAGCGTTCAGCCAGACGCTGCACTTCTTCCGCCACCACCGAGAATCCGCGACCAGCCTCACCAGCCGATGCGGCCTGAATGGCGGCGTTCAAAGCCAACACGTTGGTCTGCTCGGTAATGTCAGAAATCAGCTCTGTAATTTCACCAATCTCTTGAGAGGATTCACCCAGTCGCTTGATCCGCTTAGAGGTTTCCTGAATCTGGTCACGGATGGAGTTCATACCGCCGATCGCGTTTTGCACCGCCTGCAAACCGGACTCCGCCGCTTGCAAGGATTGACGGGCTACCGTCGCAGACTCTTGGGCTTGTGCAGACACTTCGTTAATACGGCCCGCCATATCGAGTACCGACTTACCGGTTTCACGAATTTCGTGCAGTTGCTCGTTGGATGCTGCAAGCAGCTCAGTCGAAGTGGCATCCACATCTGCGGTCGTTTGTGCCACCCGGGCCGCCGTGTTTTGTACGTTCGACACCAGCGAGCGCAGTTCTTCCACCGTGTAATTCACCGAGTCAGCAATAGCGCCGGTAATGTCTTCCGTCACGGTCGCTTCTTGGGTCAAATCACCTTCCGCAACCGTTTGCAGTTCGTTCATCAAACGCAAAATCGCAGCCTGGTTGGCGTCGTTTACGCGCTTGGCTTCCTGCTCTTGACGCTCCGCTTCCAAACGTTGGTCTTCGGCCACCACTTGACGCTTGCGGCTGTCTTGCAGCTGCACATAAGACAGTCCACCCGCACACACCAGCGCAAACAGCGCCGCCAAGATCAGCAATGCCAGAGAGGCGCCACCGATACCAGCTTGACCGGACAACTTGGCCTGCAAGTCTTCCAGGTTGCGGCGCAAGGGTTCGCTATCCGCAATGATCGCGCCTTGCGCTTCACGCGCAGACACCAAGCCCTGCAAGTTGCCCAAGATCGCGCCCGCTTGTACCCGGGTTTCTTCATACATCTTGATCAGTGCTTCGAGTTGCTCGCGGGTGGCTTCGTCTTTAGTGGCGGTGAGTCGGAGCTCGGTGCTTCCCGACAGCAGCGCTTCTGAAATCTCCTTAAAGGTGTTCAAGTCCTTACCCAGCAAGAACACAGCCTCAGGGCTCACGCCCTCGGCGGTCAGGAACTCGTTGGAGGACTTGCCAATCCGCTGCGTCAACATCACCAACTGACCGACCGCAGAAATTTCAGCGGCAGGCGCGTTCTGTTGCAGCTTCAAGGAAGAAACGGTTTCCGCAACTTCCAGCAAGTCAGAGGACTGACGGTTAATCAAGCGGAGCGCGGACCCGATCTGGGTCAACATTTTTTGTTGCGCGATCACCGCCTTGGCGTTCTTGTCGGCGCGCTCTACGAGGGGGAGAACCTTGCCGAGCTCCGGCGCGTAGTCTTCGCTCAGCGGGTTGATGCGCATCTCGTCATCACCTGCCTGGAGACCCCGTACCGATTTCGACAGAATACTGGCACTGTCCGACACGTCAGGGAAGGCCTGGGCGCTGCCCACCACCGCCTGGGACACTGACTTCGCCAAGCGTTGCGACTGCATCAAAGACTGGCCTGTCGCACCCAATTGTTGAGCGACACGGTCCGATTGATTCAGCGCATAAAAAGTAACGCCGGCCAAAACAATCAATGCGCCCCCCAACAGAACAAACAACGTCCGCTGGTGCTCCACCACCGTCTTGCGCCCTAGCACCGGAATGGTGATCAAGTCGCCCTCTGTAGGCGCTGCCTCTTCAACTGCTGCCGCTGCTGAACCCTGCAAAGGCGCGTTCCGCGACTCGGGTTGCATCTCATTGTCTGTATTGACGATAGTCACATCGGGCATAGCCAAACTCAAACGCGAGTCCAGCTCAGAGTCAAGCTGCTTCTTAGAAAACAAATTCTTCAATTGATCGACGACAGACATGTTGAGACCTTACAGGTGAACTAAGCGGTGATGCTTAAAAACTGCGGAGACTGGGAGAGAACGCGCAAGTTGATTTCTTGCCAAGACTCACCCGCGCTATCGATGAACACATTCCCCAGGTAAAGCGGAGAGCCTTCTGCCGGACCATGTGACTGGGTGAACGCATCAGCGCCGCGCAGGCCGGACAAAACATCCACCTGCAACGCGCAATTCACATCCAATGCTGCATTGAGCGTCACCACACTGGGCTCCCCGGCAACTACCTGCCTGGAACCCACCCCGTCTTGCGCCAAATACGCCGCAAGATCGACGACTCCGAAAAGACCGCCCCGGATATTCATGACACCCAAGAACCAGTCCACCGAGTAGGGGACCGCTTGCAGATAGGACACAGGAACGATTTCGCCGGACTGACCCAATGGAAACAGATACTTCCGGGCGCCGGCCTGCACGGCCAACCACGCCACCGACATACCTTCGGTCTTCGCAGCTTGCAAACGGCTCGCGAGCCGGGCTTGTAATTCTCGGAGTGCGTCTCTGTTGGCCATATCAAGTCGGCGTTAGCCCAGAGCCTTGATTTTGGCTAGCAACTCGGATGCATCGACCGGCTTGGTGATGTAGTCTTTGGCGCCCTGGCGCATGCCCCAGACACGATCGGTCTCCAAGCTCTTGCTGGTGCACATGATGATCGGGATGTCAGCGTATTCAGGCGTGCGGTTGATCGCCCGCGTCAACTGGAAGCCGTTTTGCCCGGGCATCACCACGTCCATCAAAATAAGGTGCGGACGGTCTTCTGTGAGACGCTTGAACGCCTCGTCAGCGTTTTCTGCCGAACGGACGCTGAATCCGTTCTTCTGCAAAATCTCGGTAAGAAACAGCAACTCTGTTTTGGAATCATCAACGATCAGTACTTTTTGGATAGGCATCAATTCGCTCCTTGCATGGCAGCTCCGAATTGCTGAACCGCTTTCAGCAATTGGTCTTTGGTAAATGGTTTGGTGAGGTAGTCCTGCGCGCCGACCATGCGGCCCCGGGCTTTGTCGAAGACACCGTCCTTGGAGGACAACATGACCACCGGCACACTAGAGAATTTGGTGTTGCGCTTGATGATGGCGCAAGTCTGATAGCCGTCCAGCCGTGGCATGAGAATGTCACAGAAGATGATGTGCGGCTGGTAATCATTTACCTTGGCGAGCGCATCGAAACCGTCCTCTGCCAACAGGACATCGTGCCCACCCTGCTTGAGAAAGATTTCCGCGCTACGTCTTATCGTGTTGCTGTCGTCTATCACGAGCACTTTGAAGGTGGGAATGGTCATACGTTAAGAGGAATGCTCCCCGCGTTGGCGAGATACGTCAGCACAAGCAAATTTCACACCTGCAATGGGTGTCAGATCTGCACCATTTCAAAATCTTCTTTACGAGCACCACATTCGGGGCAAGTCCAGTTCATCGGAACATCCGCCCACAAAGTACCGGGTGCGATGCCATGGTCAGGCGCTCCGGCGGCTTCGTCGTAAATCCAACCGCAAATCAAGCACATCCAAGTTTTGGTATCAGTCACAGCTTATTGAGCCTTCAAATAGAATCCAACGATTGTATAGAGCAGGTTTTGTGAAAAAGACGACCGCCCATCTAAAGAACGCCATTCTGCACGATGACTTACCCTAATAGAGGCCTCTAGATGTCGGCATCCCTCCCCCCGAACTTGACGAAACCATGGACGACGACGGCCCTTCGGCTTGCGTCATGGCATTCAACGCCAACGACCCGAGCGGTAGCGCCGGGACCTCTGCCGACCTCACTGCGATTGCGTCCGTAGGCGCCCATGCCCTGCCCGTCGTCACTGGTGCTTATGCCCGCGACACCACAGAGATCGTGGACCATTTCCCCTTTGATGACGAGGCGGTCACCGAGCAAGCCCGCATCATTCTGGAAGACGTTCCTGCACAGGTCTTCAAGGTCGGTTTTGTGGGTACACCAGAGAACCTTTCTGCGATTGCGGAACTGGCCTCTGACTATGCCGATGTCCCGCTGGTTGCCTACATGCCCGACCTCTCCTGGTGGGAGGAAGACAAGATCGATTTGTATCAAGACGCTTGCACAGAGTTACTTTTGCCACAGACCACTCTGTTGGTAGGAAACCACAGCACGCTCTCGCGCTGGCTGCTACCGGACTGGAGCGCCGACAAAAGCCCCTCGGCCCGTGACATCGCCAAAGCGGCCAATGCCTTTGGAGTGCCCTACACCCTGGTCACCGGCATCCCACTGCCGGACCAGTTCATTGATAACGTGTTGGCCTCGCCCACCTCTGTGTTGTGCAGTGAAAAGTTTGAGCGCTTTGAAGCCATCTTCACGGGAGCAGGCGATACCCTCTCCGCAGCATTGGCAGCATTGATTGCCAGCGGCACCGAACTGAACGAAGCCGTGACCGAAGCCCTGAGTTACCTGGACCGATGCCTGGAAAACGGGTTCCGCCCCGGCATGGGGCACGTGATTCCAGACCGGCTCTTCTGGGCACAACCAGAATCCGATGACGACGACGAAAGCACCATCAGTGCCCTTGAAGCCGACTTCGAAGTCCCTCCCAACTCCACCCGACACTAACTGGCAGAAATTTTGTGACAGATCGTAATTTAGAACTCTTTGAGCGCGCCAAGCGCGTGATTCCCGGTGGCGTGAACTCGCCTGTGCGTGCATTCAAGGCCGTGGGCGGCACACCGCGCTTCGTGCAACGTGCCCAAGGCGCCTACTTTTGGGACGCCGACGGCAAGCGCTACATCGACTACATTGGCTCCTGGGGGCCCATGATCCTGGGCCACGGCCACCCTGCGGTACTGGAGGCGGTGCAAAAAGCAGCGCTGGACGGTTTCTCGTTTGGCGCCCCCACCGAACGCGAAGTCGAACTGGCCGAGGCCATCCTGGCACTGGTGCCCAGCATGGACATGGTGCGCCTGGTCAGCAGTGGCACCGAGGCCGGCATGAGCGCCATCCGCCTGGCCCGCGGCGCTACAGGCCGCAGCAAGATTTTGAAGTTTGAAGGCTGCTACCACGGCCATGCCGACGCACTGCTGGTCAAAGCCGGTTCCGGCTTGGCCACCTTCGGCAACCCCACCAGCGCCGGGGTGCCCCCCGAAGTGGTGCAGCACACCTTGGTGCTGGAGTACAACAACATCCAGCAATTGGAAGAAGCGTTTGCCCTGCACGGCAAAGAGCTGGCCTGCGTGATGATCGAGCCGATTGCCGGCAACATGAATTTCGTGCGCGCCAGCGTGCCCTTCATCAAACGCTGCAGCGAACTGTGCACCGAATACGGCGCGCTGTTTGTGTTTGACGAAGTGATGACGGGTTTTCGCGTCGCCCCCGGCAGCGCCCAGCAGGTCTATGCCCGCAGCATTCCCGGCTTTGAGCCTGACATGACAGTGATGGGCAAGGTCATTGGCGGCGGCATGCCCTTGGCAGCCTTTGGCGGCAAGCGCGCGGTGATGGAGCAATTGGCGCCCTTGGGCCCTGTGTACCAAGCCGGTACGTTGTCCGGCAACCCGGTGGCTACCGCTTGCGGCTTGGCAACGCTGGCAGAAATCAGCAAACCCGGCTTTTACGAAGACCTGGGCCGCAAAACACAGTCCCTGATCAGCGGCCTGCAAGCTGAAGCTGACAAAGCGGGAGTCGATTTCTGCGGCGACTCTGAGGGCGGCATGTTCGGCTTTTTCTTCTTCAAAGAACTGCCGCAAAACTACTCCAAGGTCATGACCACCGACAACGCGCGTTTCAACACCCTGTTCCACGGCCTGCTGGACCGCGGTGTTTACATCGCCCCAGCGCTCTATGAGGCAGGTTTTATGAGCGCAGCGCACACCGATGCCGACATTGCAGAGACGGTCGCCGCAGCGGGTGACGTGTTCAAATTGCTATCAAAATAGAAGCTGCTCGCGCAAATAAAACAAGGGCTGGAAGCCGATTTGGCTTCCAGCCCTTGTTTTATGGTGGGGTGGACTACGCGCTCACTCGCCGACGTAGTTCTCTGGAAAGAAGTAGCGCTCAATCAGCTCAATCAGGATGTGCAGCACCTTGATGTGCAGCTCCTGCACCCGGTCTGCGTAAGTGCCACCGGGGGTGCAGATGTACACATCGCTCAAGGGCTCCAGCTTTTCGCTGCGCTTGCCGCTGAGGATGATGACCTTCATGCCCAATGCCTTGGCCGCCTCGGCGGCCTTGATCACATTCTTGCTTGTGCCACTGGTGCTGAGCGCCACCAGGCAATCGCCGGGGCGGCCGTGGCCTTCGACGTAGCGGGCGAACACTTGCTCGTAACCATGGTCATTGCCCACACAAGTCAGGTGGCCGGCATCGCTGATAGCAGTAGCGCCCAAGGCTTTGCGGTCCTTGCGGTAGCGACCGGTCAGCTCTTCGGCAAAGTGCATGGCATCGCACATGGAGCCGCCGTTCCCGCAGGAGTACACACGACCTTGACTCTCAAAGGTGGCGATCAGCAGTTGCGCTGCCTGCTCGATGGTCGCCAACGCGGCCGGGTTGGCCAGCAGGTTGGTCAATGCGGTGTGCGCCTCTTGCAGGCTGGAGGTGATGTGGTTTTGCATGGCGCCCATTTTCGCGCAATCCCCACTAGCCCGGATCGACCGCAGCGCAAGACCCGATACAGGCCTCACCCAAACCTTGATTTGCTATAAAAATAGTAGCTAGCTGCGCTTATTTTGCGAGGGCTACAGATCAAATAGGCATAAAAAAGCCGCTCAAGAGCGGCTTTTTTATCGATGCAGCGCCCTTCAATCCACGCGGGCGCCCGTGTCTTTCACTACTTTTTCATACTTGCGGCGCTCTGCCTGCATCCACGCATCAAAGGCAGCGGGAGTGGAGGGTGCGGGTTCGGCAAACAAGGTGTTGAAGCGGGTCTTGGTCTCAGGCGCTTGCAGAGCCGCGGTAAAGGCCTGGTGGAGCTGCGCGATCCGCTCCTTGGGCGTACCTGCCGGAGCGACCAGCCCCCACCATGTGTCAATCGCAAAACCCTTGAGCGTTTCGGACATGGCAGGCACCTCCGGCAGGGCTGTGCTGCGGCTGAGGGAAGTGACCGCCAAGGCCTTGAGCTTGCCGGAGCGGATATTGGGCGCTGCCGTGGCCAGGTTGTCCAGATTGAAGTCCACCTGCGCGCTGAGCAATGCCAGTTGCGCAGGGTTTCCACCGTTGTAAGGGATATGCAGCGCGAAAATTCCGGCTTCTTTCTTGAACATCTCCCCCGCCAAGTGTCCGGCACTGCCGTTGCCGCCGCTGCCGTAGTTGAGCTTGGCAGGATGGGCCTTGGCGTAAGCGATCAGGTCCGCCAGGGTCCCGATGCGCAGGCGCTGGGCCACCTCGGCATTCATCACCAGCACGTTGGGCACACGCACCATCTGCGTGATACCGGCAAAGTCCGTCGCTGCGTTGTAGGGCATCTTGGCAAACAGCCACGGGTTCACCGCATGCGTGGCGGTGGCCGCGATGCCGATGGTGTAACCGTCAGGCGCAGCTTTGGCCACTACATCCGCACCGATGTTGCCGCCGGCACCGGGGCGGTTTTCCACCACCACTGTGCCGAGGCTGTCTTTGACCCGCTCGGCCAGCACTCGGGCGGTAATGTCCAGCGGACCGCCTGCGGCATAAGGAACCACGAGGCGGATCGGCTTGTTCGCCCCTTGGGCCCAACTGCTAGAGACGCCCAACACAAGGGCACCAACGAGAGTGACGAATCGCAAAGCGTTCATGGCAGGCCGATCAGTGGCGGAAGTGGCGCACGCCACTGAACACCATAGACACGCCGCGCTCGTTGGCCGCGTCAATGACTTCCTGGTCGCGCATAGAACCACCGGGCTGGATGACACAGGTCGCGCCATGGTCCACCACCACATCCAAGCCGTCGCGGAAGGGGAAGAACGCATCGCTCGCGACGACCGTGCCAGCCAAGGACAGATTCGCGTGGCCGGCCTTGATGCTGGCGATGCGGGCAGAGTCCAGGCGGCTCATCTGGCCGGCGCCCACGCCCATGGTCATGCCGCCCTTGCAGAAGACGATGGCGTTGGACTTGACGTACTTGGCCACCTTCCATGCGAAGAGGAGGTCGTTGAGTTCTTCAGCCGTAGGCTGCTTGGTCGTCACGACCTTCAGGTCGCTCAGGGCCAGCTCATGGTTGTCAGCCGTTTGCAGCAGGATGCCGGAGCCGATGCGTTTCATGTCCATCAGGTTTCGGCCTTGGTCCCATTCCGACGCTCCACCCTTGGGCAGGTCGATTTGCAGAATGCGCACATTGACCTTGCTCTTGAAGACTTCCAGCGCTGCGGCTGTGAAGCTAGGCGCCATCAACACTTCCACAAACTGCTTGGAGATTTGCTGGGCACCGGCCTCGTCCAGCTCCGTATTCAAGGCAATGATGCCGCCGAACGCGCTGGTGGGATCGGTTTGGAAGGCCTTGCTGTAGGCCTCCAAGGCATTAGCGCCGACAGCCACGCCGCAAGGGTTGGCGTGCTTGACGATCACGCAGGCTGGCGTGTCGAAGCTCTTCACACATTCCCAGGCGGCATCCGCGTCGGCGATGTTGTTGTAGCTCAGCTCTTTGCCTTGCAGCTGCTTGGCAGTCACCAGCGAGCCGGGGGCAGGCATCAGGTCGCGGTACAGCGCGGCTTGCTGATGGCTGTTCTCACCATAGCGCAGGTCTTGCACCTTGATGAAGCGGCCGTTGCTCTGACCGGGGAACAGGTCCAACACCGGGGCCTTATCGCCTGCAGGCACCTCATCACCAATCTGAATGGCAGACAGGTAGTCACTGATAGCACCGTCGTACTGGCTGATGCGGTTGAACGCAGCGATGGACAGGCCCAGCTTGGTCATGTCGCTCACCACGCCATTAGCTTTCAGCTCGGCGATCACGGTGTCGTACTGTGCTGCGTCAGTCAGCACCGCCACGTCTTTCCAGTTCTTGGCGGCGCTGCGCACCATGGCGGGGCCGCCGATATCGATGTTCTCAATCGCGTCTTCCAGCGTGCAACCAGCTTTGGCCACGGTGGCTTCAAACGGGTACAGGTTCACCACCAGAAAGTCGATGGTGTTGATGTTGTGCTCGGCCAATGCGGCCATGTGGGTAGGGAAGTCGCGGCGCGCCAGCAAGCCACCGTGCACGCGGGGGTGCAGGGTCTTCACACGGCCGTCCAGCATTTCAGGGAAGCCGGTCATCTCGGCCACTTCGGTCACGGGCAGGCCTTTGTCGGCCAGCAGCTTGGCAGTGCCCCCAGTAGACAAGAGCTTGACACCCTGAGCGTGCAGCGCCTGGGCGAGTTCAACGATGCCGGTCTTGTCGGAGACCGACAGCAATGCAGTTTTTTGTGCGTTCATAGTGCGGGAGTAAAGTAAAACCAGAAAACGTTTCACCGGGCAACCGCACCAAGGCGGATGCCGGTGGGGGGCTTATGCGAGCAGCTTGTGCTCGACCAATTTTTTGCGCAGGGTGTTGCGATTCAGGCCCAGCCATTGCGCTGCTTTGGATTGGTTGTGGTCTGCCTGCGCCATCACCACCTCCAGCAAAGGCTTTTCTACTGCGCGCACCAACATGTCATACATGCCGGCGGGCTCTGTGCCGTCGAGGTCTGCAAAGTAAAGCTCCAGGCTTGCGCGCACGCAATCATCCAAATTCGTGCCGCTCATACTGCCAATTCCGTCATGTCATGTCCCCTTGCCTGACCGTTCGCAGATCCCCTTGCTGGGATGCGATCCATTTTTTCGTTCAACGTGTCCAAATACGCTTCGACCGCCGCCACCTGGGAGGCGCTGTCTTCCAGCAGATTCATGCCCTGGCGGAAATCCTCGCCACCGGGTAGATCCTGCAAATACCAGCCGATGTGCTTGCGGGCCGAGCGCACACCGATAAATTCGTCATAGAGGCTGTAGTGGTCGTAGAGGTGCTCGACCAACAGCTTTCTCACCTCGCTCACGAGCGGCGGTGCAAGGTGTGTGCCAGTGGCCAGAAAATGCGCCACTTCCCGGAATATCCATGGGTAGCCCTGGGCGGCGCGGCCGATCATGATGGCGTCTGCGCCGGTCGCGGCCAGCACCTCACGCGCTTTCTCAGGGGTAGTGATGTCGCCATTAGCCACCACCGGAATGCGCAAGGCCGCTTTCACCGCCGCAATCGTGTCGTACTCGGCCTGCCCTTGATAGCCCTGCTCCCGGGTGCGGCCGTGCACCGTCACCATTTGCACGCCCACGGCCTCGGCGGCACGGGCGAGCACCACCGCGTTCTTCTCTGCCTGGCACCAACCGGTGCGCATTTTCAGGGTCACGGGCACATTGCGGGGGGCGCAGGCGTTCACCACGGCCGCCACGATTTCGATAGCGAGCTGCTCATCCTGCATCAGGGCGGAGCCAGCCCACTTGTTGCACACCTTTTTGGCAGGGCAACCCATGTTGATATCGATGATCTGGGCACCACGGTCGATGTTGTAGACCGCGGCTTCCGCCATCATCTGCGCATCGGTGCCGGCAATTTGCACGGCGATCGGGCCGGGTTCCCCATCGTGGTTGGCCCGGCGCGAGGTCTTGAGGCTCTTCCACAAGTCCTTGCGGGAGGTCACCATTTCGCTCACCGCATACCCTGCGCCGAGCTTCTTGCAAAGCTGGCGGAAGGGCCGGTCCGTCACCCCCGCCATGGGGGCAACAAAGAGGTGATTCGCCAAAGCGAATGGGCCGATTTGCATGGGTATGAGGAAAGCTGGGGGCGTTAGAAAGCGTGAAGGCCCGCATTTCAGCGGGCCCGGCCTGCATTCTAACTGCTCAAAATTTCAGCAATTGAAATGCGCAGGCACTTCACCGGCGGCCGCGCTCTGCTCCCTATACTGGGCCGCTATGGATGCTTGGTTTCACTCTTTGTTGCAATGGCTCTCGCTCCCCGAATTCGGGCTGAGCACGGTGTTTGCGGTCTCGCTGATGTCTGCCACCTTGTTGCCGATGGGGTCAGAGCCGGTTGTCTTCGGGCTCGTGCAGTTGCAGCCGGATTGGTTCTGGCGGGTTATTGCAGTGGCCACTGCCGGCAATACCCTTGGCGGAGCCATCACCTGGTGGATGGGCCACGCGGCCAGCCATCTCGCAAACCGGTATGGCCGCTCCGCCAGTCATGTGCGGGCCCTTGCATGGCTCACACGCCTCGGGCCCAAGGCCTGCTTGCTGTCTTGGCTGCCGGTCGTCGGCGACCCTTTGTGTGCGGTTGCCGGATGGCTGCGCCTTCCGTTTTGGCCGTGCGTGATTTATATGGCGATCGGCAAATGCCTGCGCTACATCACCATGACGGCGGCACTTACCGGACTGGTGCGACTGTGGTGAGTTGCGAGCGCAGTGCCAAGCGGCTGGCGAGGTCCATGAAGCCGGCGTCTGAGACATCGTCGGTACTCAAGAGAAAGTCCCGCGCCTCACCGGATTGGAGCTGGCGCATGGAGCGGTCGTAGTACCGGTCGTAGTGCTTGACCAAGAGATCCTCCACCAACTCCGCATAGCGCGACGCTGCCACCCACTCTTTCCACTGGTCCACTTGGGCTTTGCCACAGGTCGCGACCAAACGGTCCAGCTGATCCAGAAGCGTGTCACTGTGCAGAAAGTAGGCATAGTCCTGCAACAAAAACTGCACCCTGAGCCCCACCGGCACATCCAGCCCCCACCACTGGCCTTGCTGGATACCTTGGTAAATCGAATCAGGCAATCGCAGCAAACCGATGCGCTTGCTTTCCGCCTCGACATACACCGGGAGCCCCGGGTCAAAGCTGGAGAGGGTGTGGAGTATCTGAGTCTCGAACATTTTCTGAGACGGCTGAGCCTGATCCGGCAAGCCACCCAGTACCGAGCCCTTGTGGGCCGCCAGCGCCTCCAGGTTCAGCACCTGGTGTCCCTGGGCCTGCAAGGCTTCGAGCACCTTGGTCTTGCCCGAGCCGGTCGGGCCCGCCAGCACCTGAAAGCGGAATTGCGCGGGCACCCGCACCAACTCTTCAAGCACGTGGTGGCGCCACGACTTGTAGCCCCCTGACAAGCGCCGGGCCGTCCAACCCACCTCGTTCAGGATGTGGGTGAAAGAGCCGCTGCGCTGGCCACCGCGCCAGCAATACACCAGCGGCCGCCACGACTTGGGGTGCGCCGCAAATAAGCTTTCGATGTGCGTCGCTACATTGCGCGCGACCAAGACGGCCCCGACCTTGCGGGCCTCGAACGGCGAGACCTGCTTGTACATCGTGCCGACGCGGATACGCTCCTCGTCATTCAGCACCGGGCAGTTGATGGCGCCGGGAATATGGTCCAACGCGTATTCGCCGGGCGAACGCGCGTCGATCACCGCATCAAAGGTAGACAACTGCTCGATGTCAGCAAACGTGTGATTCACAGAAGTCACGGGCATCCCCTCATTAACCGACCCATTTAACGGACCAACACCAACACCGTGCCCAGCACCGTGAGACCGGCGCCCCACCAAGCGCCCTGCGCGGGCGAGCGGCCCAGGTGCCACCATAACAAGGGCAACACCAATACCGGCGACACGGATGACAAGATGCCCACCATCCCGACATTGCCACGCTGCAGCGCCAGCAGGATGAGGCTCATCCCCAAGCCCATGCCGATCATGCCGCTCAACGCGACTTTGCCCAATACGGCCAAAGACAAGGGGTTTTGGGTGCGAGCTACCGAAGCGCCCGCCCACAGAAGCACCAAGTGGGCGGCACAAGTAGCCCCCACCCGCAGCACCGTGGCCGCGACCGGGTCCACCCCCGAGGCCATCACAGGCTTGGCAATCAAAGAACCGGTTGCCTGGCACAAGGCGGCCAACAGGCCCAGCGCGATCCCCGAGGGAATATGGCCGCGAAGCTGCTCCAGGGCATGCGACTCGTCTTTGCGGCTGCCCAAGGCAATCGCCGTCATGACGCCGCCCACCACCAGGGCGCCGCCCATCATGGCTTGGGGCCCCATGCGCTCATCCAGCACCACAAACCCCAGCAGTGCGCTGAACAAGGCGTGCGTGGCAAACAGCACCCCGGTGCGGCGTGGGCCTAGCCGGTTCATGGAGGCAAACAAGGCGGTGTCGCCAATGAAGATGCCGATCAATCCACTGAGAATCAAAACCCAGGCTTGCTCGGCATGGATGCTGTGCCAAGCCCCATTGAGCAGGACCACGGGCGCCAGCATCACAAACACCAGCCCCATGCGCCAACGGGTAAATGCAAACGCGCCGAGATGGCGCGCTTGAGGGGCTGAAATCAGCCCGGTCACCGCCCAGCAAGCCGCAGCGCCCAGGGCCAACCAATCAAAAGACAGCGTCACGCTGCCGCCGCGGCAAGTGCCATCAAGAGCTGAACAGGAAGTTCATCACGTCGCCATCTTTGACTACGTATTCCTTGCCTTCGGCGCGCATCTTGCCCGCGTCTTTGGCACCCTGCTCACCCTTGTGGCTGATGAAGTCATCAAAGGCAATAGTCTGGGCGCGGATGTAACCCTTTTCGAAATCGGTGTGGATCACGCCAGCCGCTTGGGGGCCGGTGTCGCCCACATGGATAGTCCAGGCGCGCACCTCTTTCACCCCAGCAGTGAAGTAGGTTTGCAAGCCCAACAGGCTGTAGGCAGAGCGAATCAGGCGGTTCAAACCGGGTTCGGTTTGGCCGAGCTCCTGCAGGAACTCCAGCCGGTCCGCATCGTCCATCTCAGAAAGTTCGGCTTCCATCTTGGCGCAAATGGCCACCACAGGCGCGCCCTGGGCCGTCGCAAACGCGGTCAAGCGGTCGAGCAAGGGGTTGTTTTCGAAACCGTCTTCCGACACGTTGGCCACGAACATCGCGGGCTTGGCTGTGATCAGGAAAAACTGTTTGAGCAAAGGCAACTCTTCTTTGCTGAAGTCCAAGGTACGCACCGGCTTGGCTTCGTTGAGCGCCGCCTGGCACTTCTCCAGAATCGCCACCAGTTTGTTCGACTCCTTGTCGCCGGAGCGGGCCAGCTTTGTTACACGGTGCAAGGCTTTTTCCACCGCGCCCAAATCAGCAAGGCACAACTCGGTCTGAATGACTTCGATATCGGCAATTGGGTCCACCTTGCCAGCAACGTGAATCACGTTGTCGTCTTCAAAGCAGCGCACCACATTGATGGTGGCGTCTGTTTCGCGGATGTGTGCCAGGAACTTGTTGCCCAGTCCTTCGCCGGTGCTGGCGCCCGCCACCAAACCTGCAATATCCACAAACTCCACGATGGCCGGAACAATGCGCTCGGGGGTGATGATGTCGGCCAGCTGCTGCAGACGCGGATCAGGCACCTCAACCACGCCCACATTGGGCTCAATCGTGCAAAACGGGTAGTTTTCTGCAGCAATGCCCGCCTTGGTTAGCGCATTAAAAAGGGTACTTTTGCCCACGTTGGGCAGGCCTACAATGCCACACTTCAAACTCATAAAAAACCTCTAAAAACTGGGTGACAAGTGTATGCCATACCTGTTCCTGCGCCTGTTGGTGGCGCTGGCACTTTGGGCGGGAGCGGGTTGGGCGCATGGATTTGTCGCCGAAGCCCGCGCTGCCAGTCCGCTTTTATTGACAGACAACAGCGAGCCGTGGCCCCTTCAAAACAGCTCCATGCAGTGGCTGGAACCGGGCCGCAACGCGACAGCGGCACAAGCCTGGGCCGCGCCGTTTGAAGCCGCCCACATGGAGCACGCTGCGCCCCTCAACGCCAAAAACACCCTTTGGATCAAGCTCACGCTGGTTCGTGCGACCGGCAGCACCGGCCGGTGGACGCTAAACATTCCCCAGCCCTACCTTGACCATGTGGTGCTCTTTGAGCGACAAGACGGCGCCTGGTACCCCCAAACAGCAGGCGACAAGCACGCCCAGCGCCACTGGAACGTGCGCGGCCTGTACCCCGAATTTGAGCTGTACTTGCCGCCCGGACAGCCTACCGAGGTGTTGCTGCAGATTCGCAACTTCAAGCCGCTCGCCATCCCTTTGCGGATGGTCCCGGCCAACCTGCGCGAGGGCCAGCGCCTGGCAGAGGGCATTGGCCTCGGCGTCATGTTCGGGCTGATCCTCACCCTGGCGGCCGTCTCACTCATGCGCTATGCAGAGTTCCGCAATGTGTCGGACCTGGGCGCCGCTCTTTACAGCGTGATGATTGCGCTCACGCTGGCGCAATTCAACGGCATCCTCAACTCACTGCTCTGGCCCGGCGCCCCCTTGTGGGCAGACTACGCCAGCAGTGTGCTGCCGTCACTGGCTATCGGGGTCGCCCTGCTCTATGTGCGGCACCTGTATGCGCTCTCCACCCACTACCCGTGGTTTGATAAGTTGCTCGGCGTGCTGGGTGTTGCTGCACTGGCCTCGGTTGCCTGCTACCTGTTCCTGGACCGCACCCTGGCGGATACGGTCTCGGGCATCGTGATTCTGCTGGGCACCGCTTGCAGCCTGTTGGCTACGGCGGTGAACTGGAGGGCGGGCTCCCCCTTGGGAGCTTGGCTGCTGTGGACATACACCCCCAAATTCGCCCTGGTGATCTGGATGACGCTGGAGGCCGGCGGCAGTCTGCCCGCATTCTGGCCGGTGCGCTATTTGCTCACACTCACCGTGGCGGCTTCGGTGCCCGCCTTGGTCTATGCCTTGGGGCGCGCCACCCATGACCGCAAAGAAGTCGTGGCCCGGGCAGAACACCTCCCGACCCAAGACGCATTGACCGGTTTGCTCACGGCACATGCCTTCCAAACCCACCTCACCGAGGCCTATGAACGCGCCATCACCCACCGCGAGCCCTTGGCACTAGTCTTGGTGAACATTGCAAACTTGGACCACATCCGCCACAACATGGGGGATCCTGCCGCGGAGCAGTGCCTTTTGCGCGCCGTGATCAAGCTGCACCGGGTGCTACGGGATGTGGACCCGGCGGCACGGGTGGGTAGCGCGCGGTTTGCCCTGCTGCTGGAGGGTGTCGGTTCGCGGCAGGTGCTCACCGAGCGGCTGGTCAAACTGGTGGCCTCGGGGCTGATTCCCTTGCAAGGCATGCCCACCGAGGTCACGCTGCAGTTTCAAGCTGCGTGCGTGCTCCTGCATGAAAACCCGGTCGAACCTGCACAAGCCCTCAACGAGTTGGCAGGCGTGCTGGCCGGCATATCTCCGCGAACCCGCCGGCCGATCCGTTTTCTTGAGCCTGTACCCACCCAACTAGCCAGCTTGCACTCCTCGCTGTCGAGCTGACCGCGGGCACAGCGCTCGCCATGGCCGGCGTAACTTACGGGGCAGCGGCTCCATCAAACTGGTATGACGCAGCAACCGTCTGCCCCACCCGCAGCACCTGGCCTGCGCCGGCCTGCACGATGGCATTCATCCCGAAGGTAATCGCGCCGTTCAAGCGGGCGTCCCGGCGGTAGCTTTGAAGGGCATCCCCCACGCCGGGGTGGCTCTCAGCCGTGTCGGGGTCAATATTGGGTATCGGGCAGCGGGCGCACGGCTTCACCAAAGTGAGTTGCGCGGGGGTGGCGCCGCCCTCCTCGGCCATGACCTGCAAGACCGCCATGTGGTCTTCATCATTTGCCTCCATTCCGCCCAACACCACATTGGGCCGGAAACGGCGCATGCCGACCGGCGGCAAACCCGCGGCCGCCAACCGGCTGTTGAGCGGCGCCATGGAGGCGTCGGTCGTGACCAGCACCGGGTATCCGTCGGCAAATTGGGTGTGCCCCTGCGCACCGCCGGTCCAGCGGGGGCTGCACGCCCGCCGCCCCTCGGGCGCAAAGCGCACCAGGCGCACTCCTTCGCAACCCAGCGCTTGCTGCAACCACAGAGCGGCGGCATCCCCCATGTCGAGGGCATCCAATATGTCGTCCCAGACTTGGACCCGGGTTTGCGGCCCCTGCGCGTCGAGCGCTATCTCCAGAGGGCTCAGGCCGGGACACTGCAACTCCAGTGCTTGTGCCAGCAGGCGCGGCTGCACCAGCGCCATGCGGGGATATTCGCGCTGGCTCACAAAAAGCCCCTCGCCATCCACCACCATCCAGTGCCGGTCCCACTCCAGCCCGGTGTCCAGCAGGCGTGCATGTTCCACCGCGATACCGGCGAGCGATTTCACCGGGTAAATCATCAGCGCGGCAATGTGTCCGTGAATATCGGCTTCAAATTGTGGGGTCATGGGGGTTTCCTGGTGCATAGAGCCAGCATTGTGCACAGCCCTCCTACAATGACTGAATGGCCCAAACCTATGACATTTGTATCCGTGGCGCCGGCATCGTGGGGCGCACCCTGGCGCTGCACTTGGCGGCCAAACGCCTGAAAGTGGCGCTGGTTGAGGCGCCCCCCCAGCCCTCGTCTAGCCCGGATGTGCGGGCATACGCCCTGAACGCCCGCTCGCGCCAACTGCTCGAAGCCATCCGTTGCTGGCCGGCGGACGCCCATGCCACTCCGGTGTTGCACATGGCGGTCGTGGCCGATGCGGACGCCGAGGTCCGCTTTGATGCGGTACCGCAAGGCGTAGACGCCCTGAACTGGATTGTGGACGTGCCGGTGCTCGAGCAACAGCTCGCCCAGGCCGTGCAGTTCCAACCCCTCATTTCTGTGGTCGACACACCGCAGCCCGCAACCCTGACCGTCGTGTGTGAAGGGCGCGCCAGCACCACCCGCGACGAGTTCGGCGTGGAGTTCGAAACACATCGCTATGCCCAGACCGCGGTAGCCGCCCGGGTGGAGAGCTCGCTGCCCCACCAACAAACCGCCCGGCAGTGGTTTAGCGAAGGTGAAGTGACCGCGCTGTTGCCGATGCAAGGGCCGGAGGGGAACTTTCACGCCCTGGTGTGGTCGGTGTCCCCAGAGCGCGCACAAGCCCTGATGCAATACACCGATCTGGAATTCACCAACGCCCTGCAAACGGCCACCCGCATGGCGGTGGGTACCCTGCGTCTGGCTAGCCCCCGCGCGAGCTGGACCCTGCAGCATGCCGTCGCCACCCGCTGGACAGGTACAACTACCCTGGACGGCCAGCGGCGCGCCTGGGTATTGGCGGGCGACGCGGCCCACAACGTGCACCCACTGGCGGGCCAGGGCCTGAACCTCGGTTTGGGTGATGTGGCCGAGCTGGTGCAGGTGCTCGATACCCGTGGCTACTGGCGCCCTGTGGACGATATGCGCTTGCTGCGCCGCTACGAGCGGGCCCGCAAGGCGGCCTTCGCAGTGGTGGGTGGCAGTGGCAACTCCCTGCAACAGCTATTTGCCCACCCCCACGCCTGGGCGGAAAACGCCCGCAGCTGGGGCATGCGCGGCTTTGACAGTTGCGCCCCGCTCAAACACTGGGTTGCCCGGCAGGCCATGGGCCTGTAAGCGCCCGGGCTCGCTCCGTCTTTTTACTTTTTCCGGAAATTTTGTTTATGCACTTCCCCCGTTTGTTTGCCACCGTGGGCCTGGCGCTCTCCGCCTTTGCCACGGGTGCCTTCGCCCAGGAGGCCGCCATCCGCGAGGCCATTGCCAAACGGGTGCCTCAGCTGAAGTCCATCGACGAAGTGCGCCCGGCCGGCATCCCCGGCTTGTATGAGGTCCGGGCCAATGGCGTCGAGATTTATTACACCGATGCCAAGGGCAACTACCTGATCCAAGGCAACCTGTACGAGACCAAAGGGCTTCGCAACTTGACCGAGGAGCGGATCAACAAGCTCACCGCCATCAAGTTCAGCAGCCTGCCTCTCAAAGACGCCTTCACCATCGTGCGGGGCAACGGCTCGCGCAAGCTGGCCGTCTTTGAAGACCCGAACTGCGGCTATTGCAAACGCTTTGAGCGCGATCTGCAAAAGATCGACAACGTGACGATCTACATGTTCCTCTACCCCATCCTCGGGCCGGACTCGACAGAAAAATCCAAGGCGATCTGGTGCAGCAGAGACAAGGTCGCGGCCTGGCAAGACTGGATGCTGCGCGACCAGCCAGCACCGGCCGCAGCAGCCATGTGCGATACATCCCCGCTCGCCCGCAATGTGGAGTTCGGCAAGACCTACCGCATCCAAGGCACGCCCACGCTGCTGTTTGAGGATGGCAACCGCGTGCCCGGTGCGATTGACGCCCAGCAAATCGAAAAACACCTGAAAGACGCCAAAAGCTAAAGCCACTGGGCACCCGGCGCGGGCCGGAGCCCTTCACAAATTGCTCCTGAATTCATAGCTGCTCGCGCAAGCATAGCGGGCGCCAACCGGTGTTTAGGCATGAAAACTTCGTCCAAGTCGTCCAAATCCCTCGCAACTGCTGCACCCGCATCCGCGGTGCACTACCGGATCGAAGTGCCCGATGTGCACAGCCACCTGTTCACGGTGCAGATGACCGTAGCCTCGCCGGCCAGCACCCAAACCCTGCGCCTGCCAGCCTGGATTCCGGGTAGCTACCTGCTGCGCGAATTTGCCAAACACCTGCAGCAGCTGGAGTGTCGGCAAGGCGGCAAACGCATCCCGGTGACGCAGCTGGACAAAGCCACCTGGCAAGTCAGTTGCCGCGCCGGCCTGCCGTTGGAGGTCAGTTACGAGGTGTACGCCTTTGACGCCTCGGTGCGCACCGCCTGGCTGGATGCGCAGCGCGGCTTTTTCAATGGCACCAGCCTGTGCCTGCAGGTGCCCGAAGCGGCGGCAGAGCCTCACACCCTGGACATCGCGCCGGTTTCCGGCACCACGGACTGGCAGCTGGCCACCGGACTGTCGGCGGTCACTATAGACAAGGCGGGCTTTGGCCTGTACCACGCCCCTGACTACGACACCCTGGTCGACTGCCCGGTGGAAATGGGACCGTTCTGGAGCGGCAGTTTTGAGGTGTTCGGCATTCCCCACCGCTTTGTGGTGGCAGGCGCACCGCCCAGCTTTGACGGCGAGTTGCTTCTGGCCGACACCCGCGCCATTTGCGAAGCGGAAATGCGCTTCTGGCACGGAAGCGCACTTGAACAGTATCAAAAAGATAGCAGCTCCCGCAATAAAGACGAGGCCCCAAGCCCGATTCCATTCAAAAACTACGTCTTCATGCTGGCCGCGGTGCACGATGGCTATGGAGGGTTGGAGCACAAAAACTCCACCGCCCTGATTTGCAACCGCAAAGACCTGCCGCGCCTGCCCCGCACCACGCTGGCCCCCACCACCCACAAGCAGCCCGAGGGCTACACCACGCTGCTGGGGCTGATCAGCCACGAGTACTTCCACACCTGGAACGTCAAGCGCCTGCGCCCCGCCGAACTCGCCACCTACGACTATCGCGCAGAGAACTACACCGAACTGCTGTGGTTTTTTGAAGGCTTCACCAGCTACTACGACGACTTGCTGCTGCGCCGTGCCAAACGCATCGACAACGCCGCTTATCTGAAGCTCTTGAGCAAGACCATCAACCAGGTCCAGCAAACCCCGGGGCGGCTGGTGCAAAGCGTGGCGCAGAGCAGTTTTGACGCGTGGGTGAAGTACTACCGCCAAGACGAAAACACCGCCAACGCCACCGTGAGCTACTACACCAAGGGTTCACTGGTGGGCCTGTGCCTTGACCTGACCCTGCGCGCCGAAGGCAAAACCCACCTCGATGCCGTCATGCGCGGCCTGTGGACGCGCTGCGCCGGCGGCCCCATGACCGAGGCAGACCTGCTGGCCGTGCTGCAAGACCTTGGCGGGCGCTCGTTCGCCAAAGATTTGGCCCGCTGGGTGCACAGCACCAAAGATCTGCCCGTGCCCGAACTGCTGGAGCAGCACGGTGTGCAAGTCAACCGCGAGCCCGACCAGGCCGCCCAGCAACTCGGACTGCGAGTCAAAGAAAGCGGTGGGCTGTTCATCCAACAGGTGCTGCGGGGTGGAGCCGCAGAAAAAGCCGGCTTTGCGGCGGGCGACGAGTGGTTGGCCGTGCAGACTGAGGGCATGCCCTGGCGCATGCAGGCCTTGGATGACCTGATGCTCTATGCCGGCAAGGCCAAGAAAGTGACAGCTCTCGTTTCGCGCGACAAGCGCCTGATGCAGCTGACCCTCACCCTGCCGGCCCCCACCCAGGCGGTGCGCCTGTCGGTGCGCGATGCGGCCGCCGCTAACCGCTGGCTGGACGGCGCATAAACCGCAGCTCGCGTCAGCGCGGCGCAAATTCGCTTGGCTATAGTGCGCCCAGCCCCCTCATTTCGACACAAAACAGGAGACCACTGAATGAGCTACGAATGCATCACCACCCGCGTGGAAGGCGACAAGGTTGCCATCATCACCCTGAACCGCCCCAAGCAGCTCAACGCCCTCAACGACCAGTTGATGGACGAGCTAGGCGCTGCCCTCAAGGGTTTTGACGCCGACCCCGCCATCGGCTGCATGGTGATCACCGGCAGCGAAAAAGCGTTTGCGGCAGGCGCCGACATCACCGCCATGGCCAAGTTCAGCTTTGCCGATGCCTACAAAGGCGACTTCATTACCCGTAACTGGGAGACCATCCGCACGATCCGCAAACCGGTCATCGCCGCCGTGAGCGGCTTTGCGCTGGGTGGCGGTTGCGAACTGGCCATGATGTGCGACTTCATCATCGCCGCCGACAACGCCAAGTTCGGCCAACCGGAAATCAAGCTGGGCATCATCCCCGGCGCCGGTGGCACCCAGCGCCTGCCCCGTGCGGTGGGCAAATCCAAGGCCATGGACCTGGCCCTGACCGGCCGCATGATGGACGCCACCGAGGCCGAGCGCGCCGGCCTGGTAAGCCGCGTGGTGGCGCTGGACAAGCTGCAAGAGGAAGCCTTGGGCGCCGCTTTGCAAATCTGCGCCTTCTCACAAGTGGCGACCATGGCGGCCAAAGAATCGGTCAACCGCGCCTTTGAAGGCACCTTGGCAGATGGCATTGCCTTCGAGCGCCGCATGTTCCACGCTTTGTTTGCGACCGCCGATCAAAAGGAAGGCATGGACGCTTTTGTGAACAAACGCGCTGCAAACTTTACGCATCAATAAATCTGGTCTATAATACCCGTCTCGGTCGTATAGCTCAGTTGGTTAGAGCGCAGCATTCATAATGCTGATGTCGGTGGTTCAAGTCCACCTACGACCACCAAATCAAAAACCCGCAATTGTTCACACGTTGCGGGTTTTTTCATGGGCGCTCGCCTCGCACCCCCAGGCAAAGCCCTGCCCGACACCTAGAATTCTTGAAAACGATGCCACCGGCGTCGCCAGCCAAGCATGGCTGAACTTTCAAGAAAGCAGAACCTCAGGTGTGGAATCCAGAACATGTGGCTCAAACCGCCACCCAAGTCCTTGTCGACTATCTCGGCGTGGCAGCCCGGTTTGTGGTCGAAGACGCCATGGATGCCACCGCATCCAGCCACGCGTTGCCGCAAGCCAACCACGAAGCCCACCTCCGCTCGTTCCTGATCAACCTCAGCCAGCAGTTGCCTGCCGGACTGCCCAATGAACATATCCGCCAGACCATTCTGGAGCGGTGCACCCCCACAGCCCCAGCCCCCATCACCCCTCTTCAAAAGTAAGCCATGAAAAAAACAACATCCATCAACCGCAACCTCACGGTGGGGCTGATTGCCATCATCGTATTTTTTATATTGCAAGCCGCCGGCGTGCTGACCATGGGCCGCTACACCGAGCGCGAAGTGGTGGAGGTGGCGCGTAGGAACACCGTAGCCCAGGTGGACTTGGCCGATTTGTCGACCATGGCGCAGCAGATTCGCCGGTACGAAAAAGAATACTTCATCTACGTGAACAACCCCGAGAAGCGCACCCAGTACCAAAAGGAATGGACCGGCACGATGGAGAAGATCACCGCGCTGCTCGGTCGCATGCGCGCCAACAGCAGCGGCGCCTTGAGCGCTGATGACTTGAGCCGCGTGGGCCAGTGGGCCGCAGCGAGTGAGTTTTATGCGGCAGAAATGACCAAGGTGTTTGCTGAGGTGAACGCCCGCGCCAACAAGATGCAGGAAGAAGCGGCCACAGCCCAGGCCGCCGAACAGCAAGCCGCCAGCACCAAGGGCGCCAAGACCAAAGAGGCAACACCTGTATTGGAAGGCACGCGCATGCTGCTGCCAGATGAAGCCAATGACCTGATCAAGGCGGGTAAAGACCGTTTTTCTGCCGACCTGATCAAAGGCGTTGCCACCACCTTTGCCCAGAAGAGTGAAGCTACGCTGGCACTGACCACGGTGACCAACGAGGGATTCAACAAAATGATCTACGGCGTCATGGCAAGCGTGCTGATTGGCATCGGCATTGGTTTGTACTTGTTGATCAGCCTGCCCAAGAGTGTGACTGAGCCCATCCGCAACCTGACGACCTTGGTCGACGCCCTGAGCCGCGGCGAGTCCACCAAGCCGGTGGCCAGCATCAAGGTGCTGGAGTTCAAGAACCTGTCCGCTGCCGTGGAGCGCATGCGGATCGCGCAAGAACTGATGCTGCAGCGCCTGCAAAAGCCCCGCTGAACGACGGGCCCGGTAAAATCGGGCCCTTCTTTCATTCACAGCCTCTGGATACACACCATGAACCGCTGCCTTCGCGCCCTGAGCGCACTCACTTTGCTGGCCGCCTTGCCCCTGGGCAGCATGGCGCAAACCAGCCCCACCGCACAGGTCATTACCGACCGCAATGGCAACTCTGTGACGGTGCGCACGTTCCCATCCACCGCTTTGCGCGGAACTCTGCAGGTGGTGCAACCACCCGAAGTCTTGTTTAACAACATGGTGGCACGCCTCTCCCCCGGCGCCCGGATCCGCGGAGCCAACGGCATGCTGCTGATGTCTGCCAGCGCCGTCGGTCAGACCCTGCAAGTGATGACCGTCCTGGACAGCCAATCCATGCTGCACGACGTGTGGATATTGAACGAGACTGAAGTCGCGCTTTACCCCACCAAGCCGTCGTACTCCCGATAAGCCACCCAAGGGCTTATTTGCCTTTTCGGCCTGTAGCGCACGCGCTACTTGTGCCATCCGCTCCTTTATTCATAGCATCTTCACGGGATACGTCATGTCCAAAAAAGTCTTTATCAAAACCTTCGGCTGCCAGATGAACGAGTACGACTCGGACAAGATGGCTGACGTACTCGGCGCCGCCCAAGGCTACGAGCCCACTGATGATGTGGAGCAGGCTGACCTGATTTTGTTCAACACCTGCTCGGTGCGCGAGAAGGCGCAGGAAAAAGTGTTCAGCGACCTGGGCCGCATCAAACACCTGAAGGCCAAGGGCGTGCAAATCGGTGTGGGCGGTTGCGTGGCCAGCCAGGAAGGTGCCGAGATCATCAAGCGGGCACCTTATGTGGACGTGGTGTTTGGCCCGCAAACCCTGCACCGCTTGCCGGAGCTGCTCAACGCCCGCAAGGCGCTGGACAAGCCGCAAGTCGACATCAGCTTCCCCGAAATTGAAAAGTTCGACCACCTGCCCCCCGCCAAGGTGGATGGCGCCAGCGCCTTTGTGAGCATCATGGAAGGCTGCAACAAATACTGCAGTTACTGCGTGGTGCCCTACACCCGTGGCACGGAAATCAACCGCCCGTTTGAAGACGTGCTGGTAGAGATTGCCGGCCTGGCCGACCAGGGCGTGAAAGAAGTCAACCTGCTGGGCCAGAACGTGAACGCCTGGCGCAACGCCATGGGTGACTCGGGCGAGATGGCCGACTTTGCCACCCTGCTGGAATACGTGAGCGACATCCCCGGCATTGAACGCATCCGCTACACCACCAGCCACCCCAACGAGTTCACACCCAGCCTGATTGCGGCTTACGAAAAGCTGCCCAAACTGGTGAGCCACCTGCACCTGCCGGTGCAGCACGGCAGCGACAAGATTTTGATGGCTATGAAACGCGGCTACACCGCCATGGAATACAAGAGCACCATCCGCAAGCTGCGCGCCATTCGGCCGGACATGAGCATCAGCTCCGACTTCATCGTCGGCTTCCCAGGCGAGACGGACGAAGACCACGCCAAGATGATGAAGCTGATCCACGACATCGGCTTTGACAACAGCTTCAGCTTCATCTTCAGCCCCCGCCCCGGCACGCCGGCAGCCAACCTTCATGACGACACCCCACACGAAGTGAAGCTGGCCCGCCTGCAAGAGCTGCAAGCCGCCATCAACGCCAACATTGCCACCATCAGCAACCAGCGCCTAGGCACGGTGCAGCGCATCTTGGTAGAAGGCGGCAGCAAGCGCGACAACGGCGAGCTGATGGGCCGCACCGAGTGCAACCGCGTCGTCAACTTTGCCGGTAACCCGCGCTTGATCGGGCAGCTGGTGGATGTGACGATTACTGAGACGCGCAGCTACACATTGCGGGGTGAAGTGCTGACAGCTGAGACTGTGGCCTGACCAAAAAGTCCGTTAGTCAATCAAAGTGGCTGCGACCCAAACGGACTTTGTGTGATCTTTCAGGCTCCCAGGGCATCAAGACCCGCGCCAAAGGTCGTCGCTTCTATTTGAAGCACGGCGAATGTCATATGAAGTGCATTCCCACTAGCTGTTGCCGCCCAGTGATGCCACTCATTACTCATTGCTTGCCATAGGTAAATTACACCAATTCGAATGAATGAAAAACGGGAGCCAAAGCTCCCGTTCAACAATTGATCTATTCGAGCTTTAGCCTTGCTGAGCTTGACGGCGGCGAGCCACCATCCCCATCAGGCCAAGCCCAGCAAGCAACATGGCATAGGTTTCTGGTTCTGGAACTGCCGCGACTGTGGATACCGTAATTCGATCCAGAACTTGATCTGCCTGATAACTCGAAGCACTGGAATCTGAAAAAACGATATTTGTCTTGCTGCTATTCGCAACGAATGTTGTCGAAAAATGCAAGAAAGGGCTGTTGGCATTAAACGGCCCTCCGTAACTTCCGAAAGCCGACAGTTCCGTCAACTTCACTTTCGCAGAGCCTTCAGCAAAAAATGAGAGGCTCTGCTCACTCGATGCGGCCGGGTGGGTAGATTTCCAATCGAAGGCCACGCTGTATTTCGTACCGGAGATGGTGTCAATTTCTTGGGAAAGCACAGATCCAGCGTTATTTCCATGTGCAAATATCAAGGACCAACTTCCGTCAGTTGCCCCATAGTCTTTATAGGGAAGAGCTTCACCCGCATTTAGCCAACCAGTCAGTCCATTCTCAAAGCTACCGTTGACAACCAAGTTATCAGCGCGCGCTGTAGACGCTAAAGATGCCGTCAGCAAACATACAAGTGCAACAATTTTCATTACTTTCCATCCCTAATTTATTGAAACCTCCTCATTAAATAAGGGTGGTTGAATAACGGCAATAGCCTGTTCGGATTCCTATGACACTGATTTATTTGCGAAATTAGAGGGGCGGCAAGGGGTATTGGGCACCAATCAGGGCCTAGAAAAATTGATCGCAGTTCGTTGGCTTCATGATTGCAGCGTCATGAAGCCAATCTGTATGTGGTGTTTGTGGTCCGCTACTCCCCCCACAAAGTGGCCCGAAATCACGAATGGGGTAAACCACCGCATTCGCCGCGCGGGGATTCCGGGTCCTGCTTGCAAGAGTTGCAAGCGCGACAACGGCGAACTGATGGGCCGCACCGAGTGCAACCGCGTGGTGAACTTTGCCTGCAATCCGCGTGTGATAGGGCAGTTGGTAGTTGAGACGATTACGGAGACGCGCAGCTACACCTTTGCGGGGTGAGGTGCTGACGGCAGGCAGTAGCAAGTTTTTACAAAGCTGACGGATCTCATAGTCCATCGGCACCATGGTGCGGCAGTGACCGCCAAAGCGTTATTGAACATACTTTCAGCTCCATCAACAGGGAGTAAAAGTATGTTCAAAAACATCATTGCCAGTGCCGCACTGGCCATCACGTGCGTTGCCACGCCCGCCATGGCGGCGGCCGTGCACGACGCCAACCTTTTCACCAGCAATACGCTGGCCGCGAATGACGATAGCTCCACAGACTTGGTCGATATCGGGTTCAGCATCAATTTTTATGGCCAAAGCTTCAATCAGCTGTATGTGAACAACAACGGCAACGTCTCGTTCAATACCCGGTTGCCGACCTACACACCGTTCAGCCTGTTGAGCACCAGCAACGCAATGCTGGCGCCATTCTTTGCCGATGTGGATACACGCAACATCGCCAGCGGACTCACCCAATACGGCCAAGCCACTATCAATGGACGCCAGACGTTTGGCGTGAATTGGATCAACGTGGGCTACTTCGACTCCAAGGCCGACAAGACCAACTCCTTTCAACTGATCGTGACTGATCGCTCAGACACGGGCGCTGGTAACTTTGACTTTCAATTCAACTACGACAACATCAGCTGGGAAACCGGTAGCGCCAGCGGCGGCACCAATGGATTCGGCGGTTCATCTGCACGCGCGGGCTGGTCCAATGGGACCACCAAGTCTTTTGAACTTGCAGGCTCAGCCGTCAACGGAGCGCTGCTGAACTCCGGCAGCAACGCATTGACGCACAACCAACTCGACTCCGGTGTTGAAGGGCAATACAACTTCAGCGTGCGCAATGGCGCGGTGATTCCGGCAGTGCCAGAACCAGAAACCTACGCTCTGCTGCTCGCAGGTTTAGGCTTGTTGGGTGCTGTGGCACGCCGTCGCAAAGCGCAGGCCAACGCTTAAGCCGATTTGCCTTTAGCCAAGGGCTCCTTAGGGGGCCCTTTTTACTGTTGGCGTGCACCTCGGCAAGAGAGGCATGTCCGTGGGCCGCCAAGCCCTGTGGCGTTTACCCGAACGGCCTATGGGCGACCTTGCGTTCTGTAGGGATACTCCGTGTACCACTATTCATACAGGGAGCCCTATGTCATTTTCGCGTTTCAGCCTGCTTGCCGTCTCCGCAGCATTTTCGATGTCTGCCGCCTTGCCAGCATTCGCAGCTTCAAATTCTTTCGCGTCCATTTCCAACTTCACCGTGACCCTCAGCAGCGGTGGTTTCGTAAGCAGCCAGCCTGACTTGTACAAGCGCGCAACGGTTCGCGACAATTTCGGAAACACGCTCGACGAAAAAGTCCTAACGACCTCTACGAATGCCCCCATCATTGCGAACTCCGCTGATGCGTTTTCTACCACCGGCATTACCGGCAATAGTTTCGACGCCGCAGTCTTCATGGCCGAAGGCGGGAGCAACAACAACAACCGTTACGACGCCATTAGCTACGCCAGCTTGAGTTTCACCCTTAATGCGCACACTAGCATTACCTTTGGTGCTTTGTCGTCATTGAGCACCAGCTTCACTAAGGCACTGGGTGAATACGGTTTTGCAGGCACTTACTTCGAGATTCGTGATGCCCTTCCAACATCCTCTGTGTTTACCCACGGCATCAACATGACTGGCTTGAACAGTGAGGCCAAGACCCTGCAAGCAATTTATAGCAACGACACAGACACGGCCGTGACCAAGATGCTGGTCGTTGGCGCGTTTGTTCAAGGTGAAAGCGTTCCGGTAACCCCCGTCCCAGAACCAGAAACCTACGCCATGCTGCTCGCAGGTTTGGGCTTGTTGGGTGCCGTGGTACGCCGCCGCAAAGCGCAAGCCAACGCTTAAGCAGACACGCTGTAAGCCAAGGGCTCCCTCGGGAGCCCTTTCTGCTTTTTGCTTGCCTTAAGTCAAGAAACTCCCACGGGTAAACCCGCAAGGCGGACGTAAGATGGCTCGCGCCGGCATTCACCGAACCGGCCACGTTCACGCCACCGACCCGGAGCTTTTTGACATGCCAACGGCCAGCCGTATTCAACATCCTGCCTTTCAGGCCAAGATCATGTCTGCAGAAGCCGCAGCCGCGCTCATCCCCGTTGGCGCCAATGTGGGCATGAGCGGCTTTACCGGCTCCGGCCACCCCAAGGCAGTGCCGCAGGCGCTAGCCCAGCGGATGGACGCCTTGCACGCCGCGGGCGAAGACTTTCAAATCGGCCTGTGGACTGGTGCCTCCACCGCGCCCGAGCTGGATGGCGCGCTGGCCCAAGCGCACGGCGTCTCCATGCGCCTGCCTTACCAGTCCGACCCCACGGTGCGCAAGCAGATCAACGCCGGGCAGATGCAGTACACCGACATCCACCTCTCGCATGTGGCGCAGCTGGCGTGGTTCGGATTTCTCGGGCCACTCAAAGTGGCGGTGGTGGAAGTGGCGGGCATCCTGCCGGACGGACGGCTGATTCCCTCGTCCTCGGTGGGCAACAACAAGACCTGGCTGGACCTGGCCGACCACATCATTCTGGAAGTCAACAGCCATCAGCACGCCGGGCTGGAGGGCATGCACGACATTTACTACGGCACCCGCATTCCGCCGCACCGCCAGCCGATCCCGCTGGTGGCACCCGGGGACCGTATTGGCGACTGCTACCTGCACTGCGACCCGGCCAAGGTGATTGCGGTGGTGGAAACCAGCGAGCACGACCGCAACTCGCCCTTTTCTCCCCCGGATGAAACCTCCGAACGTATTGCCGGCCACATCATCAACTTCTTGCAGCAAGAGGTAAACGCCGGCCGCCTGCCGGCCGACCTGCTGCCGCTGCAGAGCGGCGTAGGCAATATTGCCAACGCGGTGCTCATCGGGCTGAACCGAGGCCCGTTCAACCACCTGAGCGCCTACACCGAGGTGCTGCAAGACGGCATGCTGGAGATGATCAAGTCCGGCAAGCTGACCATGGCCTCAGCCACGGCGCTCTCGTTCAGCCCGGCGGCGCTGGACGAGTTCAACGCCAATATCGATTTCTACCGCGAGCGCATCGTTCTGCGCCCGCAAGAGATGAGCAACCACCCCGAGGTGATACGCCGCCTGGGGCTGATTGCCATGAACGCGATGATCGAGGCAGACATCTACGGCAACGTGAACTCCACCCACATCATGGGCAGCAGCATCATGAACGGCATTGGCGGCTCAGGCGACTTTGCCCGCAACGCTTACCTGTCGTTCTTCATGACGCCCTCGACCGCCAAAGACGGCGCCATCTCGTGCATCGTACCCATGGTTTCGCACACCGACCACACCGAGCACGATGTGGAGATCATCGTCACCGAACAAGGCCTAGCCGACCTGCGCGGCAAGTCGCCCACCCAGCGGGCCCAACTCGTCATCGAGCACTGCGCCCACCCCGACTTCCGCCCCGCCCTGCGCGATTACTTCAACCGCGCCCTGCAAACAGCCCCCGGCCGCCACACCCCGCACATCCTGAACGAGGCGCTGTCGTGGCACGACCGGTTTGTGAAGACGGGGCGGATGCTTTGACTTGCTATTGATTTAGGAGCTGCTCGCGCATACTTCATAGGGGCCAGTGCCTCTTTTCGCTTAAAAATGCACTCTGACACTGCGGGTGGGCTAGCGCAAAACGAATGGCAGAAACAGCCATGCCATCAGGCCCAACCACCATGCTGCAACACCGTAGCCGACCCAAGATTTAGGCAGCCAGACGATCAGGGGCAGCACCGCCAATAGCAGGCAGGTTTTGCCAAACCATATGGCGTCGTCGCCCACCATCGTCCAAATGCCGGTGTACTTCGACGATCCGGTGTGGGTTTCTGTGACGATGGCGAGTAGCCCAACAAACACCAGCACCAAGGAGATAGCCGTGAACAGCCATTTGTGTTTGTTTGTCATGGTGGGTAAGAGAAAAGTTGGCGCTGCTGCATGTTATTACGCGTAAGCGATGGTCAACACCACAAACACGCACATCAACAATACGATGCCCACCAAGCGTGCAGACTCAACCCAGCCCCTGCGCTTCAGCCTGATTTCCTCTACACCGTGCAGCACTCAGTGCTCCGGCGCCTCCGCCGCGGCCCGGCTTTCATGCGCGGTGAGCCACGCCCCTGCCGCGCCGCACACCGCAATCAGCCCCATGCCAGCCAAGGTCCAGTGGTCAGGCACGTGGGAGAACATCAACCAACCACCGAGCATGGCAAACGCAATCTGGGCATACATGTAGGGCATGAGCACCGCCACCGGCGCGCGCTTAAAAGCCTGGATGAAGATGAAGTGGCCCAGACTCCCCAGAAAGCCCATCAACAGCAGGCCACTCCAAACCGCTGGCGAAGTGATAGGCGCCCATGCAAAGGGCAATGCCACCGCAGCCACCAATGCACCGGTCCAGCCGGTGTAGAACTGCATGGTCATCGGGTCTTCGGTGCGGGCCATGCGGCTAGTGAGCAGCTGAAAGCCTGCATTGGCCAGCACCACGCACACTGGAAACAGCAGCGCCCAATTGAAATCTGCTCCTTTAGGCCGCACGATCGCCAAGGTACCGGCAAACCCGCCGGCCACGAGCAACAAGCGCAGGCGCGACACTTTTTCATGCAGCATGCGGGCGGCCAGCAGTGTCACGATGAGCGGGGTCAGCAGCACGATGGCGGTGAACTCGCCCACCGGCATGTGCTTGAGGCTCAGAAACGCAAAGATGCTGGTCGCCAGCAACAAACCGCCACGCGCGATGTGCAAGCCCAAATGCTCGGTCTGCAGCAAGGCGCGCCCCTGCCGGGGCAGCTCAATCGCCGTGGTGGCGAGGGCCTGAAACGCATAGCGGAAAAACATGGCCACCATCAGCGGGGCACTCAGCGACACCCATTTGGTGGTGGTATCCAAGGTGGCAAAGCAGGCCATGGCCAGAATGGCCAGGCCGATGCCCTTCAATACTTGTTGCTGCGTGTGTTCGGCCATCAGAAGGGCATCTTGGGCATGCCTTTCATGCCCCCGAGCCGCTTCATCATCTTCATCATGCCGCCGCCCTTCATCTTCTTCATCATCTCTTGCATTTGCTCAAACTCTTTGAGCATGCGGTTGACTTCCTGCACGTGCACGCCCGCACCGGCAGCGATGCGGCGCTTGCGCGTGGCCTTGATGAGCTCGGGTTTGCGGCGCTCCAGCGGCGTCATGCTGTGGATGATGCCTTCCTTGCGCTTGATGTCTTTCTCGGCCTTGTCCATGTCCACCTGGCCGGCCTTGGCCGCCATGGCGGCAGGCAGCTTGTCCATCAGGCTGGAGAGGCCGCCCATCTGCTTCATTTGCTGGATCTGGGCCAAAAAGTCATTCAGGTCGAAACCTGCGCCACTCTTGACCTTGTCCGCCAGCTTTTTGGCGGCTTCGATGTCTACACCGGCGGTAACCTGCTCCACCAGCGCCACGATGTCGCCCATGCCCAGAATGCGGCCGGCGTGGCGCTCGGCGTCGAACACCTCTAGTCCATCTAGCTTTTCGCTGGTACCGGCAAACTTGATGGGTGCGCCGGTGATCTGGCGTACTGACAGCGCAGCACCACCACGCGAGTCGCCATCGGTCTTGGTGAGGATGATGCCGGTCAGTGGCAGGGCTTCCTTGAAGGCCTTGGCAGTGTTGACCGCATCTTGGCCCTGCATGGCGTCTACCACGAACAGCGTTTCGACCGGGTTCAACGCTGCATGCAGGTTTTTGATTTCCGCCATCAAGGCTTCGTCAATCGCCAAGCGGCCTGCGGTGTCGACCAGCAGCACATCAAAGAAGTGCTTTTTGGCGTAGTCCAACGCGGCACGGCCGATGTCGACCGGGTTTTGATCGGGCGTGGAAGGGAACCACTCCGCGCCAGCCTGCGCAGTCACCGTCTTCAACTGCTCAATCGCCGCGGGGCGGTACACGTCGCCGGATACCGTGAGCACTTTCTTTTTGCGCTTTTCGATCAAGTGTTTGGCGAGCTTGGCGGTGGTGGTGGTTTTACCGGCACCTTGCAAACCGGCCATCAAGATCACCGCGGGCGGCTGGGCAGCGAGGTTGATGTCGCTTACGCCTTCGCCCATGGTGGCGGAGAGTTCGCGGTTGACGATACTCACCAGCACCTGGCCGGGCTGCAAGGAGCCCAGCACCTCTTGTCCCAGTGCTTTTTCTTTCACCCGGGCAATGAAGTCGCGCACCACCGGCAGGGCCACGTCGGCCTCCAGGAGCGCCATGCGCACTTCGCGCAGCATGTCGGTGACGTTGGACTCGGTGATACGCCCCTGGCCTCGCAGGTCTTTAACGAGGCGGGAAAGTTTGTCGGTAAGAGCGGAGGCCATATTGAAGTATTCCGGCAGGCGCAACCTGCGGTGTGAGCCGGACAGTGCCGGCAGGGAGCAAAACGCTAAACTGTGCACATGATTTTAGCCAGTGCGTCCCCCACCAGCTTAGCCTTGTCGGT
Organism: Rhodoferax potami; assembly: GCF_032193765.1. Taxonomy (NCBI): domain Bacteria; kingdom Pseudomonadati; phylum Pseudomonadota; class Betaproteobacteria; order Burkholderiales; family Comamonadaceae; genus Rhodoferax; species Rhodoferax potami. The sequence continues at coordinate 2,656,886 of NZ_JAVBIJ010000001.1, forward strand.
TTTGGCGGCCTGTTCTTATGCGTGGCCGGCACTCAGGGCCGCGCACCTGAGCTCCAACGCAGCCCGTGCATGGGTGGCGTGGGCCTGGTTTTTGCACGGGGCGGCACTCGCCTGGGGCCTGCTTTTGCCGCCCACCTACTTTGGTTTTGCCACCGCACTCTCCATGACGGCGTGGGTCGTGGCTGCGGTGTACGCGATTGAAAGCCAGATTTACCCGCAACTCCAAACCCGGTGGGCCTTGTCTGCAGTGGGTGCGGCGGCGGTGCTGTTGGCCTGCATTTTCCCGGGCGCCCCCCTGCCCAGCACGGCAACCATTTGGTTGCCGACGCACCTGGCCTTTGGCGTCGCCAGCTACGGGCTGTTTGGTACTGCCGTAGTGCACGCGTGGTTGATGAGTCGCGCAGAGGCCCGCATCCGCCAAGCCGCAGACCCGCACAGTGGTTTGCCCTTGTTGACTCTGGAGCGACTGACCTACCGGTTTGTCGCGGCCGGGTTCGTACTGCTGACTGCCACGCTAGGCATGGGCTATCTGTTTGGCGATGTGGTCTATGGCAAAGGCCACGCATGGCACTGGGATCACAAAACCGTCTTCTCGGTACTGTCGTGGATCACGTTTGCCGTCTTGCTGCTGGGCCGCGCACGCTTCGGCTGGCGGGGCAAACGCGCCGTGGCGGTGCTCTACACCGGCAGTGTGCTGTTGTTGCTGGGGTATGTGGGGTCCCGGTTTGTGCTCGAAGTCTTGTTGGGCCGGTCGGCATGAAGAACCTGGTGATCCTGCTGGTCATCTTCGGGGTGATCTGGTACTGGCGCAGCCAGAAAGCCAAGCGCCCGCCCACTGCACCGCCGCCGGAGGCGCCGCCCAAGGCAGGCAGCGTCGCCATGGGGGCTTGTGCGTATTGCAAGCTGCATGTGCCCGCTAGCGAATTGGTGCAAGGCCAGCGTGGCGCCTATTGCAGCGCGGAACACCTGCGCTTGGCAGAAAACGGATGACGAACGACCCGGGCGAAAACTCTTGGTTTGGTGCGTCATCGCTGGAGGCGCCCCCCGAGCAAACGCCGGACACCAGTGACTTCAAGCGCCTATGGCAGGCCTTTATGACCGCGCGCTGGGTGCTGGGAGCCGCTTTGGTGGGCCTGCAAACCACGTTGTTTGTCACCAGCACCACACACAGCAAAACCTTGCTGGTCATCACCGCGGTGTACTTCGTCAGTACGCTGGGGGCGCGCTTGCTATTGCAACCCCGGCCTTTGGGCGGTGCGTTCAGCAAAACCTGGGGCGTGCTGATCGGAATTGATGTTCTGGTTTTTTCAGCGCTGCAGTGGCTCAACGGCAACAACCTGAACTACACACCCCTGTTCGCCTTGCCGGTGTTGCTGGCCTCGGTGCTGGGCTCGCTGCGGCTGGCATTGGGCACGGCGGCTGGCGTGACTATGCTGCTGCTGGGCGGCGCCAGCTGGACACAGCTGGTCAACGACATCGACAACCCGGCTGCGTTTGCCCAGGCGGGGCTCAGCGGCATTGGCTACTTTGCGGTGGCCTTTTTGGCCAACCAACTGGCAACTCGCTTGGCCAATGAGGGGCACCGGGCCCGGCAAAACCAATTGGCAGCCTCCATCCAACGTGAGGTGAACGAGTTGGTCATTGAGGCAATGCCCGAGGGGGTCGTCATTGTGGATCAGCGCGGAATCGTGCGGGCCGCGAACCCGGCGGCTCGTGCCCTGCTGGGCGACGAAGACCGGCTGCGCTCCGCACTCTTTGACCTGAAGGCAGACCCGGCATGGCGCCCGCTGTTGCTACTCACCCGGCTGAGCCACGGGAGTGGCCAAAGCCAGGAAGCCGAGGTGGAACTCGTGCACGACCACGGCAGTGCGCTCAAGGTACTGGCGCGGACCCGGCTCGCGGCGCCTCAAGGCATCGGCGAGGACAGTCTGTGTGTGCTGTTTTTGCAAGACCAGCGCCATGCGGAGGCCCGCATCCGCACCGAAAAGATGGCCAGTATGGGGCGCATGTCGACCGCCGTAGCCCACGAAATACGCAACCCCTTGGCCGCGATTGCGCAGGCAAATGCGCTGTTGTCTGAGGAGCTGCAGGATCCTAAGCAACTGCGCCTGACTACGATGGTGAGCCAGAATGCCAAGCGGCTGGGCAAAATCGTGGACGACATTTTGAATGTGGCCCGTGCCCGCACCACATCTGCAGGCGAACACGACGCCCTGTATGGCCTGAGCGAGACGGTTCACCGCATGGCGCAAGACTGGGCACAACACAAGAGCATTGGCGGGCTGATAGGTATCGACATTGACCCCCGTCCACACGCAGTGCGCTTTGACCCGGAGCACCTGCGCCAAGTTCTGATTAATCTGCTCGACAACGCGCTGCGCTACGCGAGCAAACAGCTGGAAGCTGTGCAAATCACGGTGACCTACACCGACACTGCGGCTTGCGTCTCGGTGTGGAGCGACGGAGCCCGTATGGACCAGACGGTGGAGCGGCATTTGTTTGAGCCGTTTTTCTCGTCCGAGAGCCGCTCCAGCGGCTTAGGGCTGTACATTTCACGCGAACTCTGCGAACGCCACGGTGCCACCCTGCGGTACCAACGCAGCGCCCGCATCCGGAGTGGGCAACTCCACGAAGGCAATGACTTCACGCTGACACTGAGCCTTATCAAGGGCCCCATGACCCAGGACACCGACGGCAACTCTCTATGGCAAGCATCCCTGTACTGAACAACGCCCGCATCCTGGTGGTCGATGATGAGCCGGACCTGCGGACCTTGTATGAGCTCACACTACTGCGCGAAGGCCATCAGGTAGACACCGCTGCCTCGGTACACGAGGCCCTGGATGCAGTCGCCGCCCATAAATATGACTTAGTGATCACCGATATGCGCCTGCCCGACGGCATGGGTATCGACATCCTGCACGCTCTGCGTGAGCTCAAAAGCAAAGAGCGCTGCATTGTGATTACGGCGTATGGCTCGGCCGAGAATGCGGTCGAGTCGCTAAAGGCCGGCGCATTTGATTACCTGACCAAGCCCGTGGACTTGAAGCAGTTCCGCAGCGCGGTCATGGCAGCCTTGGGTGGCACCAGCCCTGGCGCTGGCGCACACACCGAGCGATCTGTTAAGGGCCCTGCCGACACTGGCACTGAAGGCGCCAAAGCGCTGGATCAGTTGGTAGGGCGATCCCACACCATGGTGGCCCTGAAGGAGCGTATTGCCAAGGTGGCGCGCAGCATGGCGCCGGTGCTGATCCGGGGCGAGTCGGGCACCGGCAAAGAGCTGGCTGCGCGAGCCCTGCATGCCAACAGTCACCGGGCCTCCGGGCCATGGGTGGCGGTCAATTGCAGTGCCATTCCGGAGTCTTTGCTGGAAGCGGAGTTTTTCGGCGCCCGCAAGGGTGCCTATACCGGCGCGACCCAAGACAGGCCAGGTTTTTTCCAGGCGGCACACGGCGGCACGTTGTTTTTGGATGAAATCGGCGACTTGCCTCTGGCGATGCAAGCCAAGCTGTTGCGGGCAATTCAGGAGCGAAAAATCCGCCCTCTCGGCAGCAACCAGGAGGAGAGTGTGGATGTCCGCCTGGTCAGCGCCACCCACAAAGATCTGGTGGCGGAGGTTGCGGCACAGCACTTTCGCCAGGACTTGTATTACCGCTTGAACGTGATCGACCTGCAGCTGCCACCGCTGCGGGAGCGCAGAGACGACTTGGAGGCCCTCTGCCGGGCACTGGTCGCCAGAATTTGTGAAGAGACGGGTGTGCCGGCGCCCTCGCTCTCAGCAAACCTGCTCGCGCAATTGAAAGCGCTGCCGCTCCCGGGCAACGTCAGGGAGTTGGAAAACCTGCTGCATCGCGCGTTGGCGTTGTCTGAAGGCGATGTTTTGGAACTCGACACCCATGGCCACGAATTCGAGCCCGCTGGTTTGGGCGCGACGGATCTGCCCGCCCCCGTGGCACCGGCGTCTGAGCCCGGCTCGTTCAGCATCCCCGCCGATTTGCAAAGCCATTTGGACGCTCAGGAGCGTGAAATCCTGATCCACGTCCTGCGTGAGACCCGTTTCAACCGGACCGCTGCAGCCCAGCGCTTGGGCATCAGTTTGCGGCAAATCCGTTACCGGATGGAGCGCTTGTCCATCGATGCGCCCGAACATGACGATGGAAAACCGGAATAACCCCCCCCGAGGTGCGACCGGCAGCTGGTCAGAAGGCTGGTGGAGCGAAGCGCTCCACGAGGCCTCGCCCAATTTCGGCTCACGGCCTGCAGATGCAGACACCGACTTGGTAGTACTGCACTCTATCTCGCTGCCCCCCGGCGAATATGGAGGCGACGGTGTGCGCCAACTATTCACCAATACCCTGAACTGGGATGCGCACCCGTATTACCAAACGATCCGGGGCATGGAAGTCTCCAGCCATTTCTTTGTGACGCGCACGGGCACTGTGTGCCAGTTTGTCAGTTGCGATGCACGTGCCTGGCACGCGGGCGCATCCACCTATCGCGGAAAACCCAATTGCAACGACAACTCGATTGGCATTGAGTTGGAGGGCATGGACAACGACTTGTTTACCGCCCATCAATACGAGAGCTTGGAGCGCTTGTGTGCGGCAATCGCGCAGAACTATGCAATCCGGTACGTCGCGGGCCATGAGCATATTGCGCCCGGCAGGAAGACCGACCCGGGTCCCGGATTCGAGTGGGAACGACTGAAGCTCTGGGGTGCAATTTCGGACTGGGAGTTACCCGCTCCATGGCAAGAAAGCCACAAGTCTTGAACAGATCGCCAAGCTTCTGAAAAAATTTTGAGTGTCGATCAGACGCCCCTGAAAGCACGACACCCGCATCCATCGTGCCGTTCCACGCCAAATGCTGCTGCAAGCCGCATCAAACCTCATTCGGCTTGAAAACTTTACGCCAATCAAGGCTTTGATGCACCCTTTCCGGCAAGTGGAATGCGAAGGGCAAAGGCCCTGATCAAAATATAAGGGTGCTGAGCAGATACACTACCGGTAGTGGGTTGCAAGCACCCCAGACCCCAGATATAGTGTGCCTTGGTTGATGCGCGGGTGCGAAGCCCCTTAGTCGCAGCAAGCCACGCGGCACACAGATCACACAAAAATACACCCGATTTAGACGAGGAAACTATGCAATCTATTTCCACGGCCGTACCCACGGCACCCGCCCCGCTGCTGTCCCCCGTTCCCGGCAACGAAACGCCGGCGACGCAAGCTTATTCGCACTACCAGATCATCCGCCGCAACGGCGCAGTGGTGCCATTTGAGCCGAACAAAATTGCAGTTGCCATGATGAAAGCGTTTCTTGCAGTGCACGGCACCCAAGGCGCAGCATCCGCCAGCGTGCGCGAGACGGTCGATGGCCTGACGCAGCAAGTGATTCGCGCGCTGGTACGTTCCCGTCCGGGCGGCGGCACCTTCCATATTGAGGACGTGCAGGATCAAGTAGAGCTGGGCCTGATGCGCGGTGGTCACCATGAAATCGCCCGTGCGTATGTGCTGTACCGCGAGCGCCGCACTCAAGAGCGTGCCAAACAAGTCGCCACCGAGGCTCCTGCCGCTCCGGTGATCCACGTTATCGACAATGGCCAGCGCGTACCTCTGGACTTGGCCCAACTGCAATCCCGCATCGAGACGGCATGCAGTGGTTTGGGTGCTGACGTCAAGGCTGCCCCCATCTTGGCAGAAACCATGCGCAACCTGTACGACGGCGTCCCCTTGGACGAGGTGTACAAGGCAGCCATCCTGGCAGCGCGGACCCTGATCGAAAAAGACCCCGACTACACCTACGCCACTGCGCGTTTGCTGTTTCACACCATTTCCCGCGAAGTGCTGGGTCGTGATGTGGCGCAAGCCGACATGCAAGAAGCCTATGCGGACTACTTCCCTGGCTTCATCAAGCGCGGCGTCGAAGCCGAACTGCTGGACGAAAAACTGCAGCAATTCGACTTGAAGCGCCTGGGTCAAGCCCTCAAGGCCAGCCGAGACCTGCAGTTCGACTACCTGGGTCTGCAAACCCTGTATGACCGCTACTTTCTGCATGAAGGCAAGACCCGCATCGAACTGCCACAGGCATTTTTCATGCGCGTCGCCATGGGCCTGTCGCTGAATGAGATTGACCGTGAAGCACGTGCCATTGAGTTCTATGAAGTGCTCTCCAGCTTCGACTTCATGTCGAGCACGCCTACCCTGTTCAACAGCGGCACCTTGCGTTCGCAACTGTCGAGCTGCTACTTGACCACAGTGCCCGACGATCTGGACGGCATCTACGAATCCATCAAAGAAAACGCACTGTTGTCGAAGTTCGCCGGCGGCTTGGGCAACGACTGGACCCGCGTACGCGCTTTGGGCTCCCATATCAAAGGAACCAACGGCGAATCACAAGGCGTGGTCCCGTTCCTGAAGGTGGTCAACGACACGGCTGTAGCGGTGAACCAGGGCGGCAAGCGCAAAGGCGCCGTATGTACCTATCTGGAAACATGGCACTTGGATATCGAGGAGTTTCTGGAGCTGCGCAAGAACACCGGCGATGACCGCCGCCGCACCCACGACATGAACACGGCGAACTGGATTCCTGACTTGTTCATGCGCCGGGTCATGGAAAAAGGTACATGGACACTGTTTTCCCCATCTACCGTGCCCGACTTGCACGATCTGTTCGGCGCTGACTTCAAGAAGGCCTACGTGGCTTACGAAGAAAAGGCTGCTCGCGGTGAAATCAAGCCATCACGCACCCTGCAGGCCAGCGACCTCTGGCGCAAGATGTTGACCATGCTGTTTGAAACCGGTCATCCTTGGATCACGTTCAAAGATGCTTGCAACGTCCGCTCGCCCCAGCAACACGCAGGTGTGGTGCATTCGTCGAACCTGTGTACAGAAATCACACTGAACACATCCGACACCGAAACCGCCGTCTGCAACTTGGGTTCTGTGAACTTGCTGCAGCACTTGAAAGATGGTGCACTCGACCACGATAAGCTCAAGCGCACGATTTCGACTGCCATGCGCATGCTGGACAACGTGATCGACATCAACTACTACGCCGTGAAAAAGGCACGTGACTCCAACATGCGTCACCGTCCTGTTGGCTTGGGTCTGATGGCGTTCCAGGACAGCCTCTACGAGTTGCGCATCCCCTACGCCAGCGAAGCTGCCGTTGAATTTGCCGACAAATCCATGGAAGCGATCAGCTACTACGCCTACTGGGCATCGACAGACTTGGCACGCGAACGCGGCAAGTACCACAGCTTTAAGGGTAGCCTGTGGGACAAGGGAATCCTGCCACTGGACACCATCGATATGCTGGCCACCGCACGCGGTGGCTACGTAGAGGTAGATCGCTCATCTACGCTGGATTGGGATGCTCTGCGCAACAAAATTGCAGCAGACGGCATGCGCAACTCCAACTGCGTAGCGATTGCTCCTACAGCGACGATTTCCAACATCATTGGTGTGGATGCGTCCATCGAGCCTTGCTTCGGCAACCTGTCCGTCAAGTCCAACCTGTCCGGTGAATTCACGGTCATCAACAGCTACCTGGTACGCGACTTGAAGCAACTGGGCCTGTGGGACGACGTCATGGTGATGGACCTCAAGCACTTTGACGGATCCCTCCACCCGATCGACCGTGTACCACAAGAAATCAAGCAGCTCTACGCCACCGCATTTGAAGTAGAAACACGCTGGCTGGTGGAAGCTGCCGCACGTCGCCAGAAGTGGATCGACCAAGCACAGTCGCTGAACATTTACATGGCGGGCGCCTCCGGCAAGAAGCTGGATGAGACCTACAAGCTGGCCTGGTTGCGTGGTCTCAAGACCACTTACTACCTCCGCACCATGTCTGCTACGCACGTGGAGAAATCCACCGTCAGCGCGGGTCGCCTGAACGCGGTGTCTTCCGGCAATGAAAGCCAAGGCACACCCAAGATGTCGAGCGCACTTGAAGCCGCTGCGGCGGCTGCGCAAGAGCAGATGCAGCTGTCTAGTAGTGCTGCGACCGACATCAAATTCTGTGGCGTGGACGACCCGACCTGCGAGTCCTGCCAGTAAGTTCATCAGCATCGCAAGACCACTTGCGATGCTCGTGAGCAACACAAATTTTCAGTGAATTGAATGAACGCTTTTCAATTCAATTCACTGCTCACATAATCCGAAGATTGGAAAAAACTATGTTGTCCTGGGACGAAGAAGTCAAGCCCGCATCGCCGTCGAATTACGCGCGCAATCCGTCTGAAAACAGTCAGGGCGCGCAGGCGTCGGTGTCGTCTGCGACAGGCACTTCGGCGTACAGCGCCTCCATGTCCCAAGCAGTGCAAGTGGCCAAGGCCAGCGCCAGTGGCAAGCGCGTCAATGCATCAGACAAGCGCATCATCAACGGACAGACCGACGTTAACCAATTGGTGCCATTTAAGTACAAGTGGGCTTGGGAAAAATACCTCGCCACTTGTGCCAATCACTGGATGCCACAAGAGGTCAACATGACCCGCGACATCGCGTTGTGGAAAGACCCTAATGGTCTGACAGAGGATGAACGCCGCATCGTGAAGCGCAACCTCGGCTTCTTTGTGACAGCCGACTCATTGGCTGCTAACAACATTGTGTTGGGCACCTACCGCCACATCACTGCACCGGAGTGCCGCCAGTTTTTGTTGCGCCAGGCGTTTGAAGAAGCTATCCATACGCACGCCTACCAGTACATCGTGGAATCTCTCGGCCTGGACGAAAGCGAGATTTTCAATGCGTACAACGAAGTCCAATCGATTCGCGACAAAGATGAGTTCCTGATCCCCTTCATTGAAGCGATCATGGATCCCAACTTCCATACCGGCACACCTGCCACCGATCAGACGCTTCTGAAGTCGCTGATCGTGTTTGCTTGCTTGATGGAGGGCTTGTTCTTCTATGTGGGCTTTACCCAGATTCTGGCGCTCGGCCGCCAGAACAAAATGACGGGTGCAGCAGAGCAGTACCAGTACATCCTCCGGGACGAGTCCATGCACTGCAACTTCGGCATTGACTTGATCAACCAGCTCAAGCTGGAGAACCCGCACTTGTGGACACCGGAATTCAAGGCAGAGATCAAAACACTGTTTGAGAAGGCGGTGGAGCTGGAATATCGCTACGCCGAAGACACCATGCCCCGTGGCGTGTTGGGCATGAACGCCTCGATGTTCAAGGGCTACCTGCGATACATCGCCAATCGCCGTGCGACACAGATCGGCCTTGAGGCCTTGTTCCCGAACGAAGAAAATCCATTTCCATGGATGAGCGAAATGATTGACCTCAAAAAAGAACGTAACTTTTTTGAAACGCGTGTTATCGAGTACCAGTCCGGCGGCGCGCTGTCCTGGGATTAACTTGCTCGTTATGCCGTTAAAGTTTTCGCCACCTTTCGTAGATCGCGTGATCACAACGAAGGGCGGGCGTTACCAAGTTCATGCCACTGGAACTGCGTCCAGTGGCATGAATCGCTTTCTGCCAAATACGTAGCAGGAAGTGCTCTTTGCACCTTGAACAAGGAGAACATGATGGCAACTGCAAAAAAACCAGCGGCAAAAAAAGCCGCTCCAGCGAAAAAAGCAACCCCAGTGAAGAAGGCAGCCGCTCCTGCTAAAAAAGCAGCAGCTCCCGCGAAAAAAGCCGTAGTGGCCAAGAAGGCCGCTCCTGCTAAAAAAGCAGCAGCTCCCGCGAAAAAAGCCGTAGTAGCCAAGAAGGCCGCTCCTGCCAAAAAAGCAGCAGCTCCCGCGAAAAAAGCCGTAGTAGCCAAGAAGGCCGCTCCTGCCAAAAAAGCAGCAACTCCCGCGAAAAAAGCCGTAGTAGCCAAGAAGGCCGCTCCTGCCAAAAAAGCAGCAGCTCCCGCGAAAAAAGCCGTAGTAGCCAAGAAGGCCGCTCCTGCCAAAAAAGCAGCAGCTCCCGCGAAAAAAGCCGTAGTAGCCAAGAAGGCCGCTCCTGCCAAAAAAGCAGCAGCTCCCGCGAAGAAAGCCGCAGTAGCCAAAAAGCCTGCAGCCCCTGCAAAAAAGGCTGCCAAGGCAGCCGCTCCAGCAGCGCAAACCACACTGAACCCGCAAGCTGCGTGGCCGTTTCCAACTTCCAGCAAGCCTTAATAGCCTGCACCTACAAAAAAGCCCGGAACCTTGAAGGTCCGGGCTTTTTTTTCGTTGCGACTCGCCTGTTAAGGGTAAAAAGCCAGCAAACGGTACCCAGAAACCCGCTCTGTAGGCGAAGCTGCTTTCACGGCAAGCGGCAATGACGCAGTGAACTCGGCACCGGGCTCCAGAGTGGACGCCATCCAGCCGATATCACGTGGCGCCAACACCTTGCGAATCATGCTTTGGTCTTGCATGTCGGTGAGCGTGAGCTCCAAAGAGGGAGGCAACACCGGAACCGTACCGGTATTCTTGATGGCCACATTCAAACGGTATACGTCCGAACGGAGTTTGGTAAACGAAGAACTGTCGATCACGACCGCTTCAATCGACTGCAAGGGTGCGAGCTGGCATCCGGCCCACTCACACAGAACCTCCAACACAGGAACGGCTTCAGGCTGATAAGCGGCAATGCGGTCGCGCTCTACATACGCGTATTGCAACCCCAGGGCGAGCACCAATACACCAGCAATCCCGGCAAGACCCCACTTGACCAAGGTCCGGTCCCAAAACACAAGCCCATCGCCCTTGGGCATAAATGAGAGCTTTGGCTCGCCAGTTGCTGGAGACGGAGTTGCTTGCGTATAGCGGGGCGCGGGCGAACCAAGGGCGTCTAGATCGCTCTTGTTATCAGACTCCAGAGGTGGCGTATCCGGCTCTGCCCCACCGGCGAGAGCGCCAGGGCCCTGGGCAAGGAAATCATCCAGCGCAGGATCGTTGTCAACCGGTTGTGCGGGCGCCGAAGACCACGGCTCAGGAGGCGGAGTCTCTGCGTCTAGCAGCTCAACAGCGACCTTTTCAGGTGGAGCAGTATCGTCAGACTCGAATCGCAGAGAGGCAGCCCAGTCCGGGTCAGGACTGGTAGGCGCAGCCACTTCACGGGACTCGGGCTCTGGGGCCGGTTGTGCTTCTGTTGCGGTGTGCAAGTGGGCATTGGCATCAAACACCTCATCACATTGACCGCACCGCACCCAGCCATCTGAAATACGCAACTGGTCCGGCACGACTTTGAACATCGTGGAGCATGCCGGGCACTGGGTAATCAGACTCATTGCGTCACATTGTAGTGGTCGCAAACACCGCAGTTATACGGCAGCTGTCATCAAGATCCACCCGTCTTCGGTGTCTGACACCGAAAGGGTGCAATAAGGCGCATAGGCCGCTTTCAGCTCGTCCGCTTGGCGCTCCAGAATTCCGGCCAGCACGAGGTGCCCGCCCGTCTTGACATGCGCACGCAACAAGGGCGCGAGCACTTTTAATGGGGTCGCCAATATATTGGCCAACACCACATCAAACTCGCCCTGAGCCGCTTCGGGCAAACCGGCAGACAGCTCCACCTGGTTAGCTTGCGCATTCAGCACTGTGGAGTCGACCGCGGCCTGATCAATATCGACCGCGATCACTTCAGTCGCACCGAATTTGGCTGCCCCAATCGCAAGAATGCCGGAGCCACACCCGTAATCCAGCACTCGACCTGTCGCACCGTGGCCTGCGATCCAGCGCAAGCACATGCGCGTCGTCGGATGCGTGCCGGTACCAAAAGCCAGTCCGGGATCCAAGCGAATCACCTCTTTGGCCTGCGCGGGAGGCTCGTGCCATGTAGGCACGATCCAGAACTCAGGGGTAATCTCCACCGGCGCAAACTGCGACTGGGTCAAGCGCACCCAATCCTGGTCTTCCAAGGCATCGATCCCCAGAACCTGGCAGCCTTCAAAGAAATCCTGGGCCTGCAACAGCGCACAAGCCTCATCGGCTTGCGTGCGCTCTGCAAACAAGGCAATCACCCGTGAGCGCTGCCATCCGTCTTTCGGCGGAGGCATACCGGGCTCACCAAACAATGCCTGTTCGGCATCCGTCTGGGCATCAGCGTCTTCAACGCTGACACTCAGTGCATCCAATGCGTCCAGCGCATCACTCAGGTTTTCGACCCGGTCTTCGGGACACATCAAACGCAATTCAAACATGCAACGCCTTATCGCTTGTGTTGTTCCAGCCAGTGCTCCAGGTAGTGGATGTTGGTTCCACCGTCCATGAACTTGGCATCCACCATCAACTCACGATGCAAAGGAATGTTGGTATTGATTCCTTCCACGACCGTCTCCGCCAGCGCGGTACGCATGCGGGCCATCGCCTGCTCGCGGGTATCGCCGTGCACAATGATCTTGCCGATCATGGAGTCGTAGTTCGGGGGCACAAAGTAGTTGGTGTACACATGCGAATCCACACGGACACCCGGGCCGCCCGGCGCGTGCCACATGGTGACGCGTCCTGGCGAAGGGATGAACTTGTAAGGATCCTCGGCATTCACCCGGCACTCGATGGCGTGACCGCGCACTTCAATCTGGCGCTGGGTAAACGGCAACTTTTCACCGGCAGCCACCATGATCTGCGTCTTCACGATATCGATACCCGTCACCATTTCAGTGACCGGATGCTCCACCTGAACACGGGTGTTCATTTCAATAAAGTAGAACTCACCGTCTTCGTAGAGGAATTCGAAAGTTCCCGCTCCGCGATAGCCGATCTTCTTGCAAGCATTGACGCAACGCTCCCCTATGCGTTCAATCAACTTGCGGTTGATGCCCGGCGCGGGGGACTCTTCCAACACCTTTTGGTGACGGCGCTGCATCGAGCAATCGCGCTCGCCAAGGTAAACCGCATTCTTGTGCTTGTCCGCGAGGATTTGGATTTCAATGTGCCGCGGGTTCTGGAGAAACTTCTCCATATAAACCGCCGGATTGTTGAATGCCGCACCGGCTTCCGCCTTGGTCATGGCAACCGCATTGACCAACGCGGCTTCGGTGTGAACCACACGCATACCGCGTCCGCCACCGCCACCTGCCGCTTTGATAATGACCGGGTAGCCCACGGACTTGGCGATCCGCTTCATGGCGACCGGATCATCCGGCAACTCGCCCTCAGAGCCGGGAACGCAGGGCACGCCCGCCCGGATCATGGCTTGCTTGGCAGACACCTTGTCGCCCATGATGCGAATGGATTCAGGGGTAGGCCCGATGAATTGGAAGCCGCTCTTCTCGACACGCTCGGCAAAGTCTGCGTTTTCACTCAGAAAACCGTAGCCGGGGTGGATCGCTTCCGCGTCTGTCACTTCCGCCGCCGAAATGATGGCCGGCATATTGAGGTAGCTCAGGCCCGAAGGAGCCGGCCCGATGCAAACCGCTTCTTCAGCGAGCTTGACATACTTGGCTTCGCGGTCCGCCTCGGAATAGACCATGACGGCCTTGATACCCAACTCGCGGCAGGCGCGCTGGATACGCAGCGCAATCTCGCCCCGGTTGGCGACCAGAATTTTCTTGAACATGGGTGCTGCGTTTTATTCGATGATGAACAAGGGCTGGCCGTATTCCACTGCCTGGCCGTTGTCGCTCAAGATCTTGGTCACGGTACCGGACTTGTCTGCCTCGATTTCGTTGAGGATCTTCATCGCTTCGATGATGCAGATGGTCTCGCCGACCTTGATCGAATCACCCACTTCGACGAATGGCTTGGCGCCTGGGGCGGACGAGCGGTAGAAAGTACCCACCATCGGCGACTTCACGGTGTGACCAGCATCCACCACCGGTTCGGCAGCCACTGGCGCTGCAGCAGGTGCGCTGGCAGGAGCCGCCGCAGCCACGGGCGCTGCATACACAGGTGCGGGCGCGTAGCCCTGAACCACAGCACCACCACCCTTGACGATACGGACCTTGCCTTCGGCTTCGGTAATTTCCAGCTCCGAAACATTCGAATCAGACACCAGATCGATCAAGGTTTTGAGTTTGCGTAAATCCATGGAATCTCCAACAACCGACATTTGTAAAACGGCGAATTTACAGCAAAACACCGCCAAAAAACCATATCTCCACCCAAATCAAGGGAAAAGACTGGAAAAATGTCTAAATAAAATCGCCCCGAAAGGGCTTGAGACAGTGCTTCCGGGTCAGAAGCACTAGGTGAGAGACTCTATTTTACCGCAGCCCAAGCGACCAAGTCTTCCGCATGGACTCGACCCATCTTGCGCTGCGCAACCGCGCCATCTGAGGCCACCAACACAGAGAACGGCAGCCCCCCGGTCACATTACCCAGCGCGCGTCCGAGATCCGTCCCTGACAAGCCCGCCAATGCCACAGGAAACTGGAGCGGAACCCGCTGCAAGAACGGCACCACCGCCTCCTTGCGGTCAATCGCCAACCCCAACACCTGCACACCTTTGGGCCCTTGCTCGGTATGAAAACGGTCCAACAAAGGCAGCTCATCCACACACGGAGGGCACCACGTCGCCCAAAAATTGATCAACACGGGGCGCCCTTGGAACTGTTGCATCGCCAGGTTCGTGTCTTGGGGCGTCTGCCATTGCTGCGCCCAAAAACCGGGCACCGGCTCCATCACGGACGACGCTGCTTGTTGGCGCCACGACAAACCCGCTCCGGCCACAGCCGCCACCCCGGCGACCGCACCCCACAAGACCCTCCGACGCCGAGCCGAAGGCGCTACTGCGACCGAATTTTCAGGAATTTGCATCATCCGACTCCAACAAGCGCTGAACTGCCGCCATATTGCCACGCCGGGCACGACCACGCCCATCGGGCTGGAGTGCGCCACGCACATCATCCAGGTCATTGACCAAGAGATGCACCCCCACGTGCTCGCCCAAGGGCAAGCACATGGCATGGATGCTCAGGGCATCGACCATCTCCCCTTGCAGCCCCGGCACTGAGCGCACCTCAAAGCGCACACCCTTGTCAATCAGCATGATCTCCGCCGATTTGGGATCATCACAAAACAACTGCAGATAAATATCGCTGTTACGGGTGGCTGTGCCCCGCCACACAGCACCTCCGAGATGCGGCCGGAACGACTCCAGCCGCTCCATCCATTGCACCGCCAGCTCGCGAAGGGCCCGCAACTCCTCGGGCTGGGTGTCCGCGCAGAAGATGGAGATGTACTCCTCGACAGCGGCCTCCACTTGGTCGTTGTCGGGCAAACCGGAACGGGGCGGCACCCCCAATTGCTTGACCGCACGGCGCTTGGCTGCACCGTACTCCAAGCCCTCTTCCACCACCATACGGGCGGCAGTGGCCGCTATTTCTTCTTTCAGATCGTCCATGGCGCCATTGTGCCCGCCATCGCAAAGCCTTACGCACCGCATATTTGCTATATTTTTGATAGCTGGATCCGCATATTCTGCTTGGGCCAAACGCCAAAAAACTCCAAAAATTCCGTATCAATTGCCAACCGTAGAATACGGGCCATGCATATTCATATCTTGGGCATTTGCGGCACCTTCATGGGTGGCTTGGCCGCGCTGGCGCGTGAAGCCGGCCACAAAGTAACCGGCTGCGATGCCGGCGTTTACCCCCCCATGAGCGACCAGCTCCGGGCCTTGGGCATCGAACTGATCGAAGGTTTCGGTGCTGTACAAATGGCCTTGCAGCCTGACATGTTCGTGATCGGCAACGTCGTCAGCCGCGCGCGGCTCGCTGACGGAACGCCCAAATTCCCGCTCATGGAAGCCATTCTGGACGCGGGCGCGCCCTACACCAGCGGCCCGCAATGGCTGGCTGAACACGTGCTCCAAGGCCGCCATGTGCTGGCCGTCGCCGGCACCCATGGCAAAACCACCACCACCAGCATGCTGGCCTGGGTGCTGGAGTACGCCGGGCTTCAACCCGGATTCCTGGTCGGAGGCGTCCCGCTGAATTTCGGAGTATCGGCAAGACTGGGCGGAGGGGCGTCTGCGCCCTCTGCGCAGGTCAAGGAGGAGCCCGCAAAGCGGGCGGGGGACACGGAGCTGGGGGCGCAGGCGGCCCTCCACCCCGCTTCCGGAGCGAAACTCTTCGTGATCGAGGCCGACGAATACGACACCGCCTTCTTCGACAAGCGCAGCAAATTCGTGCACTACCGCCCACGCACCGCCATCCTGAACAACCTGGAATTCGACCACGCCGACATCTTTGACGACCTAGCCGCCATCGAACGACAATTTCACCATCTGGTGCGCACCGTGCCCGGCACCGGCCGCGTGGTCGTCAACGGCCTGGAAGACAGCCTCACCCGGGTGCTGCACCAAGGCTGCTGGAGCGAACAACGCAGCTTCGGCGCCGCAGTGAGCGACTTTTCTGCCGTCGGCGAGCCCCACGACTTTGCGGTCCACCGCCAAGGCCGCGAAGTGGCTCGGGTGCAATGGGCCTTGGGCGGCGTGCACAACCAGCTCAATGCGCTGGCCGCCATCGCCGCCGCCGACCATGTGGGCGTGTCTCCTGCCGTCGCCGCCGAAGCCCTGGGCCAGTTCGTGAACGTCAAGCGCCGCATGGAAGTGCGCGCCAAAGCCCCATTGGCAGGCCAGCCCGGCAGCGCACCCGTCACCATTTACGATGACTTTGCGCACCACCCCACCGCCATCCGCACTACGGTCAACGGCTTGCGCCGCCAAGTCGGGAGCGGGCGCATTCTGGCCGTGTTCGAGCCCCGCTCTAACACCATGAAGCTCGGTGCCATGAAGGCCCAGTTGCCCTGGAGCCTCGAAGAAGCCGACCTCGCCTTTTGCCACAGCGGAGGCTTGGGCTGGGACGCGGCCGAGGCGCTGGCCCCCATGGGCGCGCGGGCGCAAGTGGGCGACACCATTGATGCTGTGCTCGCCCAAGTAGCCGCCGCCTTGCAACCGGGTGACCACGTGCTGTGCATGAGCAATGGCGGCTTCGGCGGCATCCACGCCAAACTTGCCAACTTGCTACAAACTTCATAGCTGCTCGCGCAATATCTGCGAGCGCTAGCGCCATATTTAACCCACAACCCCATGCAAACCGATCCGAACTTTCAACTCCGCCTCCCGGAAGGCGCCCAATTCACCGACCTGAAACTGCGCCGTTGCGACGCCGAAGCCATCGACATGGACATGGACCTCGTCGAACGCATCTGCCAACTCAACCAGTGGAACGTGGCCAAAGTCCGCGAGAACCCCGGCCCGGTGATCAGCACGATCCTGAGCGTCTGGTACAAAACCCATCTGGCTGCGGGTGGTACGCCGGACGCGGTGATGGAGTCGCTGCGGGCCCCTGAGCCGCTGCAATAAGGCACAAAAAAGCGGGCACTCAGGCCCGCTGGGTAATGCAAGCCGGAGCAATCACTCCGGCTTTTTTTATGGTGCCATCAGGCTGCGCGACGCGCCTTCACGGCGGTAGACAGCACTTCCAAAGACTCCACCGAATCGTCCCAGCCCAGGCAAGCATCGGTGATGCTCTTGCCGTATTCCAAGGCAGTTGCATCGTCCTTGCCGGGGGTGAACTTCTGGGCGCCAGCGTTCAGGTGACTTTCCACCATCACACCAAACACGCTGCGCGAACCACCGCTGATCTGGCCGGCAATGTCTTTGGCCACATCGAGCTGCTTTTCGTGCTGCTTGCTGCTATTGGCGTGGCTGCAGTCCACCATCAGGGTCTGGGGCAACTTCGCCTTGGCGAGGTCCGCACAGGCGGCGGCCACATTGGCGGCATCGTAGTTGGGCGCCTTGCCGCCGCGCAAAATCACATGGCAGTCCGGATTGCCGTTGGTTTGCACAATCGCCACTTGGCCGTTTTTGTGCACCGACAAGAAGTGGTGACCGCCGGCCGCTGCCTGGATAGCGTCGGTTGCGATCTTGATATTGCCGTCCGTGCCGTTCTTGAAGCCGATGGGCGCAGAGATGCCGGAGGCCAACTCGCGGTGCACCTGGCTCTCAGTGGTGCGCGCACCGATGGCGCCCCAGGAAATCAAGTCGCCCAGGTACTGGGGAGAAATCACGTCCAAGAACTCGCTGCCCGCAGGCACGCCCAAGCGGTTGATCTCGATCAGCAACTGGCGTGCAATGCGCAGGCCTTCGTCGATGCGGTAGCTCTCGTCCAGGTAGGGGTCATTGATCAGACCCTTCCAGCCCACGGTGGTGCGGGGCTTCTCGAAGTACACGCGCATCACGATTTCCAGCGTGTCTTTGTACTTCTCACGCTCCACTTTCAGACGGCGGGCGTAGTCCAGCGCAGCGGCAGGATCATGGATGGAGCAGGGCCCGATGATGACCAGCAAGCGATCATCCTTGCCGGCCATGATGTTGTGGATCGTGGCGCGGGTGTCCGAAATCAGGGTTTCGGTCGCGCTGCCGCGAATGGGGAAAAAGCGGATAAGGTGCTCTGGAGGGGGCAACACGGTGATGTCCTTGATGCGTTCGTCGTCGGTTTTACTGGTGCGGTCGGCGGGCTGGGCTTGTCCGTACCACTCACCGGTTGCAGAGGCTTTAGCGTTCATGTCAGGTCTCCAGAGTCCAAGTTACAAATAAAACAGGTTGAAAAAGGCATAAAAAAACCGCCGGGGGTGCCGGCGGTTTTTGGGAAGATTCAGGACGTTTCTTTTGGGTACGTTCAGATCTCTCGACCGCCGGATGTGCGTGAGAACCAAAAGTAGCTAAAGAAGAAACGTGCGGAATGCATGGGGTTCAATGTAGCACAGGTTTCTGACAGCGGCTTACGCTTGCCACTAAGCAGTTCCACCTACGGTCAAACCATCGATGCGCAGCGTAGGCTGACCCACACCCACCGGCACGCTCTGGCCCTCTTTGCCGCAGGTGCCCACGCCGGGGTCCAGCTTCATGTCGTTGCCGATCATGGAGACGCGCTTCAGGCACTCGGGGCCGCTGCCCACCAGCGTCGCACCCTTGACGGGGTATTGGATCTTGCCGTTTTCCACCCAATAGGCTTCGCTGGCAGAGAACACAAATTTGCCGCTGGTGATGTCTACCTGGCCGCCACCGAAGTTGGGGGCGTACAAGCCCTTTTTGATGCTAGCGATGATTTCTTCCGGCGCCTTGTCGCCGCCCAGCATGTAGGTGTTGGTCATGCGGGGCATGGGCAAGTGGGCATAGCTCTCGCGGCGGCCGTTGCCGGTGGGCTTCACGCCCATCAAGCGGGCGTTCATGCTGTCCTGGATGTAGCCCTTCAAGATGCCATCTTCAATCAACACATTGCGCTGGCTGGGGTTGCCTTCGTCATCCACGTTGAGCGAGCCGCGACGATCGGCGATGGTGCCGTCGTCCAGCACCGTCACGCCCTTGGCGGCGACGCGCTGGCCGATGCGGCCGCTGAAGGCGCTGCTGCCCTTGCGGTTGAAGTCGCCTTCCAGCCCGTGGCCGATGGCTTCGTGCAACAGGATGCCGGGCCAGCCGGCACCCAACACCACAGTCATCTCGCCGGCAGGCGCGGGGCGGGCATCAAGGTTGGTGAGTGCTGCGTGCACGGCCTGATCCACGTAATCTTCAATTTGCGCATCGGTGAAATACGCCAGCCCGAAACGGCCACCGCCACCACTAGAGCCCACCTCGCGGCGACCCTTTTGCTCGGCAATCACGGTCACGCTCAGTCGCACCAGCGGACGCACATCGGCAGCCAGCGTGCCGTCGGCACGGGCGACCATCACCACGTCGTATTCGGCAGCCAGGCCGGCCATCACCTGGATGATGCGTGGGTCTTTGGCGCGTGCCAGCTTCTCCACCTTGCCCAACAGCTCCACTTTGGCGGTGCTGTCCAGCGTGGCAATCGGGTCCAGGCCGGCGTAGAGCTTGCGGCCGCCTGCTATCTTTGGGGTAGCAGTCTTCGCACGCTTGTTCTGCGCTGCAGCCGAAATGGTGCGCACGGTGCGGGCGGCATCCAGCAGACTGGCTTCAGAAATATCGTCGGAATATGCGAAGGCAGTTTTCTCGCCGCTCACCGCGCGAACGCCCACACCCTGGTCGATGCTGAAGGAACCGGTTTTGACGATGCCCTCTTCCAGACTCCAGCCCTCGGAACGGGTGTACTGGAAGTACAGGTCCGCCTCGTCCACCTGGTGCGCCTTGATTTCGTTCAGCGCGCGGGTGAGATGGCTCTCATCCAGCCCGAAGGGCGTCAGCAACAGGGATTTGGCCGTGGCCAAGCGTTCGATGGTGGGTTCGCGGGAGATCATGCGGCCATTTTAGGCCTCTGCACGGCTGGCGCAGTGGCTGTGTCGCCAGAGTCGGGGCCTGCCACAGGGGTATGGCCGCTTAGCGCTTCAAAAATTCCAGCAACGCCGCGTCGTCCATCCCGGCCAGGCCTGCCCGCACCGCTTGGGCAAACACTGCGCTGGCCGCTTCGCCCAGGGGCCCGGCAAAACCGGCGGCCTGTGCCGCATCCAGGGCCAAACGGGTGTCTTTGGCCAGCAAGGTCATGTGGGCGCGCGGCGCGAGATCTCCGGCCACCGCACGGCGCATACGGTCAGTACCGATCCAGCTCTGGCCACTGCTCTGGGCAATCACGTCCAGCGTGCGGCTGGCATCCAGCCCCAAGCGGTCGGCCAACGCCATCGCCTCTGCGGCCCCCACCAAATTGATACCCGCCAGCAGGTTATTGACCAGTTTGGTGCGCGCGCCGTCACCGGGCCGATCGCTGATGTCAAACACCTTGCTGGACAAGGCCTCCAGCAAGGGGCGACATAGCGTCCGCGCGGCACCAGGCCCGGCCACCATGAGGCTCATGCTGCCGTCCAGTGCACGCGCAGGGCCGCCGGACATCGGGGCATCCAGGGTCCAGACCCCTTGGGCAAGTAGCTGCGTGGCAATTGACTCCACATCGTGCGGGGCAATGGTCGGGCACAGCATGACCACATGGCCTGCGGGCAGGTGCCGAGCCAGTCCGTCGGTGCCAAACAGCACATCACGGACTTGGGTCGCATCGACCACACAGAGAATAGTTGCTATGCTTTTGGAAGCAGCTTGCGCAATATTTTCGGGCGCTAGCGCACCAAATGGCAATAAAGCCTCCACTTTGGCGCGGTCCAGATCATGGATGGCCGGGGCCCACCCCAGCCGGGCCAGGCGCTGCGCCATGGCCCCGCCCATGTTGCCCACCCCGATCAGCGTGACCGCGAACCCCGCCACCTTAGCTTTGCACCAAGCGCTTGGAGTTGGCAATCGACATCAAAATACCGAGCGCCAGCCCCAGTGTCACCATGGCGGTGCCGCCGTAACTAATGAACGGCAAGGGCACGCCCACCACCGGCAGGATGCCGCTCACCATGCCCATGTTCACAAAGGCGTAGGTAAAAAAGATCATCGTCGCAGCCCCTGCCAACAGGCGGGAGAACAGGGTGGGCGCCTCCAGCGCGATCGCCAGACCCCGCAGGATCAAGAAGACGAACGCGCAGAGCAAAAACACATTGCCGATCAGGCCGAACTCTTCGGAGTAAGCCGCAAAAATAAAGTCGGTGGTGCGTTCGGGGATGAACTCGAGGTGCGTCTGGGTCCCCTTCATAAAGCCCATGCCGGTAATGCCGCCGGAGCCGATTGCAATCATCCCTTGAATGATGTGGAAGCCTTTGCCCAAGGGGTCCCGGGTGGGGTCCAGCAAGGTGCAAATCCGCTGCTGCTGATAGTCGTGCAGCACAGACCAGCGCACACCATCCGCACACAGCTGGGGCTCAAACACGACCAGCAACACAATGCCGACCACCGAGATCACCACGGGCGGTATCACCAGCTTCCAGCTCATGCCGGCGAAAAAAATCACGGCCAAGCCGGCGGCCATGACCAATAGCGAGGTGCCGAGATCGGGTTGCTTCATGATCAGGCCGACCGGGACAGCCAGCAAACCACCGGCCACCACGAAGTCGAGGGGGCGCAACTGCCCCTCGCGTTTTTGGAACCACCAGGCCAGCATCAGCGGCATGGCAATTTTCATGATCTCGCTGGGTTGGATCACCACCCCGACGTTGACCCAGCGCTTGGCCCCTTTTTTGGTGATGCCAAAAATCGCCACCGCGATCAACAGCGCCACCCCCACGGTGTAGAGCGGCACGGCCACCAGCATCAAGCGCTGCGGCGGAACCTGGGCCACCACAAACATGATGGCGGCGGCAATCAGCATATTGCGACCATGATCCTCAAACCGGGTGCCATGGTCGAAACCCGATGAATACATGATGAGCAAACCGGCGCACGCCAGCATGAACACCGCAAAGGCCAAGGGCCCGTCAAACCCCGAGAACCAGGGCGCAATGCGCTGACGCAGGGAGACTTTTCCGAATTGGTACGACATAGCCATGGATTATCCCCAAGCCGCCGCCCATTACCATCCCGACATGGCCATCACCCACCTGCTTTACCTCCACGGTTTTCGCTCTTCCCCCCGATCCCACAAGGCGCAAGCCATGGCCGCCTATATGGGCAACCACTTTCCGCAGGTTCAGTGGTGGTGCCCCCAACTGCCGCCCTCCCCGCGCGCCGCCATGGCCCTGCTGATGCAGGGCATTGCCGGCTGGCCCACAGCACACATGGCAGTGGTGGGCTCGTCGCTCGGCGGCTTTTACGCTACCCACATCGCCGAGGCGACGGGCTGCCTCGCCTTGCTGATCAATCCCGCGGTCGATCCGGCGCGCGATCTGGGGAAATACATCGGTGAAAACCGCCAGTGGCATGCGCCCGAGGAAAGTTTCTACTTTTTGCCCGAGTACGTGGATGAACTGCGCAGCCTGGAAGTGGGCGCCTTGCAACACCCCGAACGCTACCGCGCCATCCTGGCCAAGGGCGACGAGGTGCTCGATTGGCGCGAAATGCACGCCCGCTATGCCGACACCCGGCTCACCTTGCTGGAAGGGGGCGACCATGCGCTCACGGGTTTCGAGGCCTTTTTGCCTGACTTGGCAGCCTTTATGGGCCTGAGGGGCGACACCGGCAGTGTTGCCTAAAACCCTTCGGTTCCCGAGGCCTGAGCCGACGGGTTCGGGACGACCCGTTTTGCGGGGACAATCCACCCCCTATGTTTGTACTGTTTGAAGAAGCCGGAAAATTCATGGCCGGTCGCGTCCTGTCCGAGGCAGAAGCCTCTGCACAGGTGGAGTTGGATTCCGGCAAGCGCGTCAAGGTCAAGTCGGCCAACGTGCTGATCAAGTTCGAAAAGCCCGCTCCTGCTGATTTTGTGGCCGCCGCCCAGGCGCAGGCCGCAGGTATCGAGCTGGACATGGCCTACGAATTTGCCCCCGACGAAGAGTTCGGTTTTGCCGATCTCGCCAAAGACTATTTCTCGGCCCAGGCCAGCCAGGCCGAGCAAGCCGGCATGCTGTTCAAGCTGTTTGACACCCCGCACTACTTCCGCCGTGCGGGCAAAGGTCGCTTCAAAAAGGCGCCTGCCGAAATCATTCAGCAAGCGCTCGCTGCCATCGAAAAGAGACGCCTGATTGCCGAGCAGATCGCCCAGTGGGCCCAAGAGCTGGCGGCAGGCAGCTGCCCCCAGTCCATCAAAGACCAGCTGTACAAAATCCTGTTCAAGCCGGACAAAAACGCCCCTGAGTACAAAGCGGTGGTCGAGGCCAGCCGCGCCACCCACATTGCGCCGCTAGAGCTGCTGCAAAAGGCCGGTGCGATTGCCTCGCCCTACCTGTTCCACTGGAAGCGCTTTTTGCTGGAGAATTTCCCCAAGGGCACCGGCTTTCCCGCGATCAGCGCGCCGGCCATTGCGGACGAGTTGCCCGTGGCGGCCGTGCAGGCTTTTTCGATTGACGATTCGCAAACCACCGAAATTGACGATGCCCTGAGCGTGCAGGGCCTGGGGTCCGGCACCGTGACGGTGGGCATCCACATCGCCGCGCCCGGCCTGGCCGTGCAGCCCGGCAGCCCGGTGGACGTGCTGGGTCGCGCCCGCCTGTCCACGGTGTACATGCCCGGCTACAAGGTCACCATGCTGCCCGACGAGGTGGTACAGACCTACACCTTGATGGAGGGGCGGGACTGCCCGTCCGTCTCGCTGTACGTCACCTTCAATGAAGAGACGCTGGAGATCACCAACAGTGAAACCAAGCTGGAGCGGGTGCCGATTGCTCACAACCTGCGCCACGACCAGCTCGACAGCGTGGTCACCGAGCAGTGGCTGACCGACGCCTCGTTTAACCATGAAAATGACACCCAGCCCTCAGCAGGTCTGCGCGAGCAGCTATCATTTTTGCACCGCTTGGCGCGCGACCTGAAGGCGAAGCGCGAGATCGTGCGCGGCAAACCCGAGACTTTCAACCGCCCGGACTACAACTTCCGCCTGCAAGGCAACGATGGCGCGGAGCCGCAGGGCGACGAGACCGTCCTCATCAGCATCCGCCAGCGCGGCGCCCCGCTGGACCTGATCGTGGCCGAAGCCATGATTCTGGCCAACAGCACCTGGGGCAGCTGGCTCGCCGAGATGGGCGTGCCCGGCATTTACCGCAGCCAGGCGTCGCTGGCACCGGGCGTCAAAGTGCGCATGGGTACCAAGGCATTACCGCATGCGGGTATCGGCGTCAAAGCGTATTCGTGGGCGACCTCACCACTGCGCCGCTATACCGACCTGGTGAACCAGTGGCAGATCATTGCCTGTGCACGCCATGGCAAGACGGCGGCGCTCGTCGCCCCGTTCAAGCCCAAGGACGCGGAGCTGTTCGCCATCATCTCCTCGTTCGACGCGGCTTACAGCGCCTACAACGGCTACCAGGGCGCCATGGAGCGGTTCTGGACCATGCGTTACGCCCAGCAGCACGGCATCACCGAGCTCACCGCCAGCCTGTTCAAGGACGGCATGGTGCGCGCCGACGACATTCCGCTGGTGTTGCCAGTCATGGGCGCCCAAGGCCTGCCCCGCCACGCCAAGGTGCGTGTCAAGCTGGGCGAGATGGACCTCATCACCCTGGATGTGCATGGCACGGTGCTGGAACGCTTGGACGCACCGGTCGAGACAGAGGCCACCGAAGACGAGGACGACAGCGAAGACGA
The DNA here is from genome assembly GCF_032193765.1 of Rhodoferax potami. Classification (NCBI taxonomy): domain Bacteria; kingdom Pseudomonadati; phylum Pseudomonadota; class Betaproteobacteria; order Burkholderiales; family Comamonadaceae; genus Rhodoferax; species Rhodoferax potami. The sequence continues at coordinate 2,681,812 of NZ_JAVBIJ010000001.1, forward strand.
TGTGGCAGGCCCGATCGCGATTGCAGTGGACGTGAACGAAGCGCCGGACGCCGGCGGTGATAATCCCACCCCGTGAATCTGCGCAAACTGACCACGCTCCAATGGGCTCTGGGTGTATCCATTGCGGTACACGCGGCGCTGTTGACCGTGCGTTTTGTAGACCCTGAGGCCTTTAACCGGGTGTTCGAGGACCAGCCACTGGAAGTCATTCTGGTGAACGCCAAGAGCAAAGAAAAACCGGAAAAGGCCCAGGCGATTGCCCAAACCAATTTGGCTGGTGGTGGCGATGTGGAAAAAGGCCGCGCCACCAGCCCTTTGCCGCCCTCGGCGTTTACCGACATCGGCGACACCCTCGAAGAAGAGAGCGCACGCAAACTGCAAAGCCTGCAGGAGCAGCAAAACCTGTTGCTCGCGCAAGTCAAAAGCCAACTGGCCGCCCTGCCCCCGCCCGACCCCAACAAACTGGCAGACAAATCAGACCAGGCCGAGCGCGAGGAAAAGCGCCGGCAGCTGATCAAGTTGCTGGCCGAAATCGAGCGACGCATCAACATGGAGAACGCGCGCCCGAAAAAGCGCTATGTGAGCCCCTCTGTGCGTGAAGAGGTGTATGCGGTCTATTACGACCAACTGCGCCAGCGTATCGAGGAAAAAGGCACCGACAACTTCCCCCAAAGCGGCGGGAAGAAGCTGTATGGCGAGCTGACCATGATCGTCACCATCAACTTTGATGGCCGGGTCATCGACGCTGAGGTGGTGCAGAGCTCGGGCAACCCGGTGCTCGACAAGCGCGCCCAGGCGATTGCCCGCTCGGCGGGCCCGTTCGGCAACTTCAATACCGCCATGCGGCGCCAGGCAGACCAGATTCTGGTGGTGTCCCGCTTCAAGTTCACCCGTGACGAGACATTGGAAGCCAAGGTCTCGTCCTCCGCGGCCCGATGAGATCGCTGTTGCGTTGGGTGCTGCTGTGTGGCGTGGCGTTTGTCTCGCTCCAGCTGTATTTCGTGGGCCGGATTGCCGCCATGGCGGTGATCGACCCGCAGTCCACCGCCTTTGAACGCTCCGAGGCTTGGCGAGTCGCCCGGGAGCGCGACACCTTCCGGTGGCGCCAGGAGTGGGTGCCTTATGAGCGGATTTCAGACAACCTGAAACGCGCGGTGATTGCCTCGGAGGACGATAGCTTCCGCCAACACGACGGGGTGGACTGGGAAGCCTTGGAAAAGGCATGGGCCAAAAACGCCAAGGCAGAGCAGCGCGCCGAGCAGCGCCTCAGCCAAGGCAAGGCCAGCACCAAGCCCCCGAAGATCGTAGGCGGCTCCACCATTACGCAGCAACTGGCCAAGAACCTGTTTTTGTCGGGCGAGCGCACCTTGCTTCGCAAAGGCCAGGAGTTTGTGCTGACCTTGCTGCTGGAGCAGTTGCTGAGCAAGCAGCGCATTCTGGAGATTTACCTCAATAGCGTGGAATGGGGCGAAGGTGTGTTTGGCGCGGAGGCCGCGGCTCAACACTATTTCCGCAAACCCGCCAGCAAGCTCAGCGCCTACGAGGCGGCCCGTTTGGCAGTGATGTTGCCGCGGCCCAAGTTCTTTGAGAAGACACCTAACTCGGGCTACCTGAACAGCCGTGCTGGCACCATCGTGGCGCGGATGGCGGACGCGCAGCTGCCCTGAATTCATTTTTGGCTTCGGGCTGCTTTGGCTGTTGCCCGCAGCGAAGCAGGCATGAGTCCCGCCGCTCGTGTCCCCCGGCCTTCGGCCTCCTCCTTGACCTCGCTTTGGGACTCACGCCTGCTCCACTGCTGGAGTGAAATGCTTGCCAACATTCATTGACTTGGCTTACCCCCCCGGGAAGCGGTGGGCGGTGGGCGGGGTGCTCTGCATAGTGAGGTCAAGGAGGAGCGCGCAGCGCGGGGGACACGAACGACGCAGAGCACCCCGCCCACCGCTTCCAGCGCAAACCAAAAGATCGATGCCACTAGAGTGAGATAAAGCCTAAGAGCAGACACATCCGCTCTGTATCATCCCCGCCATGCTTGCCAAGTTGATGAGTTACTTTCTATTGGGCCTGATCCGCTTTCTCACCGGTGCGCAAGCGCGCTGGCACGGCTGCCCGCCCAAAGCAGAACAGCGGATCTACTTTGCCAACCACCAGAGCCACGCCGATCTGGTGATGATCTGGGCGGCCTTGCCCAAGGAATTGCGGCACATCACCCGCGCCATTGCCGCCAAAGACTACTGGACCAAATCTCCCTTCAGGCAATGGCTCACGACAGAGGTGTTCCATGTGATCTACGTCTCGCGTGACCGCACTTCTGAAGAAGACCCACTGGAGCCGCTGATCGAAGCATTAGCCAATGGTGACTCGATCATCCTGTTTCCCGAAGGCACACGCGGGCACACCGGTGAGCCACAGGCGTTCAAGGCCGGCCTCTACAACCTGGCCACCCGCTTTCCCAACGTGGTGCTGGTGCCCGCCTGGATCAACAATGTGCAGCACGTACTCCCCAAGGGCGAAGTGGTGCCGGTACCGGTGCTGTGCTCTGTGACCTTCGGCGCCCCCATGCAAGTGGCTGATGGCGAAGAGCGCCGGACGTTTCTGGACCGGGCGCGCAACGCCGTAGTGGCCCTGCGGGACGTGTAAGGCAAGTCCATGTACCACTACCTGAAAAATCTAGGCCCGACCCAGCAAGTGGGTGCGTTGTTCATTATTGTTTTTGGCCTGTTGCTGCTCTCCAGCATCGTGGCGTTTCTGATGTCCCTGCGGGAGCACGGCGACGATGAAGCCGGCGACCGCAAGCGCGCAGAGCTGAAGAACCTGGACGGTATCATCCGCACCAGTTGGCTGATGGTGTTTGTGTTTTGGGTGGGGTGGCTGAGCGGCCCCTTGGTCGCCCTGAGCTTGTTCGGCGGCCTTTCGTTCTTTGCGCTGCGTGAATTCATGACCCTGTCGCCCACCCGACTGGGCGACCACCGCAGCCTGGTGTTGGCATTTTTCGTGGTGCTGCCCTTGCAGTACTGGCTGGTCGCGACCGAGCACTTCGACATGTTTGCGGTGTTCATTCCGGTGTATGTGTTCCTGGCCCTGCCGGTGGCGAGCGCGCTGGCGAATGACCCGCAGCGTTTTCTGGAACGCAATGCCAAGCTGCAGTGGGGCATCATGGTGTGCATCTACGGCATGAGCCACGTGCCTGCGCTCTTGATGCTGAAGTTTCCGGGCTACGACCACCGGAACGCGTTCATGGTGTTCTTCTTGGTGCTGGTGGTGCAGTTCTGCATGGCAGTGCAGCACCTCGTGTCCCGCAAACTCAAATTGCCACCGGCAGCCCCTGCCATCAGCATGAGCTTCAATTGGCCGAGCTGGTGGATCGGCGTGTTCTCGGCCAGCCTGTTCGGCGCATTGCTTGCCGGCATCACCCCTTGGGTGCCGGGCACCGCGTTTGCGTTTTCCTTTATTGCCTGCGTTGCAGGCACGATGGGCCACTTTGTCATGAAAGCGCTCAAGCGCGACCGGGGCATCCCTAGCTGGGGGGGCAATATGCGCGCAGTCACCGGTGCCGGTGGCTTGCTGGACCGGGTGGACGCCTTGTGCTTTGCGGCCCCGGTGTTTTTCCACTCCGCACGGTGGTATTTTGACCTGTAGCGCCCGTAGATATTGCGCGAGCAGCTCCTAACTTTATAGCATGCGAATTCTTGGTATTGACCCCGGCTTGCGCACTACCGGCTTCGGCTTGGTAGACGTCGTGGGCGCGGATGTGCGCTATGTGGCCAGTGGCACGATCCGCACCGAGCACCTCGATACCCGGGCCTTGCCAGCGCGGCTCAAGGTGCTGTTTGACGGCATTGGTGAAGTGGTGGAGCGCTACCAGCCCACCTGCGCCTCGGTTGAAATTGTGTTTGTGAACGTGAACCCGCAGTCCACCCTGTTACTGGGCCAGGCCCGCGGAGCGCTGGTCACAGCACTGGTGTGCGCCAACCTGCCGGTGGCGGAGTACACCGCGCTTCAAATGAAGCAGGCAGTCGCGGGCCACGGCCGCGCTCACAAAGACCAGGTGCAAGAGATGGTGAAGCGCCTGCTGCACCTGCCCGGTTTGCCCGGCCCCGATGCGGCCGACGCCTTGGGCCTGGCGATCACCCATGCCCATGCAGGCAAGTCCATGGCCATGCTCGCCGGGAGCAATGGCGTGGGTGGTAACGGGAAAATCCGTTATCGTGACGGACGTAGCCAATGAATGCGGTTTTGACATGCACACCATCAAAATTTACGCTGGAATCCTTTTGGCCTTGTGTGCAGCAACGACGGCCGGCGCACAAACACTCACCGCTTATACCGAAGAGTGGGCGCCCTACAACTTTCAAGACGGCCGGGATGTCAAAGGCATCGCCACAGACTTACTGCGGGAGGCCTGCAAGACCGCGCGCTTGAACTGCAGAGTGGAAATGGTACCGTGGGCGCGGGGCTACAAGATTGTCCGCACTACACCGGACACGGTGCTTTTCACCACCGCCCGCAAGCCCGAGCGCGATGACCATTTCCTGTGGGTGGGGCCTATTCTGTCGCGCAGCACCTGGGTGTTTGCTCGGCCCCATCCTGCAGATGCAGCCGGCACACGCGAGTTAAACAAACTGCGCTTCGGGGTTGTGCGAGGCGAGGCGGCTTACCAGGACCTGCTAAATGCCGGGGTGGCGCCGACCTCGATGGTCGAAGACAGCTCCAACGCCAGCATCCTGCGGCTGCTGTTGTCCGGCGTGGTCGATGCGATGGTGGATACCGAGGTCGCGATGGCTTGGGCATTGCGCAGCAGCAGCTTGGACGAAAGCACGGTAATCAAGCACAGCAAGCTTGCAGACGAAGGAGCGTATTTCTACGCTTTTAATCTCAAATCGAATCCCGAAGTCGTCGGCCGTTTGCAGGCTGCCATCGACAAATTGAAGCGCCAAGGTCGGGTAGACGCCTTGGTGCATCGTTACACCCAACCCTGAATCAAGGTCTGGGCGTGGTCAGGCCCGGGTGTCCAACAAGGCGCCGGCCATTTTGTCGGCGGTTTTGAAAACCGCCAAATTGGCGATGAAGCTATTTTTCGCCTGCAACTGGCTCACCACGTCCTGCTCCAAGGCATTGCCTACCTGCGGGGATTCGCGCACCGACGTGCTGACCCCGCCTCCGGCTTGGGCGGTTTGCACCGTGTCCTGGCGCTTGAACCCTTCAGTTGCCAGATTGGCTACGTTGTTGGCGCTGGCTCCTAGGCGGGTTTGCGCCGCGTTCATTCCGGAAAGAGCAATCGAGGAAATGGAGTTCATGGGAGGTGCGCCTTACGGTACCGTCTGCACATCGCAGACCTTTCCATTATCAACAGCGACAGCCCCGTGACAAGCACCGGCCGGATAAGCGGCTGTTACCAGGCCCGAACCGGTTGGGCGAAGCCCTGTGGTGCCTGCTTGACGTCTTCAAAGGTCACCACTTCCCAGGCTTCGGGGTGGGCTTGAAGCTCTCGCAACAGTTTGTTGTTCATGGCGTGACCTGACCGGCGGGCACTGTAGGCGGCCAGCAGGGGTTTGCCGACGATATACAAGTCGCCGATGGCATCCAGAATCTTGTGCTTCACGAACTCGTCGTCGTAGCGCAAGCCATCGGCATTCAGGACCTTGTAGTCGTCCATCACGATGGCATTGTCCAGCCCCCCACCCAAGGCCAAGCCGTTGGCACGCATCATCTCGACGTCTTTGGTGAAACCGAAAGTACGGGCACGCGCAATGTCGCGGGAATAGCTGTCGGTACTCAAATCGAATTCGACTTTTTGACCGGTGGAGTCCACGGCAGGATGGTTGAAATCAATCTCAAAGCTGAGTTTGTAGCCGTGGTACGGGTCGAGACGGGCCCATTTTTCGTTGGCGCCTTCGCCTTCCCTCACTTCCACCGGCTTGATCAGCCGGATAAACCGGCGCGGCGCGTTTTGCAACTCAATGCCTGCGCTTTGCAACAGAAACACGAACGAGGCGGCGGAACCATCCAGAATCGGCACCTCTTCGGCCGTGATGTCCACAAACAAGTTGTCCACGCCCAAGCCAGCGCAGGCGGACATCAAGTGTTCCACGGTGTGGACCTTGGCATTCCCGCACGAAAGGGTAGAGGCCAAGCGGGTGTCTGTTACCGACTCAGCCGACACCACGATATCCGGAGCATTGGCCAAATCGACCCGCCGGAACACGATCCCTGTATCCGGCGCCGCCGGGCGCAACGTGATCTCGACACGCTGGCCGCTATGCAGGCCCACGCCAACGGCGCGGGTCAGGGATTTGAGAGTTCGTTGTTTCAGCACAGGTCTATTGTAAAAGTAGCGCAATACGCCTCCGGAGCGGATGCCTTTGGCCAGAAACACCGTGGGTCCGGCTCAGCCGGCCCACTGGTGTTGCCCCCTGCAAGGGGGGAAAGCGGCCACCCGCAGTGGGCAAGCCGGGGGGTATATAAAAGGCTAGTCCGCCTGCTTGCGCAAGAACGCGGGGATTTCGTAGTCGTCCATGCCGCCGCTTGAGAGTGCATCGACCTTGGCCGCTGCCTGGGTGCGGTTCGTACGCCACACGCTGGGTGTGGACATGCTGCCGTAGTCAGGCTGGCTGACAGACGATCCCACGCTGCCCATCGCAGGGCTTGCGCTCCCTGTGCTTGCGACTGTGTTCAGCGTGGGCACATGGAAAGGCACGTTATCGGTACCGGTGCGCAGCACTTGCAGCGGGGGAGCGGTGCGGCGCGCGCCTTGACGGCTCAAGCCTGTGGCGATCACGGTCACACGGATTTCATCGCCCAGCTTTTCGTCGTTGGCAGTGCCGTAGATCACGTGGGCATCTGCAGAAGCGCAAGCGCGGATAGTTTCCATCGCCATCTTGGATTCTTTGAGCTTCAAAGAACCCTTGCAGGCGGAAATCAGCACGAGCACGCCCTTGGCACCCGACAGGTCGACACCTTCCAGGAGCGGGCAGGCCACGGCTTGTTCTGCCGCAATCCGGGCGCGATCGGGACCGCTGGCAGTGGCAGTTCCCATCATGGCCTTGCCGGGCTCACCCATCACGGTGCGCACGTCTTCGAAGTCGGCGTTGATCTCGCCCTTCACATTGATGATTTCAGCGATACCGCCGACAGCGTTCTTCAGCACGTCGTTGGCGTGTGCGAAAGCTTCATCCTGTGACACATCTTCATCGAGTACTTCAAGCAGCTTCTCGTTCAGTACCACGATCAGGGAGTCCACATTGGCTTCGAGCTCGGCCAGACCGGTGTCGGCGTTGCTCATGCGGCGACCGCCTTCGAAATCGAAGGGCTTGGTCACCACACCAACGGTCAAAATGCCCATTTCTTTGGCGACCTTGGCAATCACGGGTGCGGCGCCGGTACCGGTACCTCCGCCCATGCCGGCGGTGATGAACAACATGTGCGCGCCTTCGATGGCTTGGCGGATGTCGGCCTCTGCCTGCTCAGCCGCTTCACGGCCTTTGTCAGGCTTGCTTCCGGCACCCAAGCCGGTACCGCCGAGCTGGATGGTCTTGTGGGCCGAGCTGCGGCTCAGCGCCTGAGCATCGGTATTGGCGCAAATGAATTCCACACCCCCCACCGATGTCGAGATCATGTGCTCCACCGCATTGCCACCGCCACCGCCTACGCCAATGACTTTGATTTGTGTGCCTTGGTTAAAAGCTTCTTCTTCGATCATTTCGATGCTCATGTTGTTACTCCTTGAATTGCAATATTGAATGGGTTGAAACCGGTTGTCGGGCAGAACTCAAGCAGCGACGGCCAAACGGCCTGCCAACAAGATGTCGGCGAGCAGGCGCTTGGCATGCTCGGCCTCCGGCTTGGGAGCCGGATGGCTGGTGAGGAGCTTCCACACCACGTCATCGCTGACACCGAAGCGGCACAACAAAATGTCGCTATCGGCAATACTGGTTTTCTGACTTTCTGACAACGTTTTGATAATTTCTGCAGCGTCTTGCGACATACCCAGTATTTTCACAGCGGACTGGAGGTCCTTCTGGATAAAACTCTGGGCCATATTCAAATAAGCCATATTTGCATCGCGAATTTCGGCCTTGATTTGGGCTTTCATATTTGTCATCTCCTGAGATTCAATATTTTTCGACGATTTTTTTTCCAACGACTGAGTGCAAACACGGTGGCGCTTTACGAAGGCGGGTCCTGCCCTCGATGGACCAGCACACGAACCAGCCCCCAGCAATGGCGGGGAAATTGGTGACCCACGAACACATTGGTGGCCGGTGTAAACATGGTTAAAAGTTCCCCACAAACCAGTCCTTCACAGAACTGAAGGCTGATTTCATCGTGCCGGATTTCTGGGCGACCTTGTAACCCCGAAGGCGGGCAATGCGGGCCTCTTCGAGCAGGCCCATCACCGTGGCCGCACGGGGCTGCGCCACCATGTCGGCCAAAGCGCTGTTGTATTTGGGGATACCTCTGCGCACCGGTTTGAGGAAGATGTCTTCACCCAGCTCCACCATGCCCGGCATGATGCAGCTGCCGCCGGTGAGCACGATGCCACTGGAGAGCACCTCTTCATAGCCGGACTCGCGCATCACCTGATTTACCAGGGTAAAAATTTCCTCGACCCGCGGCTCGATCACGCCCGCCAGTGCCTGACGGCTCAACATGCGGGGGCCGCGATCGCCCAGACCCGGCACCTCGACCTGGGTTTCAGGGTCTACCAACAACTGCTTGGCGTGGCCCGACTCGACCTTGATGTCTTCAGCATCTTTGGTTGGTGTGCGCAGAGCCATGGCAATGTCGCTGGTGATCAGGTCACCGGCAATCGGAATCACGGCGGTATGGCGGATGGCGCCATTGGTGAAGATGGCGACATCGGTGGTACCGGCGCCAATATCCACCAGTGCGACACCGAGTTCGCGCTCGTCCTCGGTGAGCACCGAAAGGCTGCTGGCCAGTGGGTTCAGCATTAGCTGCTCGACTTCCAAGCCGCAGCGGCGCACACATTTGATGATGTTTTCTGCCGCGCTCTGAGCACCGGTCACGATGTGCACTTTGGCTTCCAAGCGGATGCCGCTCATGCCGATGGGCTCACGCACATCCTGGCCGTCGATGATGAACTCTTGGGGCTCCACCAGCAGCAAGCGCTGGTCGGTCGAGATGTTGATGGCCTTGGCGGTTTCGACCACACGGGCGACGTCGGCTTGGGTGACCTCGCGATCTTTCACCGCCACCATGCCGCTGCTGTTGATGCCACGGATATGGCTGCCGGTGATGCCGGTGTACACACGGGTGATCTTGCAGTCGGCCATCAGTTCGGCTTCTTTGAGCGCTTGCTGAATGCTGGCCACCGTCGCATCGATATTGACCACCACACCGCGCTTGAGTCCATTGGTGGGTGCCACACCGAAGCCGGCGAGTTTGAGCTCACCTCCAGGCATGACCTCGGCCACCACCGCCATGACTTTGGCCGTGCCGATGTCGAGGCCGACGACGAGATCTTTGTATTCTTTTGCCATTGTGTTGCCCTGCTCCGTTTGCGCTATTTCTTGCCGCTATCAGCCGCTGCCAGCGTGGTGACGCCACGCAACTTGACGGCATATCCGTTGACGTGACGCAGGTCTGCCGACTCCAGCGATCCGGGGCCGCGCCCGTAGCGTGAAGTGACTTGCGTCAACGTTTTCAAAAATTGTTGGAGTCGCTCCACCACGACATCCGGCCCCCCACGGCCCAGTTCAATCACGGCGCCGCCGTCCAGGCGCGCGCGCCAACTGCCTCGGTCGGACAACTCCAGTTGCTCCAACTCCAGCTCCATGCCCGCAAAGGAAGGCGCCAGCGTGCGGTACATCTGCAATACCTCGTCGCTTTCGCCGTCAGGGCCGCTCAGCTTAGGCAGCTCTTCTTGCTCGACCTCGCCCACGTTAGCCTCGAAAACTTCGCCAAAGCTATTGAGCAAGCGCAGCTCGGGCTCATCGCCCCAGTAGGCGACCGCCACATGCTCTTGCAGTTCGACGCGCAAGCGGTTCGGAAACTCGCGCCGCACGACCGCATGCCGTACCCATGGCACCGCCTCGAAGGCAGCGCGCACACGGGCCAGATCTACCGAGAAAAAGGTTCCGCTCAAGCCGGGCGCCACATTGGCGCGCAGCGTCAACGGACTGTTGTGACTCATATCCCCCGCCACGGTGATGCCCTGAATGGCAAACACCTGCAGCCGCCCCAACCATTTGCCACCGGCAACGACCGCAAGGACGACAAAGCCCACGAACAGGAGCGCAGCGGTCCCGTTCATGAGCTTGACGTCCAGCGGTGTGTCGGCGGCAGAGTTCACGCGTCGGCCTTCCCGTCGGTGGCGGTGCTTTGCAGCAGGCGCACACACAAGTCTTCGTAGCTGATGCCTGCGGCGCGGGCAGACATGGGCACCAGAGAGTGACCGGTCATGCCCGGTGAGGTGTTGATTTCCAGCAGGTAGGGTGTGCGGGTCTTGGCATCAATCATGACGTCAGCCCGTGCCCAGCCGCGGCAGCCCAGCACCTGGTAGGCCTTGCACACCAGCGCCTGGATGGCTTCCTCTTCACCGGCAGGCAAGCCAGCGGGGACCAGGTATTGGGTGGTGTCGGTGAAGTACTTGTTCTGATAGTCGTAGTTACCTTCGGGCGCGACGATGCGGATGACAGGCAGCGCTTCAGGCGCGGAGGTCGGGCCCCAGATCGGGCAGGTGACTTCGTCGCCGGCAATGAACTGCTCGCACAGCACATGGCTGTCGTGCTGCGACGCGAGCGCGTAGGCAGCATCGCACTGGTCCGCCGTCATCACTTTGGTAAAGCCGATGGACGAGCCCTCGCGTGCAGGCTTGACGATCATGGGCGCACCGAGCGCTGCAAACGCAGCATGGGTTTCAGCGGCGCTCTTGACCTGTTGCCATGCGGGTGTCGACAAGCCCTCGAAGCGCCAGATACGCTTGGTCATGACCTTGTCCATGGAGATGCTGGAGGCCATTACGCCGGAGCCGGTGTAGGGGATGCCCAACAACTCGAGTGCGCCCTGCACCGTGCCGTCTTCACCGAAGCGGCCGTGCAGCGCGATAAAGCAGCGTTCAAAACCCTCTCGCTTGAGTTCATCCAGCGCACGTTCTGAGGGGTCGAAAGCGTGGGCGTCCACGCCTTGCGAACGCAGCGCCTTGAGCACGCCGGTGCCTGACATCAGCGACACCTCGCGCTCCGCAGAGGCGCCGCCCATCAGCACGGCCACCTTGCCGAGATTTAGATTATTTTGGCTCATAGCGCCCGTCCCTGCTGCGCGAGCAGCTCCTTATTTTGTAGCAAATCAACAATTTTTCCGGGCACGGCGCCGATGGAACCCGCGCCCATGCAGATCAACACATCGCCATCGCGTGCGTTGTCGATGGCGGCCTGGGGCATGGCAGCGATGTCGTCCACAAACAGGGGCTCCACCTTGCCGCCCACCCGCAGTGCGCGGGCGAGAGAGCGGCCATCGGCGGCCACAATCGGCGCTTCGCCGGCGGCATACACCTCGGCCAGCAACACCGCATCGGCACCAGCGCCAATGACCTTCACAAAGTCTTCAAAGCAATCCCGCGTGCGGGTGTAACGGTGCGGCTGAAAAGCCAACACTAAACGACGGCCGGGGAATGCCCCCCGTGCAGCTGCCAGGGTGGCTGCCATTTCGACGGGGTGATGGCCGTAGTCGTCAATCACCGTGACGACTCCACCGGATTCGCCCTCTTTGGCGGGCAAAGCGAGGTCGCCATAGCGCTGGAAACGGCGGCCCACGCCCTTGAACTCGGCCAGTGCCTTGATGACGGCTGCATCCGGAATGTTCAGCTCCACGGCCACTGCAATCGCCGACAAGGCGTTGAGCACGTTGTGCAGACCGGGCAGGTTCAACACCACTTCCATGTCGGGCAGCACCACGCCGTTGCGGCGTTGCACGGTGAAGTGCATCTGGCCGCTCATGGCGCGCACATTCACAGCGCGCACTTCGGCGTCTTCGTTGAAGCCGTAGCTGGTGATCGGGCAGGTAACCTGCTCGCAGATGTCGCGTACTGCGGCGTCGTCGGTGCAGAGAATGGCGGTGCCATAGAAAGGCATGCGGTGCAAAAAGTCGACAAAGGCTTTCTTGAGCTTGCCGAAATCGTGCCCGTAGGTCTCCATGTGGTCGGCGTCGATGTTGGTCACCACCGCCATCACGGGCAGCAGGTTCAAGAAAGACGCGTCCGACTCATCGGCCTCGACCACGATGTGGTCGCCACTGCCCAAGCGCGCATTGGCGCCAGCACTGTTAAGGCGGCCGCCGATCACAAAGGTCGGGTCAAGGCCCGCCTCTGCCAACACGCTGGCGACCAGGCTGGTGGTGGTGGTTTTGCCGTGGGTACCAGCAATCGCAATGCCTTGCTTGAGGCGCATCAGCTCGGCCAGCATCAGCGCGCGGGGCACGATGGGGATTTTCATCTCGCGGGCGCGGATGACTTCGGGGTTGTCGGACTGCACCGCCGTGGAGGTGACCACTGCATCGGCACCAGTCACGTGACCGGCCGCATGGCCCACATAGGTTTTGATACCCAGTGCGGCCAGGCGACGGGTGGTAGCGTTGTCAGCGAGATCGGAGCCCGAAATCTCGTAGCCGAGATTGCTCAGCACTTCGGCAATGCCGGACATGCCGGAACCACCAATACCCACAAAGTGGATGTGTTTGACTGCGTGCTTCATGTGGCCAGCTCCTCGCAGGCGGCGACCACCGCATCGGTGGCATGTAGTTTTTGCATCTTTTTAGCTCCCAGCGCCTGCTGCATCAGCGCAGGTCGCTCTGTTTTTTGTAGCATTTCTGCCAAGGATTCGGGCGTCAGCGTGGCTTGCGGCATCAGCCAGCCGCCCCCTTGCTCGACCAAGAATCGGGCGTTGAAGGTCTGGTGATCGTCCACCGCGGACGGGAAAGGCACGAAAGCCGCTGGCGCACCCACGGCGGCCAGTTCGGTCACGGTGCTGGCGCCGGCGCGGCAGATCACCAGGTCCGCATCGGCAAATGCCATGGCGGTGTTGTCGATAAACGGGGTCAAATGGGCTTGCACCCCTGCGGCGGCGTAGTTGGCGCGCAGTTCGTCAATTTGTTTCTCCCCCGCTTGATGGGTCACGATGGGGCGCTGCCCCTCAGGAATCAGGGCAAGTGCTTGCGGCACCACCGTGTTCAGGGCGCGGGCCCCCAAACTACCCCCCACCACCAGCACCTTGAGGGGGCCACTGCGGCCGGCAAAGCGCTGCTCGGGAGTTGGCAGGTTCAAGAACTCGGCACGCAAGGGGTTGCCGATCCACTCGGCCTTGGGCATCACGCCCGGGAACGCCGAGAACACCCGATCCGCCACGCCGGAGAGCACCTTGTTCGCCAAGCCGGCCACCGAGTTCTGCTCGTGCAGCACCAAAGGCTTGCCACACAGCACGCCCATCATGCCGCCCGGGAAGGTGATGTAGCCGCCGAGGCCCACCACTACATCAGGGCGCACGCGCCGCACCACTTGCAGGCTTTCCCAGAAAGCGCGCAACAGTTTGAATGGCAAAAAGGCCAGGGTCTTCAAGCCCTTGCCACGCACACCGCCAAAGTTCACCAACTCCAGTGGGATGCCGCGGCTGGGCACGATGCGGCTTTCCATGCTGCCGGGGGCTCCCAGCCAGTGGACGCGCCAACCTTTGTCGATCAGGGCTTGCGCCACTGCCAGGCCCGGGAAGATGTGCCCACCCGTGCCGCCGGCCATGATGAGCGCGGTTTTCTGCTTCATACACGGCCTCCGTGCATGAGTTGTCTGTTTTCATAATCGACCCGCAGAACTACCGCAATGGCCACGAGGTTGATCAGAATGGCAGAGCCGCCGTAGCTCATCAGTGGCAGGGTCAGGCCTTTGGTGGGCAAGGCGCCTAGGTTCACACCCATATTGATGAAAGCCTGAAAGCCCATCCACACGCCCACGCCTTGTGCCACCAGCCCTGAGAACACGCGGTCCAAGGCGATCGCCTGGCGGCCGATGTGCATGATGCGGCGGGTCAGCCACAAGAACAGGCCAATCACCACTACCACGCCGACCAGACCGAACTCTTCGCCGATCACCGCCAACAAAAAGTCGGTGTGGGCCTCTGGCAGCCAGTGCAGCTTTTCCACACTGCCGCCCAAGCCGACACCAAAAATCTCACCCCGACCGATCGCGATCAAGGAGTGCGAGAGCTGATAGCCCTTGCCCAAGGCATGCTTTTCATTCCATGGGTCGAGGTACGCAAAAATGCGTTCGCGCCGCCATTCGGAAGTAGCGATCATGAGTGCAAACAACAGCACCATCACCGCAGCAATCAGAAAGAACATGCGGGCATTGACGCCGCCCAGAAACAAAATGCCCATCGCAATCACGGCAATCACCATGAAGGCACCCATGTCGGGCTCGGCTAGGAGCAGCAAGCCGATCACCGCCACCGCCACCGCCATCGGTGCAACCGCGCGGAAGAAGTGCTCTTTCACTTCCATTTTGCGCACCATGTAGTCCGACGCATACAAAAGCACCGCGAATTTGGCAAGCTCGGAGGGCTGAAAATTCATGACGCCCAGCGAGATCCAGCGCTTGGCGCCATTCACGCCACGACCCACACCGAGCACCAGAATCAGCAGGATCAAAGACACCACAAACAACCAAGGGGCCAAGCGCTCCCAAGTCTGCAGCGGAATCTGAAAAGCAATTAGCGCCGCGACGAAGGCCACCATCAACGACATGGCATGGCGCACTGCAAAGTGGGTGTGGCTGTAGAAGGTGAATTTGGGGTTGTCCGGCATGGCGATAGATGCGGAATACACCATCACCAAGCCCCATAGCAGCAGCGCCACCGTGACCCAAACCAGGGGTTGGTCAAAGCCCTTGACTTGCGCTGGCGTGGTACTGGCAGAGAAAGACCCACGCCCGCCCAAGCGCACTGGCAGTGCACCGGCGGCCTCGGCCTCCTTGGGTGCAAACCAGGCTGCGAGCGCGCGGGGCATCAGCTTCATAGGAGCTGCTCCAATTCAGTACCATTGGCCAAGGCCAGCTCTTTCACAGCCTCGCAAAACACCTGGGCACGGTGCTCGTAGTTCTTGAACATATCGAAGCTCGCGCAGGCGGGCGACATCAGCACCGCATCGCCTGCATGGGCCTTGGCATTAGCCAGCGCCACAGCTGCGGCCATGGACTCCGCATCCAACACCGGCACACCGGTGTGCTCGAGGGCAGCACGGATCAAGGGGGCATCTCGCCCGATCAGCACCGCTGCGCGCGCATAGCGCTCGACCGGGCCTGCGAGCGGGGCAAAGTCTTGCCCCTTGCCTTCGCCACCCAGAATCACCACGATGCGGCGGTCCGCACCTAAACCCTGCAGTGCGGCCACGGTGGCACCCACGTTGGTGCCTTTGCTGTCGTCAAAGAACTCCACGTCGTTGAGCACGCCAATCGGCTCGACACGGTGCGGCTCACCACGGTACTCCCGCAGGCCGTACAACACTGCGGCCAATGAGCAGCCGGCGGAAGCGCACAAAGCCAAAGCGGCCAGCGCATTGCTCGCGTTGTGGCGGCCGCGGATGCGCAAGGCGTCCGCTGGCATCAAACGTTGGATATGGATCTCTTGTTCTTCATCCTTGCGGCGTTTGCGGGTCTCGTCGGCCTCGAGGGCGCGCACCAACCAGACCATGCCGTTGACTTCCTCAATGCCGAAGTCGCCGGGGCGTTGCGGCATGGTGGTGCCGAAGGTGATGTACGCCCGCTCTTGCGGCCGCTGCAGGCGGACCCGCACCGGCTCAGGGCGCATGGCCATGACGACCGCGTCTTCGCGGTTGAGCACCAGCATGCCGTGCTGGCCAAAGATACGGGCCTTGGCGCCGGCATAGGCTTGCATGCTGCCGTGCCAGTCGAGGTGATCCTGGCTGATGTTGAGCACGACCGCGGCGGTTGGCTCGAAACTGCCTGCGGCATCCAACTGGAAGCTGGAGAGTTCCAGCACCCAGACTTCGGGCAGCGTGTCCGCCACGAGGTGCTGGGTCAAGGTGTCCAACAAGGTCGGGCCGATGTTGCCGGCGACCGCCACTGTTTTGCCCGCATGGGCGATCAGTTGACCGGTCAGTGAGGTGACCGTCGTTTTGCCATTGGTGCCGGTGATCGCCAGAACAGCGGGGGCGTAAGCGCGCTGGGCCCGCAAGGTCTCCAGACCCTGCGAATACAAGCTTAATTCGCCACCAACCGCGATAGAGCTTGCGCGAGCAGCTCCTAAAACAGGAGCAATATCTGCAGGACTCAGGCCCGGCGAACGGTATACCGCATGCAAGCCTTGTCCTTCGACCAGGCTGGCGTCAAAAGGCCCCGCGACAAAGCGGACCTGGGGCAGTTCGTGTTGCAACACCGCCAGCTGGGGCGGGGTGTCACGGGTGTCTGCCACGGTCACGCTGGTCGCGCCAGCGCGCACACACCAGCGCGCCATGGCAAGACCAGAAGCCCCCAAACCGAGGATCAGCACCTGCTGGCCGGCGAGGGGCGCAAACACCACAGGCTCAGCGGGCGCATCGGTGGACACCACCTCTTGCGCAACCGCTTCGGAAGCGAGTGCGGCGACCTCGGCCTCTTTGGCGTCGGTGCTGTCCGCCTGGGTATCCGCAAAAATGCGGGCCACAAACTCGGCAGCATCTTTGGCCGCAGTCAGCGTCACGGGCAAAGCGATGGGAGCTGGAGCTGGAACTGAAACTACAGGCACATCGACTGGCGTCATTACCTCGGCTAACGGCTCGTCAGCAGACAAATCTACGGCCGCGGCGCTCAAGGCCGGGTCGTGCGCGAGCCGGCCTGTCGTGTCGACCGGCGTGAGGGGGCTGTCTGCGGGATGTGGCTGCTCGGGGGTGTTCATCGCAGTTTCAGGGTGGAGAGGCCGACCAGGCAGAGCAACATGGTGATGATCCAGAAGCGGACCACGACCTGGGTCTCTTTCCAGCCGGACTTTTCAAAGTGGTGGTGGAGTGGCGCCATCTTGAGCAGGCGGCGGCCCTCGCCGAAACGGCGCTTGGTGTATTTGAAGTAGGTGACTTGCAGCATCACCGACACCGCTTCAGCCACAAAGATGCCGCCCATGATGGCCAGCACAATTTCCTGGCGAACAATCACGGCAATCGTGCCCAAGGCACCGCCCAGGGCCAGCGCCCCGACATCGCCCATGAAGACTTGCGCGGGGTGGGTGTTGAACCACAAAAACGCCAGTCCGGCGCCGGCCAATGCCGAACAGAAGATCAAAAGCTCACCCGAACCGGGGATGTACGGAAAAAGCAGGTACTTGGAAAACACCGAGCTCCCGGTTACATAAGCAAAGACGCCTAAAGCCGAACCCACCATGACTACAGGCATGATGGCCAGGCCGTCGAGGCCGTCCGTCAGGTTGACCGCATTGCTGGAGCCGACGATGACCAGATAGGTCATGACCACAAAGCCGAGCACGCCCAAGGGGTAGCTCACCTCCTTGAAGAAGGGCAAAAACAATCCCGCTTTGGGCGGAAGGTTGACATCGAAGCCTGAGGCTACCCAATTGAAAAACAGCTCCAAGACCCGGAGGTTGGAGCTTTCAGAGATGCTGAAGACGAGGTAGAGCGCAGCCAACAAGCCGATCAGGCTCTGCCAGAAATACTTTTCCCGGGAGCGCATGCCTTCCGGGTCTTTGTGCACCACTTTGCGCCAGTCATCGACCCAGCCAATCGCACCAAAACCCAGCGTGACGACCAACACAATCCAGACAAAACGGTTGGAGAGATCCGCCCACAGCAAGGTCGCAATCGCGATGCATAGCAAGATCAACACCCCGCCCATGGTGGGCGTTCCGCTTTTGGCGAGGTGGGTTTCCATTCCATAGCCACGAATTGGCTGGCCGATTTTCAAGGCGCGCAAACGGCGGATCACCACAGGCCCGGCCACCAGGCCGATGAGCAATGCGGTGAGCGCAGCCATGACGGCCCGGAACGTCAGGTACTGAAACACCCGGAAGAACCCGAGCTCCGGGGACAAACCTTGCAGCCATTGGGCCAGGCTCAGCAACATGTAAATTCTCCAAACAAATCAAGCGGCATCGGATACCACCTCCGGCGCAGATGGGGCCGACAAAGCCTCCACCACACGCTCCATGCGCATAAAGCGCGAGCCTTTAACCAATACGCTGGCCACGTCCGGCACCAATGCGTGCGCGGCTTGGAGTAAACCTTCCACGGTCGCGAAATGGCGCGCAGAGGGCAGCTCTTGCACCGCGAAGGCACTGGCCTCGCCCAAAGCCAGCACATGCTCTATGCCTGCAGCCCGCGCATAGCGGCCTGCCTCGGCATGAAAAGCCGGGCCTTGTTCACCGACCTCGCCCATATCGCCGATCACCAACAAACGGGGGCCGGGCAAATCGGCCAGCACATCAATGGCGGCCCGCATGGAATCGGGGTTGGCGTTGTAGGTGTCGTCTACCAGGGTGAAATCGCTGGCACCATGCCGAACCTGCAGGGCGCGGCAGCGGCCTTTAACAGGCAAAAAGGCCTCCAAGCCTTGTTGAACCGACGCGACCGGCACGCCTGCGGACAACGCACAGGCGGCGGCAGCCAGCGAGTTCTTGACGTTGTGACGGCCAGCGATAGTCAAGCGGAACTGCAGCATGCCCTGCGGGCTGTGGGCCTGTACCTGCCAAGCGCCGTCCTGCCAATTGGCATGTTGCAAGACCACCTCAGCGCCAGTCGACGCGGCGGAAAAACCGGTAACGGAGCGGCCTGCGGCCAGCCCACGCCACAGGGGAGCAAATTCGTCATCTGCAGGAAACACGGCAACGCCGTCGCCCGGCAAGGCGGACAGCACACTGCCGTTCTCGCGCGCAACGGCGTCGATGGTGTGCATGAACTCCAGGTGCTCCCGCTGCGCGTTGTTGACCAGCGCCACCGTCGGGCGAGCCATAGCCGCAAGGCTAGCGATTTCGCCGGGATGGTTCATGCCCAACTCGACCACGGCGATGCGGTGGGCGGAGCGCAAGCGCATCAGGGTCAGTGGGACTCCGATGTCGTTATTGAAATTGCCCACCGTGGCCAATGCGGCGCCATCCGGCGCATAGGAACGCAAGATGCTCGCGACCATCTGGGTCACGGTGGTTTTCCCGTTACTGCCGGTGACTGCGATCAGGGGAATCTGAAACTGCGCGCGCCATGCAGCAGCGAGTGCGCCCAATGCCTGCTTGGTGTCAGGCACTTCGAGTCGCGGAAGCCCTACGGGGTAGGCCGACGCGGGTAGACCGGCATGGCACAACACGGCGGCTGCACCTTGGGCCTGCGCCTCGTGCAACATGGCGTTGGCGTCAAAACGCTCGCCCTTGAGCGCGACGAACAGATCGCCCGGCTCAATGGTGCGGGTATCGGTATGGACCCGGGCAATGCCAGCCGTGCTATTGCCTATCAAGTGGGCACCAGGCAACAAGCGCGCGGCATCCGCCAGCGTCATGAACAGGCTCATGCAACAACTCCGTGGGTGGGCTGGCGCTGTGACAGCGCCGCCTTGGCGTGCGCCATGTCAGAAAACGGCGTCTTGGTGCCGGCCACTTCTTGGGTCTCTTCGTGGCCTTTGCCCGCGAGCAAGACCACGTCTTGTGCAGCGGCCTCGGCAATCACTTGGGCGATGGCTGCGCCGCGGTCCACTTGCACGTCCACGTGCGGGCACTCCACCATACCCAAAAGAATTTGCGCCACGATGGACTCAGGCCTTTCGCTGCGGGGGTTGTCGCTCGTCACCACAACACGGTCCGACTGCGCAGCAGCCACTGCGCCCATCAAGGGGCGCTTGGTGGCATCGCGGTCTCCACCACAGCCAAACACGCACCACAAGCGCCCGCCGCGGCTGCGCGCCACGGGCTGCAAGGCGCGCAGCGCCTGGTCCAGAGCGTCCGGGGTGTGGGCGTAGTCCACGGCCACCAAAGGCGCAGCACCCCCGCCCACGCACTCCATGCGACCCGGAACAGGCAGCAGTGTGGAGCACGCAGCAACCGCCTCGGGCAGTGCAATACCCTGCGCACGCAAAGTAGCCAGCACGCCTAGCAAGTTGGACACGTTGTAGCTGCCAATGACGTGCGACTGCATGCGAATGACTTGCGCGCCTTCCACCACATCGAACGCGAGGCCTTTAGCGGTATGGGATACATCACGCGCCTGCAATCGGGCTGGCCGGTTCACACCGACGGTCCACAGGTCCACGCCGGAACTTGCCAGCTCGGCGGCCAGCTCCAGGCCCTTGTCGTCATCCACATTGATCACCGCGGCCCGCAAGCCCTCCCAAGCAAACAGCGAACGCTTTGCTGCCCAGTAGGCGGCCATGCTGCCGTGGTAGTCCAAGTGGTCTTGGGTGAAGTTGGTGAAGATGGCGGTATGAATCACAGTGCCTGTCATACGCATTTCTTCAATGCCGATGGAGGAGGCCTCGATAGCACAGGCCGTGAGCCCTTGATCCACAAAGCTGCGCAGTGTCTTTTGCAACAGCACTGGATCCGGCGTAGTGAAACCGGTAGCCTTCAGCGCGGGCGGGCGGCCGACACCCAAAGTGCCAATCACGCCACAGGCTTTGGCTTGTGCGCCTTGGACTTGACCTAAGGCTTGCGCCAGCCACCAAGCCGTGCTGGTTTTGCCATTGGTACCCGTCACTGCCAACAGCGCCAACTCGCGGGATGGCGCACCATAAAACTCGGCGGCGATCGGGCCGGAGTCGGCCTTCAGGTTGGCGTATGGCGCTACTTTTTCAGCATCAAAACCAAAAGCATCGGCCCCGTCTTGGTCGACCACGCAGGCCAATGCGCCCTGCTTCAGCGCCGCTGACACGAAGCGGCGAGGGTCAGTCGCCACGCCCGGCCAGGCAATGAAGGCATCTGTAACGTTGAGGGTACGGCTGTCGGTCGTCAGACCTTGCACGCCACGCGCGCGCAACCAGGCAACCACGGCGGCGGGATGGGTGAAAGCCGTCATCAGAAGCTCTCCTCGACCGCCGAAGCCTGGATATGCGGCTGCACGGCAATATCGGGCTGGACACCCAACATGCGCAGCGTTTGTTGCACCGTTTCACTGAACACCGGAGCAGCCACTTCACCGCCGTAATATTTGCCAGCGCTTGGTTCATCCAGCATCACGCCGACAATGATCCGGGGCTCTTCAATCGGGGCCATGCCCAC
Source organism: Rhodoferax potami (assembly GCF_032193765.1). Taxonomy (NCBI): domain Bacteria; kingdom Pseudomonadati; phylum Pseudomonadota; class Betaproteobacteria; order Burkholderiales; family Comamonadaceae; genus Rhodoferax; species Rhodoferax potami. The sequence continues at coordinate 2,703,015 of NZ_JAVBIJ010000001.1, forward strand.
GAACCAGCTTCTGTATTTGCGGTTGCCGTCAGAGCCATAGCCCTTGCCGATCTGCTTGTATGCGGTACCGGATTTGCCACCTACCGAGTAGCCGATCGTCTGGGCTTTGGGGGCAGTCCCGCCGGGGCCGGCTGCCATTTTCAACATATGCCGGACGCGGGCGGCTGTTTGCTCGGAAAACACCTGTACGCCTACTGCAGGCGTAGTGGTTTTCAGCAAGGTGGCCGGGATGATTTGCCCGCCGTGTGAAAAGACGGTGTAAGAGCGCACCATTTGAAACAGGGACGCAGACATGCCGTAGCCGTACGAGACCGTGGCTTGCTCGATGGGGCGCCACGATTTGTAAGGGCGCAAGCGACCGGACACAACACCGGGAAACTCGACTTGGGGCTTCTGGCCAAACCCGGCTTGCGAAAAGGTTTGCCACATTTCGCTCGCGGGCATTTGCATGGCCAGCTTGGTCGTTCCCACGTTGCTGGACACTTGCAGAACCTGCTCTACCGTCAACATCCCGTGGGGATGAGAGTCGCGGATCGTCGCGCCCGTGATCGTGATGGTGCCGGGGGCCGTGTCGATCATCGTGGTCGGCTTCACACGACCGGTTTCGAGCGCCAAGCCCACCGTGAAGGGCTTCATGACCGAGCCAGGCTCAAAGGTGTCGGTCAGAGCACGGTTGCGCAGCTGTTCACCGGTCAGGTTCTTGCGCTTGTCGGGCGTGTAGCTGGGGTAGTTAGCCAAGGCCAGCACCTCGCCAGTGATGGCGTCCAACACCACCACGCTGCCGGCTTTGGCTTTGTGGGTGGTCACTGCATCCCGCAGCTTCTGGTACGCAAAAAACTGCACCTTGCTGTCGATGCTGAGCTGCAAATCTCGCCCGGGCACCGGCGGCACCACCTCGCCCACATTCTCGACCGCCCTACCCAATCGGTCCTTGATCACATGGCGCATACCAGCACGACCGAGCAGCTCTTTGTTGAACATCAGCTCAACGCCCTCTTGGCCGTTGTCTTCCACGTTCGTAAAGCCGACGATGTGGGCCGCAGCCTCGCCTTCCGGGTACTGGCGCTTGTACTCTTTGCGCTGATAAATACCCTTGATGTTGAGCTCGGCTATTTTTTTGGCAATGTCCGCATCGACCTGCCGCTTGATCCAGACAAACGTTTTGTCTTCGTCAGCCAGCTTTTTGGACAGCTCCGCCACGGGCATATCCAACAACTTGGCCAGCTGCGAGAGCTGGCCTTTTTCGAGATCGACATCCTCAGGGATAGCCCAGATGCTGGGCGCGGGTACGCTGGACCCCAGGATCAATCCATTGCGGTCCAGAATGCGGCCGCGATCCGCGGGGAGATCGATCGTCCGGGCAAAGCGCACTTCGCCTTGCTTAATAAAAAAATCATTTGCATACACCTGGATGTAAGCCGCCCGGGCCACCAACCCGGTAAAGCCCAAAGCAATGGCGCCCACCACAAACTTGCTGCGCCACACAGGGGTGCGGCTGGCCAGCAAGGGGCTGGAGGTGTACTGGATGCCCCGGCGTGTCACTCGGCACCTTTCGTAGGCACAGAGGCTTCGGCAGCGGCTTTGGTCGCCGGTGCGGTGTAGGTCACATAGCTGGTGATGGCAGGTGTCACCTGGCGCATCTGGAGCTTGTCGCGTGCGAGCTGCTGCACACGGGCAGAAGTGGCCTGCTCACGCTTGGCCACCTGCAAGCGTCCGAACTCCGTCTCAAGGCGACGCGAATCAGCACGCGCCTTGTCCAACTCAGTGAACAGGCGGCGGGACTCGTATTGCACGCCGACCAGGTACAGGGCGCTGATCACGACCGCCAACAACAGCACGAGGTTGATGCGGATCATGCGGGCATCCTCTGCGCAACGCGCAGAATGGCGCTGCGGGAGCGAGGATTTGCAGCGACCTCCTCAGCCGACGGCTTGATACGCCCAAGCGCCTTGAGCTTCATGACCTTAGGTGCGGCAAAAGGGGCACGCCGGTCATATTCATCTTTCGAGTGTTTGGCAATAAATTGCTTGACGATCCGGTCTTCCAGCGAATGAAAGCTGATCACCGCCAGCCGCCCTCCGGGCTCCAGCACCTCGAGACTGGCTTCTAGCGCTTGTTGCAACTCCTCAAGCTCGGCGTTGATGAAAATCCGAAAAGCCTGAAATGTGCGCGTTGCAGGGTTCTGGCCCGGCTCGCGGGTTTTGACCGTGTCAGCCACGAGTTGGGCCAGCTCGGAGGTGGTTGAAATTGCCCCCCGTTCCTGTCGGCGAGCAACAATCGCCTTTGCAATTGCCCCAGCAAACCGTTCTTCACCGTATTCACGTATCACCTCCGTGATTTGATTGATCTCGGCTGTCTCCAGCCACTGGGCAACACTCTCTCCGCGCGTGGTGTCCATGCGCATATCCAAAGGACCTTCAAAGCGGAAGCTGAAGCCCCGCTCCGGGCTGTCAATCTGGGGGGAGCTGACCCCCAGATCCATCAGAATTCCGCCCACACTGCCGCCGGCCAGAACCCCAAGATTGGAAAATCCTTCGTGACGGATAGAGAAGCGGGCATCGTCGATCAGCGCTGCTTGTGCCACAGCCTCCGGGTCGCGATCGAACGCAATCAAGCGCCCATCAGCGTCCAGGCGCGACAAAATAAGCCGAGAGTGGCCACCACGACCGAACGTGGCGTCGACATAGGTGGCTTGGGCCGCTGCGGCAAATGGGGTGCCGCCGTCACTGAACAAGGCATCAACCGCTTCGTTCAACAACACGGTGGTATGGATCCGGGGAGCTTCCACCGTCAGGCCTTAAAAAGAAAAGTCCTTGAAGACGTCGGGCATGTCACCCTGCATCGCCTTGGCCTCTTGTTCGTCGTAGGTCGCTTTGTCCCACAACTCAAAATGATTGCCCATGCCAAGCAGCATGGTGTCTTTGGCAATACCTGCGGACTCCCGGAGTTCAGGCGAGATCAGCACGCGGCCGGTGCCATCCATCTCGACATCCATGGCATTTCCCAAAAAAATCCGCTTCCACCACTGCGCCGACATCGGCAATGCAGCGATACGTTCCCTGAACTTTTCCCACTCCGGACGCGGGAAAACCATCAGGCAGCCGTGGGGGTGCTTGGTGATCGTGAGTTGTCCGGCAGCCGTCGCACTCAAGACGTCACGATGCCGTGTCGGCACCGACAGGCGACCCTTGGCATCAAGACTGAGAGACGAAGCCCCTTGGAACACGTAAAACCACCTTTGTACTGTGACAGCACTCAAACAGCAATTTCATGGCACTTTTCACCACTAAATTGCACTTTTTTGCACTGTATCAGCAAACGGCCTGATCGCAAGATGCCTTACGCGAATTTTTTCCAATGAAATCAAGGACTTAGAAGCGTTTCTAAAGGCGACGACGCCTTAAAAACCGTTCTAAATTAAGCACTTAGCAGATGCTCTGAAAGTGATGCTTGAAGGGACTACCGTTTATCCGCTTTTTCACAAATCACAGAATAAATCGGGACAAGTCTTCGTCCTGACTCAGCGCCCCGAGACGCTCATCCACGTAGCGGGCATCGATCTGGATGGTTTGGCCACCCAGGTCTCCCGCATCGAAACTCACATCATCCAGCAAACGCTCCATCACCGTCGCCAAGCGGCGAGCACCGATGTTTTCGGTTCGCTCGTTCACATCGAACGCGATTTGCGCAAGCCGGGTAATTCCATCCACCGTGAACTCCAGCGATACAGACTCGGTGGCCAGCAAAGCTTGGTATTGCTTGATCAACGATGCATGGGTTTGGGTCAAGATCGCTTCAAAATCTTGAACAGACAAAGACTGTAATTCCACGCGGATCGGGAAGCGTCCTTGCAATTCAGGAATCAGATCGCTCGGCTTGCTCAAATGGAAGGCGCCCGATGCGACGAACAAAATATGGTCCGTCTTCACCATGCCGTACTTGGTGGTGACCGTGGTTCCTTCGACCAAGGGGAGCAAATCACGCTGAACACCTTGCCTGGAAACCTCACCCCCATTGCCTTCGCCGCGGGAGGTCACCTTGTCAATTTCATCAATAAAAACAATGCCGTTTTGCTCCAGGGTTTGGATCGCCTGGGTTTTGATGTGGTCTTCGTTGACCAGCTTGGCAGCCTCTTCCTCAGCCAGTAGTTTGGCGGCCTCTGCAATCCGCAATTTGCGGGTTTGCTTCTTGCCTTGGCCCATTTGACCAAAGAGCCCGCGAAGCTGCTCGGTCATCTCTTCCATGCCCGCAGGCCCCATGACTTCCAAGTTCGGCGTTTGCATGGCGAGGTCTAACTCAATCTCACGATCATCGAGCTGTCCCTCGCGCAGCTTCTTGCGAAACGCTTGGCGCGTGGAGCTCTCGGGGGCGTCGGCTGTTGATGTGGCGCCGGCATCGAACCGCGGAGGTGGCACCAGGATATCCAAAATGCGCTCTTCGGCAGCGTCTTCAGCCCGGCGGGCAACTTTGCGCTTCTCTTGCTCCCGAACCTGCTTTACGGCGATTTCTGCCAGATCGCGAATGATGGCATCCACGTCTTTGCCCACATAACCAACCTCGGTGAACTTGGTCGCCTCCACTTTGATGAACGGCGCATCGGCCAGCTTTGCTAGGCGTCGCGCAATCTCTGTTTTACCAACGCCGGTAGGGCCGATCATCAAAATATTCTTAGGCGTAATTTCATGACGCAAATCGCCCTCGACCATCTGCCGGCGCCAACGATTGCGCAATGCGATCGCAACCGCACGTTTCGCCTGCGCTTGGCCAACAATGTGTTTATCTAACTCGGCAACGATGCCGCGGGGAGTGAGCGTCTGCATAAAAAACTTCGGGGAAACAGGAGTTACAGGGTTTCGATGGTGTGGTGCATATTGGTGTAGATGCACAGCTCACCTGCAATTTCGAGTGAGCGCTTCACAATATCCGCGGCCGGCAGATCAGAGTGGTTGAGCAAGGCAACCGCCGCGGCTTGGGCATACGCGCCACCGGAACCGATGGTGACGATCCCGTTTTCAGGCTCGAGCACATCTCCGTTTCCTGTAATGATCAACGACGCATCTTTGTCCGCCACCGCCAACATCGCCTCCAGCTTGCGCAAAACGCGATCGGTGCGCCAGTCCTTGGTCAACTCAATCGCCGCCCGCACTAAATGACCTTGGTGCTTTTCGAGCTTGGCTTCAAAACGCTCAAACAAAGTGAAGGCATCCGCCGTAGCACCTGCAAAGCCGGCCAGCACTTTGCCGTGATAGAGCTTGCGCACTTTGCGGGCAGTGCCCTTGACTACGATGTTGCCTAAAGTGACCTGTCCGTCACCGCCGATTGCGACCTGAACACCCGCAGCTGTTTTGCGCCGCACACTGATGATGGTCGTTCCGTGAAATTGTTCCATAGAGGGGGAGTTGGGGGTGAAGCAAGAGTTTGCAAGCGGAGAAATACCCTCCCCGCGCGAACCCAAATTTAAAGGTCGCGTGGCACAACGCGTGCGTGTTCGCTGATGCCAATCACATTGAAAAATGCGGCGACCAAGCGATGCACATCTTGAAACTGCACCATACAGCCCTCCGCCTGACGCGAAACGACCCAGTTCAAGATCGTTCCTGCTGCAGAGAAGTCGACCCGGACCAAAAATCGACAAGAAATCACAATGTTGTTCGACTGGTCGCGTGCGCTGTCCAGCCCCGCCAATAGCGCCGTTGTATCGCCGGCAACGACCCCGCGCAGCTCTTGGCTGGTCAGGGTGACAGAACCAACACCCATCGGCGAAGTAGAAACGAAATCGGCGGAAGCTGCATGAGCGGAGCGGAAATGAACGGCTGAATAATCACAGCGCGCCGGGGCCCATGCAGGGGGAGAAACCTCATAGGTAATGCAATAGTCCAACGCCACCAGCTCAAAATCGTCAAGACATTGCAAGGCTCGGAGGACGTTTAAACGAACAATCCACCATGCGGAATCAACACTGCGATTGGCGGAAGGCGTCAAGAATTGCAGCGCTGTCAACAATTGCGATGCACCGGCGAACCGCAACGAGACGGGCTCGTCGCACAAACTGGCAAACAAGCCAGAAAGCAAAGGCATCGCAGGGGCATCGATACGCTCAAGAGCAGTCCAGTCCAAAGTCCATGGCATCGGCTGAGTCGACAGTACTAGGCGCAAAGCCTCCATTCCTTGGACGTCCAAAAACTGGGGGCAGGACCACATCGGATCCGCTTCGACGTACTCTCCAGCCACTGGCTCTGGCCCAAAAGGCGCCGCCAACGTCGTTTCCGCGCCGAACGCCGTGTTGAGTTGAACAACATCCCAACGAGGCACCCGCTCATCCCACAGGTGCGCAAACTCTACGACAGCCCAATCAAAACGCTCACGATTTTGAGTGGCTCGGTAAAGGTCCATCAAGGCAGCTGCCCAGTTAAACGCCGTCGACGCATCCGCCACACCGCGTCGCAGCGCGCTGATCAGGCTACTTTCCGCGCCGTGGTCGTCGCCATTGGCAAAGCGGATGGCGGCTTCCTCCAGTTCAGGGTCAGCCGCCGCATCGGAGACTTCTAAAGCCAGCAGCTTGGAAGTCGTGAACGAGAGATCAGAGGACTCTGTGGCTCGGGCGAATGAAGGCTTGCTCCCAGGCGCCTTGGACGCCGGCGGCGCAAACATTGGCTCCGTCGGCTGGCCCATTTGCGTGGCCGCGTATTCCGTTTGCGGCGCGCCTGCTCCCGGCTGATCCGGTACTCCGCGCATGATGGGCAATGTGGATGCAGCGGCGCCCCCCCATACCGGGTGCCGGCAGAGGTGCCACTCGGCGCCAAGGATGGTTGTGTGTCACTCCCAGGTGCAACTGCCGACGGGCGCTGTTCACTCCCAGCATTCGCAGCGGCAGCAGCGTCTTGCTTGCCTTTCCACCACTGCCTCGACATCTGCGCTTCGATTTCATCGATTTTCTTTAGAGTCACCGCACGACCGTCGGGGTCGGTGGGAATACTGCTCTGGAAAAACGAAGGGCGCGCAAGATTGGCTACCGCGGAGGGGTCTCTGTTGCGCAGTTTGCGGAGCTGGTCGAATTCACGCTTGCGGACAAAGTCGTTTTGCCGCTTGCGCTCAATCATGGCCTTGAGAGCCTGCTTGTCGTAAGCACTATCCGGCTCCGTCTCGGTGCGAGAGATATCCGACCAGTCTTTGGTCGGATTGCGAACGAACATCGCCACTTTGGAAAGTAGGCCGGGACGTTCGTCTTTGGTTGCCATATCAGCGGTAGGTAGCCTGCGTTAAAGGGGAATTAATCCCCGAACATTTTCTGTTTCAGCTCGCGGCGTTGCTGCGCTTCCAGAGAGAGCGTCGCCGTCGGGCGAGCCAGCAAACGACCGACACCGATAGGTTCGCCGGTTTCATCGCAATAGCCATAGTCGCCAGAATCGATACGTCCGATGGACTGCTCAATCTTCTTCAGCAACTTGCGTTCGCGGTCGCGAGTGCGCAGCTCCAAAGCGTGCTCTTCTTCAATGGTTGCGCGGTCCGCAGGATCGGGAACCACCGAGGTATCTTCACGCAAATGCTCGGTAGTCTCTCCGGCGCTCGCAAGAATTCCGCGCTTGAGCTCGGTGAGCTTCAGGCGGAAGTATGCGAGCTGCATCTCGTTCATGTATTCGGAGTCGGGCATCGCCAACAGTTCAGCATCCGTCATTTCGGTCACCGTTTTGTTTTTCCAATTATTGGCAAGTTTCGCGTCTTTTTTCACGATAGCAGGAATTACGGGAGCAATAACAGGGGAAGACATGGACTGGTTATAACTGGCTTTGGCAGCCGTTGAGGCGACTGACTGCGCCATAGAGGGCACCGTGAGCTGGGCCAGTCGCGAAGACGGGCGGCCTGCTTTGGCAGGCACTGCGGGAGCCGGAGCAACCACCGGCGTGGCAACGGCCACCGGTTTGACAACCGCTTTTTCGGCGGCAGGCTTGGTTTTTGCAGGCGTTGCAGCAGCTGTTTTGGCGGCGGATTTCACAGGCGCTTTATCAGCAGTCTTGGTAGTTGTTTTCACAGGGGCAGGAACCGTGGTTTTGACAGCGGCTTTGCTGCTCGGTGGTGTAGCGACAGGTGCTTTGGCAACGACTTTCGCAGTTGGCTTGGCAGCGGATTTTGCAGCGACCTTGACGGCAGCTGGCTTGACTTTGGCAGGGGCTTCTTTGGCCTTGCTATTTTTCCCGGACTTCGCGTTCACTTCTTGTCTCCTGGCAGGTTCGGCCTGCACATCGTCGCTGGTGGCTGCAGCCACTCTGGAGGCTTTTCGAGGCCTCTCGGAGCGGGTTTCTTCGGCGCGCGAGTGTACAGGCTTACCTGAAGGAAAACCCATAAGTTGCAAAAGCGAGACAAACATAGCACCCCCTGCCCTCGTTCCATCCAAATGATCATGAGCAACGACGGCCGTGACAGCAGCCGTACGCAGCTCCCCTCGATACAGTTAAACCAAAGACTGTTCCATGCCTTGCAAGAAAATGTCCTTGGGCAGATCAATACCAATGAACACCATTTTGCTGGTGCGCACCTCAGTCTCACCCCACGCAGGGCCCAAATCGCTGCCCATGAGCTGGTGCACGCCTTGGAAGATCACCTTGCGGTCGGTGCCCTTCATATTCAACACGCCCTTGTAGCGAAGCATGCGCGGGCCATAGATATTGACGATGGCACCCAGAAAGTCTTCCAGCTTGGCTGGGTCGAACGGACGCTCTGACTTGAACACAAAACTCTTCACATCATCTTCGTGATGGTGGTGGTGACCGTGGGTCGCATGGTCATGGGCGTGCGACGGGTGGTCGCAATGCTCTCCATGGGCATGGTCGTGGTGGTGGTCGTCGTCCTTGAGGAAGTCCGGATCAATATCGAGCTTGGCGTTGAGGTTAAAGCCGCGCAGATCAAACACTTCTTGGAGAGACACTTCGCCGAAATGCACCGCTTTTTGCGGCGCGCGCGGGTTCATGTGTTTGATGCGGTGCATCAAGGCATCCAGCTCCTCTTTAGATACCAAATCAGACTTGCTGATAAAGATCTGGTCGGCAAACCCGATTTGGCGACGCGCCTCTTGACGATCATTGAGCTGCTGAACCGCGTGTTTGGCGTCGACCAAGGTCAGGATCGAGTCGAGCAAATAGGTCTCGGCGATCTCATCATCCATAAAGAAGGTCTGCGCCACCGGGCCGGGGTCGGCCACGCCGGTGGTCTCAATCACCACCCGTTCAAAATCAAGCTCGCCCTTGCGCTTCTTTTCTGCCAAGTCTTTCAAGGTAGTGCGCAAGTCTTCGCGAATAGTGCAGCAGACGCAACCGTTGCTCATTTGAATGATCTGCTCGTTGGTGTCGCTGACCAGAATATCGCTGTCGATATTCTCTTCACCAAATTCATTTTCAATCACGGCAATCTTTTGGCCATGGGCCTCAGCCAGCACGCGCTTGAGCAAGGTGGTTTTACCGGAACCCAAAAAGCCGGTCAGGATGGTTGCGGGGATCAAGCTCATGATTCAAATTCCAAAAATGGTGCAGTGCAAACAAAGCAACTGGGGAGTGTAGTCAGCAATTCAAGGGCACGAGGGCCGGTGGGGTCAGCGGCGCATCACCACCAAGCCTTTGAGGTACTCCCCTTCCGGGAAAGCAATCGTCATCGGGTGATCCGGCGCACCGCCCATGCGGTCGGTAATAAATCCGTCGACGCCCGCATCCGAGCCGGCTCCGGCAATGATTTTGTGGAAAAGGTCCGCACTGATACCGCCCGAGCAGCTGTAGGTAAACAGCACACCACCGGGCTCCAACAATTTGAACGCCAAGCGGTTGATGTCCTTGTAAGCCCGGGCCGCGCGCTCGGCGTGGGCCACTGTCGGCGCGAACTTGGGCGGATCCAAAATGATGGCATCAAACGTGCGCCCCTCCGCCGCGAAGGCACGCAGGCTGGCGTTGACATCGGCATCCATGAACGTGGTCCGGCTGGCGTCGAAACCGTTGAGTGCCACATTAGCACGTGCTTTTTCAATGGCAGGGCCGCTGGAATCAATCGATGTCACATGACCGGCACCACCGGACAACGCAGCCACCGTAAATCCGCCGGTGTAGCAGTAGCAATTGAGCACCCGCTGGAAACCCAAGCGGCGGGTCGCCTCTGCAAACCGGTGGCGGCTGTCGCGCTGGTCCAAGTAAAAGCCGGTTTTATGGCCCTCGGAAATGCTGAGCGCCAAAGTCCAATCGTGCTCACGCAGCACCAGATCGGTGGGCCCCTCACCGCGCAACCAGCCGGTAGCCTCGGGCAGCCCCTCCAGCGCACGGCTGCTGGCATCCGACCGCTCATACAACTTGGTCAAACCCGTGGCGGAGAGCAGCGCATCGGCAATGGCGGACTTCCATTTCTCAACACCCGCTGAGGTGAACTGCGCGACCAACGTGTCGCCATAACGGTCGACAATCAGGCCCGGCAAGCCGTCGGACTCGCCGTGGATCAGCCGAACGCCATCGCTTTTGATATCAAATCGGGCTCTGGCGCTGATAGCGCCTTCGCAAGCAGCTATAAAAAAGCTAGCATCAATCCGCTGCTTCTCGTCAAAGCTCCAGACACGCGCACGTATTTTGGATTGCGGGCTGAAAGCGGCCCAACCCAAAAACGCCCCTTCCGCCGACTCCACACGCACGGTTTCGCCGCTGTCACCGCCCCCTTTGGCAATGGCGGACTCGAAGATCCAAGGATGACGACGCAACAAGGAGCGCTCTTTGCCGGCGCGCAGGCGAATGATTTTCATGGGGTGTATTGTCGCTTGAGGTGCGCTGCCGCCCGCAAGCGCGAGAGCAGACGCAGAAAACAAAAAAGGCCAGCAATGTGCTGACCTTTTTTGAAACCCTTGAGGGTGAATTTGGAGCGGGAAAAGAGTCTCGAACTCTCGACCTCAACCTTGGCAAGGTTGCGCTCTACCAACTGAGCTATTCCCGCGTTGCAAGACCACGATTATATGCCGCATTTTCCGGCTTCGCAAGAAAGTCACCAACTTTTTGCAAAAAACCGCTATTTGGCGATCAGCGCTTGAGCTTGGCGCGGGGGTGCGCGGCATCGTAAGCCTTGGCCAGGTGCTGAAAGTCGAGCCGGGTATACACCTGTGTGGTGGTGATGTTGGCATGGCCCAGCAGCTCCTGCACACCACGCAGGTCACCGCTGCTTTGCAGCACATGGCTGGCGAACGAGTGGCGCAACATATGCGGATGCACCGGCACATTCAGGCCGGCAAGCTGGCTGCGGCGCTTCAAGCGCTGCCAGATGCTTTGCGCGGTGAGCCGGGTGCCATTGCGGCCGGTGAACAGGGCAGACGCGGCATCCGCACCAGACGCAGGGACTGGTGCTGCGCCGCGGGTGCCTGATGGGCCACGCAAGTCCAGCCACCGTTGCAAGGCCTTCAGGGCGGTGGCGCCGACCGGCACACTGCGGCGCTTGGAGCCTTTGCCCAGCACATGCGCTTCTGCCGCCTGCAGATCGACCCAGCCTTTGGCGTCTTTGCCAGCCACGACATCCAGTCCCACCAACTCCCCGACCCGCAGGCCGCTGCCGTAGAGCAGCTCCACCATGGCGGCATCGCGGGCCTCGAACCAGGCATCGTCATCACTTTCAAAGTCTGCAAATTGCACTGCATCGTCGACCGCCAGCGCTTTGGGTAGTGGCTTGGGGGCTTTGGGCGAGCGCACGTCTTGCACCGGGTTGCTGGGCACCAGCCCATCCCGCCCCAACCAGGCAAAAAAACCTCGCCACCCCGACAAAATCAATGCAATGCCACGGCCGCTGCGGCCCGCGCCATGCATTTGCGCAACCCAGCGGCGGATGTGATGGTTTTGCACCTCGCGCAACCCGACACCGGCGCGCTCTGCCTGCTCGTGGAGGCGGGCCAGGTCCAAGGCATAGAGCTCGACGGTGCGCGCCGCTAAGCGCTTTTCAACCCGCACGAACTCCAGATACTTGTCGATCAGGGCACGATCGTCCGCGGGCATGGCGGTGATAGCTGACTCAGCGCAAGCGCGAAAGAGCGGCGCTGGCGATCTCGCCGATACGGGCCAAAAACTCGGTTCCCATGCTGCTGTTGAAGCGCTGGGAGTCGCTGGATGCCAGCACCAACATGCCAAAAGCAGGGGCAGAACTACCAGCCACACCGCTGCGCAGCGGGATCAAGGCCAGCGAGCTCATGCCGGTCGGCTGCTCCAGCCAGCTCACGGCCTCGAAGCCGGTGTTGAGCCCGCAAAAGGGCTCATTCAAGGAGGTGGCAAATACCTTGGCGTCTTCACTCACCGCTTGCGCGGCAGGGATACCGGCAAAACTCTCTGCCAAGCCCCACAAGCGCAAGCCCACTTGGGGCACCGCAAACTGATCCTGGATCTCCCGCACGATCTCAGTGGGAAGTTCTGCCGGGTTGATGGTGAGGAACAGCGAGCGCGCCCAGCGCAAAATTTTGTCGGACAGGAGCACGTTCTCATTGCCGTGGCGGATCATTTCCATGATGCGCTGCTCCAGCAATTTGATCTTCTCGCGCAGCATTTCTGCCTGACGCTCTTGCAGGCTCACCGCGCGGTGGCTATGCGGGCTGGTGAACTGCACCGTGGCCAACAGCTCTGCGTGGCGCTGGAAAAAATCGGGGTTGTTCGCCAGAAAGTTGGCAATGTCGTCTTCGGTGATCGGATTTGCCAAGGCTTGGTTGATAGGTGTAGTCATCGTGAGCAGAGTCAGGTTATTCGGGTAAATCAATTTCGCCGTGGAAAACAGTCGTGGCCGGGCCGGTCATGAAAACCGACTGCCCGAGGCCCGCCCACGCAATGGTGAGCACACCACCCCGGGTTTGCACGTTCGCCCGCGCGTCCAGCAGCCCCAGACGGATGCCCGCCACGACTGCCGCGCAAGCGCCGGTGCCACAGGCCAGGGTTTCGCCCACGCCGCGCTCGTAAACACGCAAGCGCACTTCGCTGCGGCTCACCACCTGCAAAAAGCCCACGTTCACGCCTTGCGGGAATCGGGCATCGGCCTGCACGTGCGGGCCCCATACGCCGACCGGTGCCGCATCCACATCGGCCACCAGGGTGACCGCGTGGGGATTGCCCATCGAGACCGCAGCTATCAAAAGAGAAGCGCCTTGCGCAGGATCAACGGGGGCCAGAGGCCAATAACCCCATGAACCCATGGGCAAAAGGCTCAAGCCCGTGGCGTCAAAAGGAATCTCGGCCGGCTCAAACACCGGGGGTCCCATATCGACCGTGACACGGCCATCGGGCGTGAGCAGCGGCTCAATCACGCCCTTCATGGTCTTGACGCGGATGCGGTCTTTGGTCGTCAAACCTTGGTCGCGCACAAAACGGGCAAAGCAGCGGGAACCGTTTCCACACTGTTCGACCTCGTTGCCGTCCGCGTTGTGGATCACGTATTCGAAGTCGATGCCTTCGCCCGGAGAAGGCCGCACCGTCAAGATCTGGTCGGCACCCACGCCAAAGTGGCGGTCGCCCAGATAGCGGTAATGCGCAGGGGTCAGGCCGAGGCGGCCACGGGTTTCGTCGAGCACCACGAAGTCGTTGCCCGCGCCCTGCATTTTGGTGAACTGGATTCGCATCGTTTCATTATCCCCGTTTGGCGTCACAATCCGCCGCATGGCCCGACCCACCTCTCTCTTGCCCGGCGCACTGTCGCCGGCATCTGCCTCGCTCGTTGACGCCTGGCAAACCGACCGCCCCACCCCATTGCTGCGCAATGTCTTGCGTCTGACCGCACCCAACCCCGGGGTGATGACAGGCCCAGGCACCAACAGCTACCTCGTGGGGGAGCCTGCCACCGGCTTTACGGTGATTGACCCGGGTCCCGCCGACCCCGACCACCTGCAGCGCCTGTGGGCAGCGGCCGCGTTTGAAGACGGCGCAGGCGGCAACATCTTGCGGATTGTTTGCACCCACTCCCACCCGGATCACTCGCCCGGCGCCGCCCCGCTGCAGGCGCTCTGCCAGGGCGGCCCGCCGATTCTGGGTCTGCCCTCTGCGCCTACTGCGCGCGCAGCCAGTGCATTCACCCCTGATCGACCGCTATTAAATCAGGAGCTGCTCGCGCATATGCTGCCTGGGCTAAATGTAGAAAGTGCACTTAAACCGGAGCATACCCTGCAAGTGATCTACACCCCGGGTCATGCGGCTAACCATGTCTGCCTGTTACTCGAAGAGGACGGACTGCTCTTCAGCGGTGACCACATCCTCAACGGCAGCACCACCGTGATTGACCCGCCAGACGGCAATATGCACGACTACCTGCAATCGCTGGACGCCTTGAGCGCCGCCTGCGAGGCGCACCAGGTGCAATTCATCCTGCCTGCCCATGGCCATGTGATGGAGGCGGCACTCGATGCGATTGCCCACCTCAAAGCCCACCGGCTCAAGCGCGAAGCGAAAATTGCCGCCGTCATGCAAGCGCACCCCCATGGCAGCATGGACGATTGGCTGCCCCTGGCCTATGACGACGTGGATCCGCGCATCTGGCCGGTCGCCAAACGCTCTTTGCTGGCCCACGTCGAACGCATTTACGCACTGGATAACGAAAAAGGCCGGCCATGACCCGCAATACCCTCAAGCTCAATCCCGCAGCCAAGACCCCCAAGCGCCTGCCTGCGGGTCAGACCCCTGCACGCCAGGCCACCCCGGCACCGCGCCCTGCTTCAGCGCCCTCTTCGGCGCCCCGCGCCAGCGCTGCGCGGCCGGCCGGCGCACGCCCGGCGGGCAACCGCCCACCCCGCAGCCATGACGGCCCGGCACACCCGCGCCCGACCGGCAACGCACCGCGCGATGGTGCCCCCCCTCGCCCACTGCGCAGCCGACCTGCGGACGGCCATCCACGCCCACCTGAACGTGCGGGCGCTACGCGGCCGCCCCGGGCAGAGTCTGCAGGCACTCGCAGTGCGGCGCGCCCTGCCAGTGGCGCCACTCCACGGCAGCGGCCTGCACCTGCGCCACTGCCGGACACCGGTGAGCGCCTGTCCAAAAAGGTCATGCAACTCAAAGACTGCTCCCGCAAAGAGGCCGAGCAGTACATTGAAGGTGGCTGGGTACAAGTGAATGGCAAGGTGATTGAAGAGCCCCAACACCGGGTAGACCACGAGACCATCACCCTGGACCCTAACGCCAGCCTGATGGAACTCACTCCGGTGACGATCCTGCTCAACAAGCCTGCCGGGCATACCGACGGGCTGGAAGAACTGCCCCCGACCCGCGCGGGCGCTCCCATGCGGCCGCCCGCCCGCGGCGCAAAAGTGCCGCCACCCAATGCCCGCCTGCTGCTCACCCCCGCCCAGCATTGGGAGGGCGATGCCAGCGAGACCCGGGTCCTGAAACGCCACTTCAACCATCTGGAAGCGGACGTCGAGCTCGAAAACGGCGCAACCGGCTTGGTGGTGTTCACCCAAGACTGGCGTACCACCCGCAAACTCACCGAAGACATGTCCACCATGGAACACGAGTTTCTGGTGGAGGTACAAGGCGAAATTGAGCCGGATGCACTCAAGCCGATCGGCTACGCGCTCAAAGACGAGCGCTTGGACTTGCCGCAAGTGAAGGTGAGTGTCAACAGCACCACGCCCGAATCCAGCCGCCTGCGCTTTGCAATCAAGGGCTCGCACCCCGGGCTGATTGCATTCCTGTGCGAAAAAGCCGGCCTGCAGATTCTGGCCATGAAGCGCATCCGCTTGGGCCGCGTCACTTTGGCCGACCTGCCGGTCGGCCAGTGGCGGTATCTGGCGGGCTGGGAAAAGTTTTAAGGGCGGGTCAGCTCGCGATGTAGCTCTGCAGTTGGCTGATCGTCTGTTCGTGGTCTTTGATGATGTCGTCCATCAAGTCCCGGATAGAGATCATGCCCAGCACCTTGGTACCGTCGACCACCGGCAAGTGGCGGATTTTTTTCTGACTCATCAAGGCCATGCACTCCTGGGTGCGCGTCTTGGGGCCGACCACCATGACCTGCGAGGTCATGATGTCTTTCACTTGGGTGTCTTTGGAGGATCGGCCTGCAAGCGCGATTTTGCGGGTGTAGTCCCGCTCCGAGAAGATGCCGACCAGCTTGTCGCCGTCCATCACCATGAGCGCACCGACGTTGCAGTCCGCCAGCATTTCAAGCGCCTGGTAGACGCTGTCTTCCGGGTTCAGACTCCAGACAGAGCCCCCGTGTTTCTCCAACAGTTCCAGAATCGGTCGCATAGAGCCTCCGCCAAAAACACTGTGAAGACTCGACCATACAACAAATAAAGTGTGAAGCCCACCGATAAGCCGGATTCTGTGCATGGGGTTTCCCCCACGTGACCACCATTACTCTGGGCCGCTGGTCACCCAAACGGCTCGATGCTACCTACCCGCCAACTCCGGGGGCCCCGTCAACGTTGGCCTACTTGGTATTGCTGCGCGTAGAGATTGCCCGTTTCACCCGAACTAAATCGGCTCGTCTCTGTTGCTCTAATCCTCACCTTAGGGCCTGCCACTTGCGTGGCCGGCTTGTCAGTGGACAGTCGTTAACTGCTACGCTGCCCTATGCAGTCCGGACGTTCCTCCAGTGCTTGGTTTCCCAAATTGCACCAGCGGTGGTCTGGCGGGCTTCACCCCTCGATTATCGGGCCTGCCGGCGCCGGAATATCGATATGTGCAAACTGTCGCTAGCAATTCACGGCTTTGCTACAAAATAATCAGCTGCACACCCCATCACGGAGACACCCCATGGCATTCGACAACGTCCTGCAAACCATCGGCAACACGCCCCACATCCGCATCAACAAACTGTTCGGCGACAGCCACAAGGTGTATGTGAAAAGCGAGCGCACCAACCCGGGCGGCTCCATCAAGGACCGCATTGCTTTGGCCATGATCGAAGACGCTGAACGCAGCGGCGCGCTGCAACCCGGCTCCACCATCATTGAGCCGACCTCCGGCAACACCGGTGTGGGCTTGGCGTTGGTCGCAGCCGTCAAAGGCTACAAGCTGATTCTGGTTATGCCCGACAGCATGTCCATCGAGCGCCGCCGCCTGATGCTGGCCTACGGCGCCAGTTTCGACCTGACACCGCGCGAGAAGGGCATGAAGGGAGCCATCGCCCGCGCCGAAGAACTCAAAGCCCAGACCCCCGGTGCCTGGATTCCCCAGCAGTTTGAAAACCCCGCCAACATCGACGTGCATGTGCGCACCACCGCGCTGGAAATCGCGAACGACTTTCCGAATGGCGTGGACTACATCATCACCGGCGTGGGCACAGGCGGGCACCTGAGCGGTGTGGCGCAAGTGCTCAAAGCCAAGTGGCCGCAGCTCAAAGTGTTTGCCGTGGAGCCTTCCGCATCCCCTGTAATCAGCGGTGGCGCACCCGCCCCCCATCCGATTCAAGGCATTGGCGCAGGCTTCATCCCCAAAAACTTGAAAACGGATCTGCTGGATGGCGTGATCCAGGTCGAAGCCGAAACTGCCCGTGAATACGGCCGCCGCAGCGCACGTGAAGAAGGTTTGCTGGTCGGCATCTCCAGCGGTGCCACTTTGGCAGCCATTGCGCAGAAGCTGCCCGAGATTCCCGCAGGCAGCACCGTGTTGGGCTTTAACTACGACACCGGCGAACGCTACCTGTCGGTCGAAGGGTACTTGCCCACCTGAATTCACGCAAAGGGCCGCGGCTTACTTCAGCAGGAAGTTGCCGTGGCCTGCGTTCAGGGCAGTAGCCGCTGTGGCGGTTTCATCTTTCAGGTCCACCCCGGAGAGCTGACGCTGTCGGGACTCGGCGAGCAGGAAGTGCAATTTGTAGGCTGCCTCGTCAACCACCAGCCCTGCGGGCCGCACATTGGAAATGCAGTTGCGACTCGCATCCGTCAGACCCACGCGGGGCATCCAGGTCAAGTACAAGCCCATGCTGTCTGGAGAACTCAGGCCCGGGCGCTCCCCGATCAGCACCACCACCGCCTTCGCACCCAGTGCCTGCCCGATTTCGTCGCCGATGGCGACGCGGGCCTGGCGCACCACACACAGGGGCGCGACCTTCCAATCTTCAACCGCCATGCGCTGATGCAAAGCAGCCAAAAACGGTGCCGCGTTTTGCTCGATAGCCAAAGCGGACAGGCCGTCTGCAATCACAAACGCCACGTCGAATGGTCGTTCCTCCAAGGTCCCCTCGGAAGGGGCCAACGAATCGCGCGACGCTATGTCGAGCCGCCGCCCCAGATCGGGGCGTTGCAGGTAGTGGTTGCGGTCGGTGGCCGCACTGTGCAGTTGGAGCACAGCGCCCGGCAGACCCGGCCATGCAGCGCTGAGTTGCTCTGCCAAGGCGGGGCCATCCAAGCCGCGGTGCACGGCGTCACGCGCCTGCGCGTGGGCGAGTTGGAACGCAAGATGCGCGCTCGTGGGCAAACTCACGCCGGAGCGTCCCAAGGCAATGCGGGCATCAGTGAATTGGCGCAATGCCGCCCATGGGTTGGCGGTGACGGGCGACCGTGGATCAGACATACATCACCTCAAGCCAAGGGCAACAAAGCCTGCTCGAAGGCGGCGGGCAGTCCCGGCGGCAGCACCAAGCCGGCGCCCTGCCCCTGGAAAATATTCATACGCTGCAACCAGGCCTCGAATTCAGGTGCAGGCCGCAAGCCCAGCACCTTGCGGGCGTACAAGGCGTCGTGGAACGAGGTGGTCTGGTAGTTCAACATGATGTCGTCCGATCCCGGAATGCCCATCACGAAGTTGCAACCGGCCGCCCCCAGCAGGGTGAGCAATACGTCCATGTCGTTCTGGTCAGCCTCGGCGTGGTTGGTGTAGCAAACATCGCAGCCCATGGGCAGGCCCAGCAACTTGGCGCAGAAGTGGTCTTCCAGCCCCGCGCGGATGATCTGCTTGCCGTCAAACAAATACTCAGGGCCGATGAAACCCACCACCGTATTCACCAGCAAGGGCTTGAACGCACGGGCCACTGCGTAGGCACGCGCTTCGCAGGTTTGCTGGTCCATGCCGTGGTGGGCATTCGCTGACAGGGCACTGCCCTGCCCGGTTTCGAAATACATCACGTTGTCGCCCACCGTGCCACGGTGGAGCGAAAGGGCTGCACTCCGAGCCTCGGACAGCAAGGCCAGGTTCAGGCCGAAGCTGCTGTTGGTCGCCTCGGTGCCACCAATCGACTGGAACACTAGGTCCACCGGCGCACCACGCTCAATGGCCTGGATGGTGTTGGTCACATGGGTGAGCACACAGCTCTGGGTTGGTATCTCGTAGTGCGCAATCACGTCGCCCATCATGTGCACCAGTTTCATCACCTGCGCCACGTTGTCGGTGGCGGGGTTGATGCCGATGACGGCGTCCCCACTGCCGTACAGCAAGCCATCCAGCAAGCTGGCGGCGATGCCGGTGGCGTCGTCGGTGGGGTGGTTGGGCTGCAGGCGAGTCGCCATGCGGCCGGGCAAGCCAATGGTGTTGCGAAACGCGGTCACCACGCTGCACTTCTTGGCCACCAGAATCAGATCCTGGTTGCGCATGAGCTTGCTCACCGCAGCCGCCATTTCAGGCGTGATGCCGGGTGCCAATGCCGTGAGGGCTTCAGTATCTGCCGCGTCACTGAGCAGCCAGTTGCGAAAGTCGCCCACCGTGAGGTGGCTTACCGGCGCAAACGCCTCCGCGCTGTGGCTGTCCAGAATCAAGCGGGTGACCTCGTCCGATTCATAGGGCACCAAGGCTTCTGACAGAAAGGTGCGCAAGGGCAGCTCTGCCAAGGCCATCTGCGCCGCCGCCCGCTCCTGCGCGGTGTGCGCGGCCACCCCGGCCAGCATGTCGCCCGAGCGCAAAGGCGTGGCTTTGGCCATCAGGTCTTTGAGATCCCGAAAACCATAGACATGGCTTGCGACGGTGTGCTGATAAGGGTGGCTTGGCACGTCAGTGAATCCGCAAAAAACTGGAATCGAACAGGACCGGTTACTTGGCAACCGGTGCGCTCATGCCTGCCAACGTGGCGTCGGCGCGCTGTTGTCCTGTCATCTTAAAGTAGACATAACCCAACACCAGGAAGCCCACAAACAAGCCGAAGATGAGCGGGTTGTAATAGATCATGGTGGCCATGCACACCAGCGCGCCGAACAAGGCAAAGGCCGGGAAGAAGGGGTACAGCGGCGCACGGAAAGGGCGCACCATGGCAGGCTCTGACCGGCGCAGCTTGAACACACTGAGCATGCTCAAGATGTACATCAGGATGGCGCCGAACACCGACATGGTCACGATATTGGCCGTCAGAGACTGGCCACCGATGGTGATGAAGGAGTCGCTGTAGATAGCGGCAATGCCCACCACGCCACCCGCCAAAATGGCGCGGTGTGGTGTCTTGAAGCGCGGGTGCACCTTGGCAAAGTAAGCCGGCAAATAGGCCTCACGGGCCAGAGCAAAGATCTGGCGCGAGTAACCCAAGATGATGCCGTGGAACGACGCCACCAGACCGAACAGGCCCAGCCACACCAGCATGTGCAGCCAGCCGCTGTTCTCGCCGACGATGAGTTTCATCGCTTGGGGCAGTGGATCATTGATGTTGGCCAGCTTGGTCCAGTCGCCGGCACCCCCGGCAAATACCATCACGCCGACGGCCAAGAACACCAGCGTCAAGATGCCGGTGATGTAGGCAATCGGAATCGAGCGCTTGGGGTCTTTGGCTTCTTCGGCGGCCATGGCCACACCCTCGATCGCCAAAAAGAACCAGATCGCGAAGGGAATGGCGGCAAACATGCCGGGAATCGCGGCCCAGCTGAAATCATCGCTACCCGCCCAGCCGCCTTTGGTGAAGTTGGCCATCGAGAAGCCGGGGGACACCACACCCATGAACACCAGCAATTCAAAGATCGCGATGACGGTGATCACCAACTCGAAGGTGGCAGCAATTTGCACGCCGACGATGTTGAGTGTCATGAACACCAGGTAGGCGCCCAAGGCCGCGAGCTTGGGGTCCAGCGAGGGAAACTGCACATTCAAGTAAGCACCAATCGCCAATGCAATCGCGGGTGGAGCGAATACAAACTCCACCAACGTGGCAGCCCCGGCCAGATAGCCACCGGTGGGGCCGAAAGCCCGCTTGCTGTAAGCAAATGGCCCGCCGGCGTGGGGAATGGCCGTGGTCAGCTCGGTGAAGCTGAAGATGAAAGTGGTGTACATCGCCGCGATGAAGAGCGCGGTGACCGTGAAGCCCAAGGTACCAGCCGAAGCCCAGCCGAAACTCCAGCCGAAGTATTCGCCGGATATCACCAAGCCCACGGCAATGCCCCAGAGTTGCAGGGTGCTGAGCACCGGTTTGAGCGTGTGTACGCCCGTGGAATGCGCAGATGACATGTGGGTTCTCCAACAAGGTTGAGTCAAGGTCCGATGCAGCTCGGCATAGGGTTTGCTAGCTGTGAATGTAGGCAGTCCCGCCATAAGCTGGTATCAAAAATCGGCAGACTTGCGGCGCGCACCTGGACGGTGCGAACCCGGACTGCATCACGGGAGAGAAGCTTCATGAACCCCACAACCCACACTGCAGCCGGTCTGCGAATCGTCGAGGCCCGCGATGCGGATGAGCACGCCGCCAACCTCACCAACTGGGAGCAGTGCTACGACCAGACCACCTGCGGCACCTTCCACGGGCTGCTGGAGGAAATCCAGCTCCCCGGGATGCAGGTGTTTCGCGAGAGCACCAGCCAGGGTATGCGGCAGTCCTGTTGTGTATGGCCTGATGCCATGTGGTTTGGACTGCCGTTCTCGGCGGATATCACCCGCATCAACGGACGCACTGCGCCCCCCCACAGCGTGCTGGTGCGCCCGGGTCACCAAGAGTTTGAGCTGGTGACGCCGGCCGACTACACCATCTTCGGCCTGGTGGTACGGCAAGACACCTTGCACAGCGCCGCCCAAGCGCTCGGCTTTGATGTGGACTGGGGCCGGCTGCAGGCCGCCGAAATTCTGCACCCTTCTGCGGCAGCACTGAAGCAGTGCCTGCACACCTTGAGTGCATTGCTGCAGCCCGATCACGGGGTGCCGGCCGATCCGGCGCACGCGCAAACCCATGCCCTGGAAGCCCTGCTGCCTTTGCTGGACACCAGCGTGGTGGATGCCGGGGTGCGCGACAGCTTCAGCCGCCGCCAGCGTATCGTGGCCGCAGCGCGGGATTACCTGCTGGCCCATCACGACCAGAGCGTGACTGTGCCCGACTTGTGTGAACAGCTGCATGTGAGCCGGCGCACCCTGCAGTACTGTTTTGAAAACGTGCTGGGCATGACGCCGGTGCAAACGCTGCGCATCTTGCGCCTCAACGGTGCGCGACGCGACTTGCGCGGCAACCCGAGCGCTACGGTGCGCGACGTAGCTGCTGACTGGAATTTCTGGCACTTCAGCCAGTTCGCGAGCGACTACCGCAAACTCTTTGGCTACAGCCCCTCGGCCACCCCGCGCACCGGACTGCATTGACCCAGCCCGCGTAAAATCATGGCCTTGCTTGATAACCACGAGCCCGTGCCATGATCCGAATTACCGAACTCAAACTTCCCCTTTCCGCCCTGCCCGTGGAGGCGCGCCGCGCCGCTGATGCGCCCGCAGAAACCGAGGCCGACCGCGCCCCGGTAGCCCACCCGTTGGAGGCCCTGCAAGCGTTGGCCGCCCAAGCGCTGGGCATTGCGAACACCGACATCGCCGACCTGCACATCTTCAAGCGCAGCTTTGACGCCCGCAAGGTCGACCTGCTGGCGGTCTACATCGTGGACCTGACATTGGCAGACCCGGCCCAGGAAGCCGCCTTGCTGATCCGGCACGCCAACCATCCGCACATCAGTGCTACGCCCGACATGGCCTACCGCATGGTGGCCCAAGCTCCCGCAGACATGCCCCTGCGTCCGGTCGTGGTGGGCTTCGGGCCTTGCGGCATGTTCGCGGCGCTGGTGCTGGCCCAAATGGGTTTCAAACCGATCGTGCTGGAGCGCGGTACCACCGTGCGCCAGCGCACCAAAGACACCTGGGGCCTGTGGCGTAAAAAAACGCTCAAACCCGAGAGCAATGTGCAGTTCGGTGAAGGCGGCGCTGGCACCTTTTCGGATGGCAAGCTTTACAGCCAGATCAAAGACCCCCGTTTTCTGGGCCGCAAGGTAATGCACGAATTTGTGCAATACGGTGCACCCTCCGAAATCCTGTATGAAGCGCACCCCCACATCGGCACCTTCAAACTGGTGAAGGTGGTGGAAGGCATCCGCGAGCAGATTATTGCCCTGGGCGGCGAAATCCGTTTTGAGCAGCGCGTCAACAACTTGCTCCTAAATCAGGAGCACTCCGCGCAATCAGTTCGAGGGCTAGAGGTCGAAAACCTTCAAGACGGCAGCGTATATGAGTTGCCCACGAGCCATGTGGTCATGGCCTTGGGTCACAGTGCGCGGGACACCTTTGCCATGCTGTACGAGCGCGGAGTCGCCATGCAGTCCAAGCCGTTTTCTGTGGGCTTTCGCATCGAACACCCGCAAAGCGTGATCGACCGCGCCCGCTGGGGCCGCCACGCAGGCCACCCTCTGCTGGGTGCTGCCGACTACAAACTGGTGCACCACGCAGCCAACGGGCGAGCGGTGTACAGCTTTTGCATGTGCCCGGGCGGTACGGTGGTCGCCGCCACCAGCGAGCCGGAGCGCGTGGTCACCAACGGCATGAGCCAATATTCGCGCGCGGAACGCAATGCCAACGCCGGCATGGTGGTGGGCATCGACCCGCCCGACTACCCGGACAGCGAGGCCGCTTTTGTGCACGCCTTCGGTCCCGAGCGCGGCAAGCGCTATGCAGAAGAAGCTGCAGCCCTGAAGGCCAAAGACCCGAAGGCCGCTCACCCGATGTCGGGCATTGCCTTGCAACGCCAGCTGGAAAGCGGGGCTTACACCTTGGGCGGCAGCACCTATGAAGCGCCCGGCCAACTGGTGGGCGACTTTATTGCGGCCAAGCCCTCCACCGAGTTCGGCAGCGTCACGCCGTCTTACAAACCCGGCGTGAAGCTGGGCGACCTAGCCCCTGCCCTGCCCGCCTACGCCATTGAAGCCATGCGCGAGGCATTGCCAGTGTTCGGTCGCAAGATCAAAGGCTTTGACATGGCCGATGCGGTGCTCACCGGTGTGGAAACCCGCACCTCCAGCCCCATCAAAATCCCGCGCGGCGAGGACCTGCAGTGCACCAATGTGCGCGGCCTCTACCCCGCAGGCGAGGGCGCATCGTATGCCGGCGGCATTCTGTCGGCCGGCGTCGATGGCATCAAAGTGGCGGAGGCGCTGGCCTTGGATATGCTGAGCTAAATCCGTCCGAGCAGGCAGCGCGCCCCGCTGATGGTCGCCACCGCAAGCGCGCCCGAATCAGACCTTTTAAGGTTTAGGGACTTCCCACTTGGCAGCACAAGGCTTAGCATGTGCTTACAAAAACAGGGAGGGCGCCATGCCAACATTTGGTTCGTGGAAAGTCAGCACCAAGCTGGCCGCAGGCTTCGGCCTGCTGATCGCATTGCTTTTGGTCATTGGTGGCACTGCCATATACCGGATAGGCAACATCAACGACAACGTCAATCACATCGTGGATGAAAGCGTGGTCAAGGTGATCCTTGCCGCCGAGCTGCAACTGGGCATCAATGTGCAGGTTCGCAATATGCGGGCTGCTGTGGTCGGGCTGGCGATAGGCAATGCGGAAGAAGCGAGTTACACCCTGAGTCGGGTCGCCCAAGGCCAAAAGGCTGCGGACGATGCGTTTGGAAAGTTAAAGAAAACCATCGTCAACCCCAAAGAGCTGGAACTTTTAAAACCCGTTGAAGAGGCGTTGATTGCCTTCAATGCTGTCAGAGACGAAGCCGTCAAGCGCATCCAAACAGGCAATACACAAGAGGCAGGTGAGTACCTGGTCAAGAATGTGCGGGGCCCGCTCAGCAAGCTGACCGCCGCCTCCGATGCCCTGCTCGAGGGCCAGTCAGACACCATCGCGCTTGAGGGCCAGCTCGCAAAAGCTGAAGGCGCAGCAGCCATACAGACCACCCTGTGGCTCTCCGTCCTGGCCGTACTCGCAGCCTTGGGCATCGCCACCGTCATTACCCGCAGCCTGACCCGCCAGCTGGGGGGCGAGCCGGCGGAAGTGGTGCGGGTCGCGAATGCGATTGCCAAAGGCGACCTGACCGTGATCATCCCGGCTCACCAACAGCAAACCGATAGCGTAGTGGCCGCCATGTTGCGCATGAAATACAGCCTGACCCACATGGCCGGCTTGGTTCATGAATGCAGCGAACAGGTGGCCTCTGCGTCGGAGCAGATTGCCTCAGGGACCTCCGACCTGAGTGCGCGCACCGAGGCACAAGCCAGCAACCTTGAAGAGACCGCCGCCTCCACAGAAGAAATTGCCAGCGCCGTCAAGCTCAATGCAGAGCACACGCGCGAAGCCAGCGCTATGGCCAACGAAACATCAGGCGCCGCACTGGAAAGTGGCCGCCATGTGGATGCGATGGTGCACACCATGCAGTCCATTGCCCAGTCTTCCAAAAAGATCGGCGAGATCATCGGTGTCATTGACGGCATTGCGTTCCAAACCAACATCCTTGCACTGAACGCCGCAGTGGAGGCGGCGCGCGCAGGTGAGCAAGGGCGTGGCTTTGCGGTGGTAGCGTCTGAAGTGCGCAGCTTGGCACAACGCAGCGCAGAAGCTGCCAAAGAAATCAAAAACCTGATCGGCGACAGCATCAGCCGGGTTGCCACCGGCGAGCACCAGGCCCAATTGGCGGGCACTTCGGTGCAAGGCATCGTGGGCCGTGTGCAACGGGTCAATGAGCTGATGAACCAAGTCTCTGCGGCTACTGCCGAGGAAAACGCAGGCTTCACCCAGATCAGCGAGGCCATCATGCAGCTCGATCAGGTGACCCAGCAGAACTCCGCTCTGGTCGAAGAAAGCGCGGCCGCTTCCGACAGCCTGCGGCATCAAGCTGCACGTCTGAAAGAAGTGGTGAGCATGTTCCGGATTGAGCAGAACCGCTTGCCAGACAACGCAGGGTTATTGCAAATCGCAGCCTGACACGGCTTAAGCGGTTCGTTTGAACAACGCAAGCAGGGTGCCTGCGGCCACAAACAGACCGCCGAACACCCGGTTCATGGCCTTGAGGTGCGACTCGGACTTGAGTGCGCGCAGCACCCGGGCCGCCAGCGCGGTGTAGCCAGCCATCACGACCAGATCGGTAAAGGCCAGTGTGGCTGCAATGACGAGGTATTGCGGCAGCAGCGGCTCGGCAAGATTCAAAAACTGCGGCATCACGGCCAACAGAAAAACTGTGCCCTTCGGGTTCAGCGCATTGATGACCCACGCCCGGAAGATCATGGTGCGTGCGCCGACTATCGGGGCCACTTCAGCCTGGGTGGCCAAGGGCACCGCGGGCGCTCGCCACTGCTGGATACCCAGCCACACCAGATACGCCACCCCTGCCCATTTGATGACCGGAAACGCCGTGCTGCTGGCGGCAACCACCGCTCCCAACCCGACGCCCACCACCACAATCTGCGTCCAGATGCCCAACACCAGCCCCAAAGTGGTGATGTAGCCGCGCCGGAAACCGTGGTTTAGTCCGGCACTCATGGCGGCCACGGCGCCAGCGCCTGGCGAGATGCTGATAGCCCAGGAAGCAGCAAAGAAGGCGAGCCAGGTAGCGAATTCCATAGGGCGAAGAAGTGAAATGCAAACAAGGTTTGTAGCACGTCAAAAAACAAAACCCCTTGGCGCATGCAGCGGCAAGGGGTTAGCTCAAGAGCTACAGCGCCAAGCGCTGCCGGGTTTACTGCCCGTTGTTTGCTTGCAGGGCCGCAATGCGCTGTTCAATAGGCGGGTGTGTGGAGAACAATTGACCGATACCACCCGCAATGCCCATTGCAGCAACGCTCTTGGGCAACTCGCCGGGGGTCATGCCACCCAAGCGGGCCAAGGCGTTCATCATGGGCTGCTTGCGGCCCATCAACTGAGCGGCGCCCGCATCGGCACGGAACTCCCGCTGACGGCTGAACCAAGCGACCACCATGGCGGCTGCAAAGCCGAGCACGATGTCCATGACGATGGTTGTGACGTAGTAGCCGATGCCCGGGCCGCTGCTCTGCTCATCGTTCTTGCGCAAGAAGCTGTCCACCGCGTATCCGACGATGCGGCTGATAAACACCACAAACGTATTCATTACGCCCTGAATCAGGGTCATGGTGACCATGTCGCCATTGGCGATGTGCGCCACTTCGTGGCCGATCACGGCTTCAATTTCGTCGCGGGTCATGCCACGCAGCAAACCGGTGGACACAGCTACCAGCGCGCTGTTTTTGAACGCGCCTGTAGCGAATGCGTTGGGTTCGCCTTCGAAGATACCAACTTCGGGCATGCCGATGCCGGCCTTGTCAGCAAATTTGCGCACGGTGTCCACAATCCAGGCCTCGTCTGCATTGCGGGGCTGCTCGATGATTTGCACACCCGAGGTCCACTTGGCCATGGGCTTGCTGATCAGCAAGGAGATGATGGCGCCACCAAAACCCATGATCAGGGCGAAACCCAGCAAAGCGCCTAGGTTCAGGCCGTTAGAGGTCAAAAACTTGTTCACCCCCAGCAGGCTGGCGACCACGCCCAGCACAGCGACCACCAGCACGTTGGTCAAAATAAACAAAAAAATGCGTTTCATGGTTTTCTCTCGGAAAAGCGCCCTTCACGGGCCGTTAATGCAGATAGTAGGGGCGCGGGGCGTGAATTCAAGCACCCCGCGGCTTGAACCCATGAAGTTTATGGGCATTCTGAACTGCTACTTTTTTACAAAGTAGTGAGATCCCAAACCCGCCCCAAGCGGTGAGAATAGCCTGCTCTTCCCCCCACAGGCCCTTCTATGCACCAGATCAACCGTCGCACCCTCCTTGCCCAATGGGCCGCCGGCAGCACACTCATGGCCGCCACTGCAAGCTTTGCACAAACGGCCAAAGTCGTGGGCGCCAAGACCGCACCAGTGAGCAAGCTGTCGCAAAAGCTGCGCATTGTGATTCCGGCCAATGCCGGCGGTGGCTGGGACCAGACGGGCCGTGCTCTGGGCAGCGCCCTGATGGCAACGGGCAGCGTCGACAGCATTGAATACGAAAACAAAGGCGGCAAGGGCGGCACGCTCGGCTTGGCCTACTACGCAGAGAAATACGCCACAGATCCCCACACCCTGATCATGGGCGGTACCGTCATGGTGGGCGCTGTGGCATTGCAAAAACCCGCCGTTGACATGGGGGTGCTGGCTCCGCTTGCACGGCTCACCAGCGACTACCTGGTGATGGTGGTGGCCGCCAACTCGCCGATCAAAACCGCGACTGACCTGTCAGCCGCCATGAAGGGGTCACTGAAAGCAGTACCCGTGGCGGGCGGCTCGGCCGGTGGGGTCGACCACATTTTTGCGGGCGTTTTCGCCCGTGCCACCGGTGCCAATCCTGAAGATTTGGTCTACCTGCCGTTTGCGGGCGGCACCGAGGTGGCTGCCGCTGTGTTGTCGGGCAAGGCCACCATCGGCGTCTCCGGCTTCAGCGAGTTCAGCGCACAGATTGCCAGCGGCCAGTTGCGGGCGATCGGCGTTTCGTCCCGCAAATCCTCGTTCGGCATTCCTTCCATGCGCGATCAGGGCCTGCAGCTCGACATGGCCAACTGGCGCGGCGTATTCACCGGCCAAGCCGTACCCGTCGCACGGCAGAGCGCGATGGTGGAGGCGATCCGCCAGGCGACCCAGCACGAGGAGTGGAAAGCCACGCTCAAGCAAAACCGCTGGGACGCCTCCTGGCTCGCCGGTAAAGACTTCCATTCGCAAATTGACTTTGACCAAACCACCGCACGGGTGATGGTGCACCTGCTCAAGCTGAAGGCCTGAGCGGCCGGAAGACGCTGGTATCTTCGTAGAAACCGGGCAGCGTGTTGTCCGGCCACCAGCCCGGCACGCCTAGCACCGGCAGGTGGGCAAAGGGCTTGGCAGCCAGCATGGGGGCACTCAGGGCGCCGGCCAACCACGCATCCAAATCCGCTATCGAATTTGTAGCTGCCTGCGCTCGGAATACGTGGGCTGTGATCGGTTTTCGTGGGTAAACCAGCTTTTCCAGCAGCGCGTGGCCGAAAAGGATCAGGGTCGCCTCGGCCCACAAGGGGCGCAAAGGGCCGAACAGGCGCGCCCAATCTTTGGCGGCAAGCGCATCCCACAAGGCATCGGGCGCGATCAGCAGTGCCGCGTTTTCATCAAACACCGTGAGTGCGTCCCGCGCCGGGCCGCGTACCGGCTGGATGCCGGTCTGGGCGATCTGCTCGGCCTGCAGCCGGTTGAGCTTTTGTTTGGCGAGTGGAAAGTGCATCCAACACAGCCCATTGAAAAAATCGTGCAGGCCGTCCCGGGTCGGCACGCCGCCGGTGTCAAAAATATGCTGCTCATAGGCAGTGCCCGATGGCAGCTCATTTTGCGGAATAAAGCGCACCGGGGCCATACCCCTGGCATTCAGGGCCTGGGCGACGGTTTGTCCGGCGTCTACGCCTTGCGCAACGCGCTCACCCACGCTGCGCCAGGGTGAAAGCCACGGCGCAGCCCAGTCAATGGCTTCTAGACCAAACGCCACTGCAATGCTTCGCCTGCGGCCAGTGGCTTGAGGGTGGTCTCGCCGAAAGCAAAGCTCTCGGGTGGCGTCCAGGTTTCGCGTTGGAGCGTGATGCTGCCGGTGTTGCGGGGCAGGCTGTAGAAGTCTGCGCCATGGAAGCTGGCAAACCCTTCCAGCTGGTCCAGAGCACCTGCGGCGTCAAATGCCTGTGCGTATAGCTCCATGGCGGCGTGTGCGGTGTAGCAGCCGGCGCAGCCACTGGCGTGCTCCTTGAGGTGTGCAGGATGGGGTGCGCTGTCTGTGCCCAAGAAAAACTTGGGGGAGCCGCTGGTCGCCGCCTTGACCAGCGCCTGGCGGTGGGTCTCACGCTTCAAAACCGGCAGGCAGTAGTAATGCGGACGGATACCGCCGGTAAAAATGGCGTTGCGGTTGTAGAGCAGGTGGTGGGCGGTGATAGTGGCCGCCGTGAAGCGGTCTGCCGCCTGCACGTATTGCGCAGCCTCGAGGGTGGTGATGTGCTCGAACACAATTTTCAGCTCAGGAAAATCGCGGCGCAGCGGGATCAACTGGGTGTCGATGAACACCGCTTCACGGTCGAACAGGTCGATGTCGCTGCTGGTCACTTCGCCGTGCACCAAGAGCAACATACCGGCCTTTTGCATGGCCTCCAGCGTCTTGTAGGTTTTGCGCAGATCGGTCACACCGGCGTCGCTGTTGGTGGTGGCGCCTGCGGGGTAGAGCTTGGCGGCCACGACACCAGCGTCTTTGGCGCGGGCGATTTCATCGGCGGGTAGGTTGTCGGTGAGGTAGAGCGTCATCAAGGGCTCGAACTGCACACCGGCCGGCACCGCGGCTTGGATACGCGCCTTGTAAGCCAACGCCTGCTCGGCAGTGGTCACCGGCGGCTTGAGGTTGGGCATGATGATCGCGCGGCCGAACTGGGCGGCTGTGTGCGGCACCACGGTGCTCAAGGCGGCACCGTCGCGCACATGCAAGTGCCAGTCGTCAGGGCGGGTAATGGTGAGGGATTGGGGAGTGGCGGTGGAGGTCATGGCCCCTATTGTCCCAAAACCCGCCGGCCTGTTTGAGAGGCCACACTAGCGCTCAGAACGGCACAAAGTCGCTGGGGTACTTCCAGAAATCGCGCAGCAAATAGCTTACCGGCAGATTCAGGGCCTTGTCGTTGGGCGGAATCGGCTTCAAAAACCATTTGTCGTAGACCGGCTGGATCTCTTTGCTGACGATCAGCCGGCGCATTTCTTCGTCGACCAGCTTTTTGAACTCCGGATCATATTTGGACAGCATGATGGCCAAGGGCTCGGTCGTCAAAAACTTGCCCACCACCTTCAGGGCATCGGGCTTGGGGCGATTGGCGGCCAAGCCGTAAAGCAACACGTCATCCATGACAAACGCATCAGCATCGCCTTTTTCGACCATCTCGACCGCCTTGGCATGGTCAGGCGCCTCCAGAATCGTGACGCCCAGCAGGCGCTCACGATTGGCTTGCTCAGCGGCTTTGAGCGGCGTCGTTCCTTTGGTGGAGACCAGTTTCTTGCCTTCGAGGTCTTCAATCCGGTCGATCCGGGCGTTGGAGCGCACCAGCAAACGGGCGCCGGTAATGAAGTGCGGAACGGTGAAGGCCACTTTCTCGCGCCTCTCGGCATTGTTGGTGGTGGATCCGCACTCGAGGTCTACTTTGCCCTCAGCCACCATGGCGATCCGGTTTGCAGAAGTGACCGGCACCATTTCGACCTGCATGTTCTTGGCGCCGGTCTTCTTGCGCACCGCCTCTGCCAGCTTGAGGCACAAATCCACGGCATAGCCCACCGGCTTTTTGTCGGCATCAACATACGAAAACGGGATGGAGGATTCGCGGTGCCCGATCAGCAGCTTGCCACCGGCACCCACCCGGTCGAGCACGCCTGCGGCATGCGCCCCGCCAGCCCAGACAGTGGCGCCCAGGCAAGTCAAAAGACAGATGGCCTTTGCGGCATCCCGTGCAGAACGAAAGATCATGTCAACTCCAACGACATAAAGAATGAGGGCAGGGCTTGCACCTTAGCCCGGGGCGCCGCTTTCAGCTTGTAGCAGCGATAAGCGGCGATACGGGGGTCAAGCAACTATCAGGCCGGCATGCTGCCTTGGGCGTGCAGGTAGTCCCACAGGGCCTGCGCTGAGCCTTTGGGCGCTCGCGTGTGGGCGCGCTGGGCTGCGCTCAGCCCGCGACCGGTCTCCCGCAAGGCCAAACGCTCGCGGTAGGCGCGCACCTCCATGGTGATTTGCAGACCTTTCATATGCGCCGGTAAGGCACTGACCAATTTTTTGGCACGGAGGTCTTTCTTGACCGCACTGTGCGGCAAAAAGGCGACGCCATGCCCCTCCAGAGCCATAGCCTTGAGGCCCTCTGCCATATCAGTCTCATAGACACGGTCGAAATGAATTGGAGCGTCTGCCTGCTTCAAGATGAGTTCCACCATCTGGCCCAGATAGGCGCCGGGTGCATAGCCCAGATAGGGCAAAGGCTGACCCAGTTTGCCGGGCAAGCAGAACATCGGGTTGCCATCGGCATCTGGCTTGGAGTACGGGGCCACGATCTCTTCCCCCAAGCTGACCATTTCATAGCGGTCTGCATCCAACTGGTAGGGCTGGGAGGGGTGGTGGTAGGCGATCAGCAAGTCGCAGCTGCCTTCCACCAGGCGCATCACCGCGTCGTGCACATTCAGTGCAATCAGCCGGCTCTTCATGGGGCCGAACTTCTCGCGCAACTCGGACACCCACGCCGGAAAAAACGTAAACGCCAGCGTGTGCGGCACCGCAAATTCCACGACGTCTTGGGCGGCAGTCGTATGCCCGCGCAGCATGGCGCGGGTGCTTTGCAGGGCTTGCAGCACCTCCAGGGACTGGTCGTAGAGCGTTTCACCCGCCGGTGTCAGCCGGGTCGGGTAGCTGCTGCGGTCCACCAGATCGGTGCCTGCCCACGCTTCTAGAGACTGAATGCGACGAGAGAACGCGGGTTGGGTGACGTGGCGCAGTTGCGCAGAGCGGCTGAAACTCCGGGTTTCAGCCAGAGACACGAAGTCTTCGAGCCATTTGGTTTCCATGGGCGCGCATTATGCGTGAAACGCATGGATTCACCATTGACCCGGCAAACCGGCCCTACAAGTTGCCGGATTTACAGGTCCGCAAGATAGAGCGCAGGCTCGCCTTCGGCATCGCTGGTGAAAAGTACCTGCCGCTCATCCGGCGTAAACGATGGATGGGGATGAGTGACCTGCCGGTTACCGAGGTACACGCGCCACGAGCTGTCGTGCCGCGCAAGCTTGCGGGTATGGCCGGCCTTGAGGTCGAACACATACAGATAGGGGTCGTTCTGGACCTTGTGGGACGAGCTGTCTGACACATCCACCGGGGTGCCAGACCCGTCACCCACTACCAAGCTGCCATCCGCGTTGCTCATCAAATGGGAGCACGGCGGCATGGTTGTGAGCACCCGGGTTTGCAGGGTGACCGGATCCAACGAGCACATGGCACGTTCGGTGCGCCCTTTGAAGTAAGACACGAAAACCATCGCCGAGCCGTCCGGCACCCAGAACTCATGGGTGCAACTCTCGGCCGGCTCATGCTCCTTGCCGCAGCGCAGGTTGGTGCCGTCTTCATTGACAAACCACATGCGCGCATCGATCAGATCATGGGTACCTTCATGGCAAAAAGCAACGGTGTTGTCATCAAAGGGGCGGTACTGGGGGTGGCCCAGCCAGAGTTTTTCTTCGTGAATTACGGTCCGCGCTCCAGTCGCCAGATCGATACGGATCAAGCGGCAACGCGGCTTGGAATGAAACATCTCGCCGAACTTTTTCCAGTCGGTCAGGGGGAACCAGTCGGTACCCAGTATCTCGATACCGACCATCTTGGTGCACGCACTATTGGCGACCCAAGTGCCATAGCCCACCCAATCAGAAGGGACGATGTAGACACACTCCTCTTTCAAGGTGGCGAGCTCCAGGCGGATCAGCTCCCGCTCGGCGCGTACAAAGTACAAAAATCGATCGTCCGGGCTCAAAAAGCCACCGAAGGTGTTCTCCCCCGGCTGATCGGTCAATTGGGTCGCGACACGGGTTTGCAAGTCCAGCAGGTGATAGTGCCATTCACTCCCAGACCGCGCACCAAACACCAGTCGGTTCCCGTCATTGCTAAAACACTTTTGGTAGAAATAAGTGCGATGGCAGGCGGTGTCCAAGGGGCTTAGCCGTGTGACACGAGCACCGGTATCCGGGTCTGTTTTGAAGGTGAATTCAAACTGTCTGGTACTTGCTTTACTCATGAGCGGTCCGGGTTTACTTTCTTACTTGATACGTTGCAACAAGGCGTTGCCCTCTTCCACCAGGCGCTTGGCGGCTTCTAGCTCCGTGGTCTTGCCGTAGGCCACTGTCTCGAAGACTTCGCGGATGAACTTGTTGAAACGGGCGTTCTCAAACAAAGGCGAAGGCATATCGATCTTGCCGCTGTCTTTTTGCTTTTTGATTTGCAAGAAGGCCTTGAGCTCAGCGCCCTGCAAAGCGTCGGTCCGCACAATGGCTCGGAATTGGCTGTCTGCAGATGGCACTCCGCGGGTGATACCGAGGATGGCGATCGCCTCTGGGTCAGTCACCATGAAGTTCAGGAACTTGGCGGCCATCTCGGGGTTCTTGGTCTTTTTACCCACCGCAAACATCAGGGACGGGCGACCGAACATGCCGGAGTTTTTCGCGTTGGGCAGGGTCAAGAATTCACCTACATCCAGCTTCTGGTCTTTGTTCAGGGTGCTTGCGCGCAAACCGATGACGCTGTCCCAGGTGTAGTTACCGGCCCAGTTGCCGCTCACCCAGTCTTGCTGCTGCTCGGTCGGCTTCTCAGCGCCGCCCAAGGAGGCGCGCACCGGCAGTGGCACCGCCACATTGTTGGCCGCCAGCTTTTTGTAGGTTTGCACCCACTCGAGGGCAGCAGCCTCAGACATGGCGACCTTGGGCTGCGATGGATGCACATAGGGAGTGCCGTGCTTTTGCATGATGTAGGTCTGCGACAGCAAAATCATGTCGTAGAGCTCGCCATCAATGGCGTAGGCCTTGTCGCCAAACTTTTGCTTGAACACCGGCCCGGCGGCAAACAAATCTTCCCAGGTTGCGGGCATCTTCAGGCCTGCACGCTCGTAGGCTGCGCGGTTCCATAGCATGATGCGCGCGGTGTACGACACCGGCAAGGCATTGAGCTTTTTGTTGATAACGCCGGTCTGCAAGTCGGCCTCGGAAAACTGGTTCAAGCCGATCAAGGCCTTGTGCTTGTTGAGGTCCAGGAATCCGTCGCCGGTCTTGGAGAAGGTGGAGAGCCAAGCCCAGTTGATCTGCATGATGTCCGGCTCGGTGCCACCGGCGTACTGGGTCGACAAGCGCTCCAGGTAGCCGTTGAAACCCATGTACTCGGCCTTGATTTTCACGCCGGGGTTTTTTGCCTCGAAGGCGGCGATGGCTTTCAGTGTGGCGTCGTGCCGGGCACCACCACCCCACCAGGAAAAGCGCAGAGTCGTAGTCTCTTGGGCGCTTGCCGCCATGGCGATTGAAAGCGCAGCACCTGCCAACAAAATAGAACGTCGTTTCATGGTTGTCTCCTCATTGATTTTTTGATGTCACAAGAACAAGTTCAGCCCGGTGTCCATGTCAAATGCATGGCACGCATCCATCTGGATACCAAAAGCATGGCGGTCCCCGCGGGTTTTGCCCGCCAAGTCGCGGAGTTGGTCCGCGGGGACACGGGCCGTCAGCGGTATCTCGCCCAAGGTGAAGTGCACAAACACCTCACTGCCCATGTGCTCCATGAAGCGCAAGGTCCCGTCCACCATGTGCACCGCGGATTCGCTGTGTCCACCTGCGGTGATGTGTTCCGGGCGGATACCGAACTTCACTTGGGTCTGTGACTTCAAGCGCTCCATGTGCTTTTGTGGTGCTGGCAGCGTGACCCCGCCGATGGACAGTTGAGCCCCCTGGTTCGTCACCGCTGCGGGGATGATGTTCATCTCCGGCGAACCGATGAACCCGGCGACAAACACATTGGCGGGCCGGTCGTAGAGTGCGGTGGGCGTATCGACTTGCTGGATTTCGCCATCCTTGAGCACACAGATGCGTTCACCCATGGTCATGGCTTCCACTTGGTCATGGGTGACATAGACCACCGTGGACGGACGCCCTTGCTCCCGCAAGGTGCGATGCAGTTCGGTCAGGCGCACCCGCATCGATGCGCGCAACTTGGCGTCGAGGTTGGACAGCGGCTCGTCGAACAAGAACACCTCCGGGCGCTTCACGATGGCGCGGCCCACCGCCACCCGTTGTGCCTGTCCACCTGACAATTGTTTGGGGAAGCGGTCCAGCAGATGGTCCATCTCCAACAGCTTGGCGGCTTCACGCACCCGCGCATCGATCTCGGCCTTGGGCGTGCCTGCAAGTTTCAAGCCGAAGGCCAGGTTGTCATAGACCTTCATGTGCGGGTACAGGGCGTAGTTCTGGAACACCATGGCAATGCCGCGTTGCTTGGGCGGCAAGCTGTTCACCACCTGGTTGCCGATCAACAGCTCACCGCCGCTGATGCTCTCCAGCCCCGCAATCATCCGCAGGATGGTGCTTTTGGCACAGCCCGAGGGCCCTACAAACACCATGAACTCGCCGTCGCGGATTTGCAGATCCACGCCGTGCACTGCTTTGAACCCGTTGGGGTATGTCTTCTCGATTTTTTTTAATTGCAATTGCGCCACAAGAGGCTCCTCTTTAACCTTTGATACCGCTGCTGGCGGCACCTTCAATGAAATGCCGTTGTGCCAGGAAGAACACGACCAGTGATGGAATCAAGGCCACCACCGAGATGGCAATGACGCTGGCCCATTCGACCTCTTCGGTGGCACCGATGCTCATCTTCAGTGCCAAAGACACGGGGTAGTTCTCTACGCTGGAGAGATAGATCAGGGGCCCCATGAAGTCGTTCATGCTCCAGATGAACTGAAACACCACGACCGATATAAGGGCCGGTTTCAGTATGGGGATCAGGATGTGCCACAGAAGCTGGAGCGCGTTGCAACCGTCGATCTGGGCGGCCTCTTCCATGTCACGCGGAATCCCGCGCAGAAACTGCACCAGCATGAAAACAAAGAAGGTATCGGTCGCGAATGCCGATGGAACAATGAGCGGCAGGTAGGTATCGATCCAGCCGAATTCCTTGAACATGAGGTACTGGGGCAAACGCAGAATGATCAGCGGCAGCATCATGGTTCCCACCATCACA
Source organism: Rhodoferax potami (assembly GCF_032193765.1). Lineage (NCBI taxonomy): Bacteria > Pseudomonadati > Pseudomonadota > Betaproteobacteria > Burkholderiales > Comamonadaceae > Rhodoferax > Rhodoferax potami. The sequence continues at coordinate 2,739,904 of NZ_JAVBIJ010000001.1, forward strand.
CTGAACAGAAATTTCTTGCCCCAGAACTCGAAACGCGCGAACGCATACGCCACCAGGACACATGAAATCACCGTCACGATCACCTTGGGAATGATGATCAAGAATGAGTTCAGGAAGTACGTCGCAAAGGTGTACTCTGTGCTGGTCTTCCATCCCTTGGCATAGGCCGAAAAGTCAAATCGGCTGGGCCAGAAGCCGATTTCGGTAAACACTTCTGCATTGGTTTTGAAGGACGCACCGACCAGCCAGATCATGGGGTACAGCATGACCAGGCCCATGACCAGCAGCACACCGTAGCGCACGGCCGCACTGATTTTTTCTTTGCGCTGGAGCTCGTTCGCGTAGGCGTCTGAGCTGGCACGCTCTGCCAGAGTCAGTTCGGCTTGCATTATTTGCGCTCCTTTTCACCGGAGTAGAAGACCCAGTACTTGGATGTGAAGAAAGAGATCGCACTGAGGCCCGCCACGATCGCAAAGAGCACCCAAGACAGCGCACTGCCGTAGCCCAGGTTGAAGTACTTGAAGCTCTGGTCGTAGATGTACAGCGACAGCACATACGTGGAGTGCAAGGGGCCGCCCTCGGTGATCATGTAGGGGCCGTTAAACTCCTGGAAGGCGTGCACCATTTGCATGATCAGGTTGAAGAAGATCACCGGGGTGATCAGCGGTACCGTGATCTTGAAAAACTGCTGGGTCTTGCTGGCGCCGTCGATTTCAGCGGCTTCGTACAACGAGGTGGGCACGTTCTGGAGTGCTGCCAGAAAGATGACCATTGCCGAGCCGAATTGCCAGGTAAACAAGAGCACCACGGTCCAGAGTGAGTAGTGCTCGTCAGCCAGCCACGCGATGGGCTGCAGGCCCATCTTCATCATCACGATGTTCACCAATCCGTTTTGGGAGAAGATGAATCGCCACATGATGGCAGCGGCGATAGACCCACCCAGGATGGACGGCAGGTAATACGCCGAGCGAAAGAAGTTGATGCCACGCAGCTTGAAGTTCAGCACGTGGGCCATGAACAGCGCAAACCCAACCCGCATCGGGACAGCCACTGCGGCAAACAGCAAAGTGACCCCCAGCGACTTTTGGAATAGCGGGTCTTTTTGGAACAGCTCTTGGTAGTTCTCCAGGCCGATGTACTGGGGCGGGCTGATGAAGTCGTATTGCGTGAAGCTCAATGCGAAGCTCATCACAAACGGGAAGAGCTTGAAGCCCAGCACCCCGATCACAAAGGGCAGCACAAACAGAAAGCCTGTTGTTTTGTTTTCGTACATATGTGAGGTCCTTGCTACAGATAGGAACTTTAGTAGCGCGACACGGTGTGGGCTTCGATGTAGTCGAAGTTGATGTCTTCGCCCAGCCCCGGTTTTTGCGACAGGTGAACGAAGCCTTCGCTGTCCATCGGGTCGACCAAGGCATGCAGGTAAGCCGGCACGTCGTCGTACTCCAGGAACGGGTGCAGCAAGCCCCGTTCGTACCACTTGCAGTTTTTGATGGCCGCGCAGGCTGCCAGGTTGGCCGCACCGTTGCCGTGGACCTCGCAGTCCATTCCGAATGCCTCGGCCAGATGGGCGACCTTCAGCGTCGGTGTGATGCCTCCTACGCCGGGCACACCTGCGCGCAAGATGTCGCAGGCACCGTGCTGCACCCAGGCTGCGCGGCTGTAGTGTTTGCCAGAAAGGCTCTCGGGCCCGAGGATGGGAATATCGAGCTGCCCTGCGAGCCACGCGTACGACTCCATGCTTTGTTCGTTCATCATTTCTTCGAACCAAGCGAATTGGAGTTTTTCGAGTGCACGGCCGATGCGCAATGCATCTACACGGCTGTAGTTGTGATAGCCGTCCAGCATCAATGCGATATTTGGGCCCACGGCTTCACGGACAGCAGCACAGGCCTTGATGTCCATATCCACATCCGGAGCGAAGCGCACCGGGGGCATCCAAGTGTGGATCTTTATGCCTTTGTAGCCGCGCGCTACCAGCTTGACGGCAAAGTTGGCATAGTCATCCGGTGTGGCCAGCCCTCCGGCCAACTCATCTCCGCACATGGTGCTGCCGTAGGCAGGCACCTTATCGCGGTAGCCACCAAGAAGGCGGTACACCGGAGTTTGCAGTGCGCGACCTGCCAGATCCCACAGCGCTTGCTCGACGGCGGCAAGCGCCCGGTCGGTCAATTGGCCGGCGCTTCCGCGTTGGCGGTGCTCAAGGCTCTTCCAGATTTTTTCCCGCTGCATCGGGTGTTGCCCTAGGGCCGCTGGGCGGACAAAGGCATCCAACACGTGAGAGCGCACCACTTCTTGGGGCGCGAATGCATAACCCTTATCGCCAGTATCCGCCTCTAGGGTCAGCAGTGCCATTTTTGCCTGGCTCTCTGCGCCCGGGTGAGAGTGCCCATCGCTGTCCACCGACCGCCGGGTGGGGTAGGTGAATATCTGCCCTGTAATTTTTTCGATCTTCATGGGATGTCCGCAAATTGATAGAGTGACTATAGACCAAGACGTCAGACGTCTTAGATGGTACTAACCCTTATGCGTCGTAAATTGGGCGATCGAGATCATTCGCACCCTCATTAAAATCTGACTCATATGACCACCCCCTCCCCCAAACCCCTCACCAGCAAAAGTCAGCCACAGCGGGTGGTCGACAGTCTTCAGGCGCGCATCTTGGCGGGCGAGCTCAAACCCGGGGATCGCATTCCACCGGAGCCATTGCTGATGCAAGAGTTCAGCGTGAGCCGAACGGTGGTCCGCGAGGCGATGTCCAGCCTGCAGGCCAGTGGCTTTGTGAAGACGCGTCACGGAATAGGTACGTTTGTTCTGGAGCGAGCTGTGAACGGCGGCCTGCTGTCAGCTCCGCCGCCAGAACTACATGTCAAGCAAACCCTTGCTATGCTGGAGCTGCGGATCAGCCTGGAATCCGAGGCTGCAAACCTCGCTGCCTTGCGCCGCACGGAGGCTCATTTGGCGGTGATGCGGGATGCCTTGCAGAACTATCGGGCCAACTGGCAGGCGGGAAAGAGCACGGTGGAAGACGACTACCGCTTCCACGCTGAAATTGCTGCCGCTACCGACAACCAGTATTTTTTGGAAGTGCTGGGCAACCTGGGCAATGCCACCTTGCGCTCTCACTCCCACGAAGGAACAGAGACCGCCAAGAGCCATGCAGCGGCAGGCCAGTTCGGCGAGGCACTCCCCATTTTGTCGGACGGAAAAGAGATCGCCCAACGCGAGCATGAAGCCATTTTCGACGCCATCGCCCGCCAGGATGCGGCGTCTGCCAAGGCCGCGATGTTCATGCACTTGAGCAACAGCCGCGAGCGACTGCGGCGCAAGATCGAAGCGGCCTGACCCAGCCCCCGTCCCATCTCCGGCAGGGTTTTCACTGATTTTGGATTTCAGACTTTCTCCTAAACTCAATTTCAGTCATCTGACGTCTGACTTATGACGAGTTAACTGATTTCACACCAACGAGGAGATTTGAAGTGCGCCCTATTCCATCCACCCTGCTGCCGCTCACCCTGTGTGCATTGATCAGCAATGCATTTGCACAGTCGGCCCCAACACCCGCTCCCGCATCTACTGCACCAGCGGTCACCTCCGCTATCCCGGTCAAAATCTCTGGCCGCCTGGACGTTGGCCTGAGAAGCGCCATTCCTTCGGACCTGTCCAAAGAAACGACCTCATCGGAAGCGGTGGATGAAGGTTCGAATGCACGCCTGAATTTCTCCGGCGCTTCTGACATTGACAGCGACGTGAGCAGCTATTTCGTGATCGAAATGCGCTTTAACGCCGACAACGGTGCGCAGAACGACAGCGCCGCTTTGTTCAAAGACAAAGCGTGGGTTGGTTTGAACAGCAAGAAATACGGCGACCTGAAGCTCGGCCGCCTGCACTCTCCGCAATACGGCATATCGACCGCAGGCCGCTATGAGGCATTCATCGGCGACAGCTATGCCTCCATGGGATCACGTGGCGCTCTGGCGGCCAACCAGTGGAACAACGCGATTTACTACACCACCCCCACTGCCAACGGCTTCAACGCCGGCCTCACGTTCAGCAAAGGTGAAAAAACGGCAGCAAATGGCATCGGTGCCCACCTGGCCTACACCAGTGGCCCTGCATCGGCGGCATTCAGCGTCCAGCAAGAGCAAGACAAGTGGGACACCACTACCCAAAAGACCATGGACACGGTGGCGATGGGCGCCTATTACGACTTCGGAATCGTGCGCGTAGGTGGCACCTATGCACGATCCAGCAAAGCCAACATCACCGGCAGCGGCAGTCAAGATGTTTTCACCGTTGGTGTTCGGGTGCCTTACGGCCCGGGAGAAATCCGGGCCTCTGTGCGCAACATCGACGAAACATCGCGTAAATCTGCAACCGACGCCAGCTCCGACGTAGACAGCTTCCGCATCGGGATCGGTTACGCCTGGCTACTGGACGCGACGACCGGCGTGCACTTCTCGCTGGTGCGCGACACACAGAAACGCTTTAACGCCAACGGCTCAGAAAAGAGCAATGCCTCGGGCGAAGGCGCTGAAATCTCTTTGCGCAAGACCTTCTAAGGGCGCACGTACTCCAGGTTAATCAAGGTTGAATTGCGACGGGTTGAGGGTCCGGCTTGATCGCCGGACCCTCTTTTTTACCGCTTTCAGGCTGGCAAGTTCTGCCCGGTCAATGCCAGATACGCATCGCGGGTGCCAACGCTCACCGATTGCAGCACCTGCTGAAAGGCCGTTTTGTGCCGGGCCAGCAAACGGGCGGAGGCCACCGTCTTGGAGCGGCAATACCAATGGCAGGTGTGCTGCATCAAGAAGAGTTCTGCCGACAGGGTGAACGCACGGCGCTTGGGCGCCAAACCCGCCCGGTTTTCAACCACGGCAGCAATGCCACGCGCGTGCACTGCAAACGCTTCCCGCGCATCAAACCCCGCCGCTGGCCACCAGCGGGCCGCGTAAGGAATGGCGATGGGCAAACGGCTCACGCGTGTCGCGGACGCCTCCAGCGTGGCGAACTCGGCCGCAAACGCCGCGAATTGCTCGCTCAGGGTTTGCTCCTGCACCTCGAGGTAGCTCCAGACCTGTGCCTGGCGCTCGGCATCTTCTTCGCCCAAGGCCCGCAGATACCCGTCGGTGAGGCTTTCCATCAACTTTTCAATATCAAAGCGCGACAGCGTCGAACCCAGCAGGGCAATACGCTCACTCTGGTCCTTCTTTTTGGCCCACGCGAAAGCGAGTGCCGCTACCAATAACAACAGAACATCCATAAATTACTCCCCGCTTTGTTGCAAAGCCCACATGGACGCGTAACGTCCATTGGCCAAAAGCAGCTCGGCATGATTGCCGCGCTCGATGATGCGACCGGCATCCATCACCAATATCTCGTGCGCATCCACCACCGTCGACAAACGGTGCGCAATCACCAAGGTCGTTTTGTTGCGCGAAACGCCTTGCAACTCCGCCTGGATCGCGCGCTCATTGGCGCTGTCCAAAGCACTGGTGGCTTCGTCAAAAATCATCACAGGCGGATTCTTGAGCAGCGTGCGGGCAATGGCCACGCGCTGTTTTTCGCCCCCACTGAGCTTCAAGCCCCGCTCGCCCACCATGGTGTCGTACCCGCGGGGGGCAGCGGCAATAAAGCCATGAATGTGCGCGGCCTTGGCGGCTGATTCCACCTCGGTACGGCTGGCACCGGGGCGGCCATAAGCAATGTTGTATTCCACCGTATCGTTAAACAGCACGGTGTCCTGCGGCACGATGCCGATCGCTTGGCGCACGCTGCCTTGGGTGACGTTGCGGATGTCTTGCCCGGCAATCGTGATACGGCCCTGCTGCACGTCATAAAACCTGAACAGCAGCCGCGCCAATGTCGACTTGCCCGAGCCGCTGGGCCCGACTACCGCGACAGTTTTACCCGCCGGAATCTCGAAACTGATGTGGTGCAGGATGGTGCGCGCCTCGGTGCCCGCAGCGGCTTGGCTGCCTGTCGGGTCATAGCTGAAGGTCACCTCTTCAAACCGCACGCTGGCATCGGCCCCGCCGGCCGCCAGTTGCAGGGGGTGCGCATCCGGCGAATCCGCAATCTCGCGCTCACGCTCCATCAGGCTGAACATCTTTTCCAGGTCGGTCAGGCTCTGTTTGATCTCGCGGTAAATCACGCCCAGAAAGTTCAGGGGAATGTAGAGCTGGATCATGAAGGCGTTGACCATGACCAGGTCGCCCAGCGTCATGCGCCCGTCCACCACACCCTGCGTGGCACGCCACAGCATGGTGACCAGCGCGCTGGCAATGATGAGCTGCTGGCCGCTATTGAGCAGGCTCAGGGTGCGCTGGCTTTTGACGGCTGCCCGGCGGTAGCGCTCCAGGTTTTCGTCGTAGCGGCGGGCCTCGAAGTCTTCGTTGTTGAAGTACTTCACCGTCTCGTAGTTCAGCAGCGAATCGATGGCCCGGCTGTGCGCCGTGCTGTCCATCTCGTTCATCTTCTTGCGGAACTGGGTGCGCCACTCGGTCACGGTGACGGTAAAGCCGATGTACACCACCAGCGCAATGCCGGTGATCCAGGCAAACCAAACGTCAAACTTGACTGCCAGCAGCGTGAGCACCAGCGTCACCTCGATCAAGGTGGGCACGATGCTGTAGAGCGAATAGTTGATCAGCGAATGCACGCCACGGGTGCCCCGTTCGATATCGCGCGTCATGCCCCCGGTCTGGCGCTCCAGGTGAAAGCGCAAGCTCATGGCATGCAGGTGGCGGAACACCTGCAGGCTGATGGACCGTGCGGCGCCCTCGGTCGCCTTGGCAAACACCAGCTCGCGCAGTTCGCTGAACAAAGACGTGCACAGCCGCAATGCGCCATACCCGACAAGCAGCGCCACCGGTACCACCAGCACTGCCGTGGCGTCACCGGGCTTCAGGGTCATGGCGTCCACCAGCTGCTTGAGCAGCAAGGGCACGCTGACGTTGGCCAGCTTCGCCGCCACCATGAAGCCCAGGGCTGCGATGACCCGCCATTTGTAGGTCCAAAGGTACGGAAACAAGCGTTGCAGCGTCTTCCAATCCGAGGAAGGTGGCATGCCGGGCGCCGACGGGGGAGCGGCAGGCGCGGCTGCAGGAAGACTAGAGGGTCGCATGGGGGACAATTCAGAGAAGTTTCAAGTCAGGATTGTGCCCATGTCTACTGTTCCAAGCCCCGCCCATGTTCAATTGCCCGTCGATCAGGAGCTGGTGCTCAAAGTCATCCCCATGCCGGGGGACTGCAATGCCAACGGCGACATCTTCGGCGGCTGGGTCATGGCCCAGGTCGATCTCGCCGGCTCCGTGCTACCCGCGCGCTACACCCAGGGGCGCATGGCCACCGTCGCGGTCAATGAATTCATATTCAAGCAGCCGGTGCGCGTGGGCGACATCTTGAGTTTTTTCAGCAAAGTGAGCCGGATCGGGCGCACCTCAATCACGGTCAAGGTCGAGGTCTATGCCGAGCGTTACCGGTCGCAAGGAAACTACACCAAAGTCACCGAGGCGTCACTCACCTATGTCGCCATAGACGACCAGGGACGCCCGCGCCCCATCAATAAAACCGGCAAATAACGCTACGTTTTTGATAGCTACCCGCGCATACAAAGCGGGCGCTACAGGCACTATTAGCAGATAGCCTGCAGCAGGAAGCCCCGGCGTCAAAAAGGGCTTTCTAAGGGACAACGAGATCAGTGGGAACCCTATCGGCGATTGAAGAGCACCCCGCTATAACCGAACTGCACTTCCAGAGGAGACAACGTGCAGTTCCTTCAATTGCTGATCAGCGGCGTAGCACAAGGGTGCATCTACGGCCTGATTGCACTCGGCTTTGTATTGATTTACAAGGCCACCGAAACCGTAAGCTTCGCCCAAGGCGAGCTGATGATGTTGGGCGCCTTCGGCGGACTGGTGGGCATGACCATGCTGGGCATGCCTTACTGGATCGCTGTACCCAGCGCGATCCTGGGCATGGCCGTATTCGGCATCTTCTTGGAGCGCATGGTCATCCGCCCGATCCTGGGGCAACCCGCGTTTTCTATCGTGATGCTCACCATCGGCATCGGCTATGTGGCGCGCGGGCTGATCACCATGATCCCCGGTATCGGTACCGACACCAACGCCTTGGCCGTGCCCTACAAAGACGAGATCCTGAAGTTCGGCGGCAATGAAATGGGCATCGGCGCCCTGGTGCTCAACGTGGAACACCTCGTCATCATCGGTGCGACCGGCGTGTTGTGCGTGCTGTTGTTCGCCCTGTTCCGCTACACCAAGCTGGGCATCGCAATGCAGGCCGCCTCCCAGAATCAGTTGGCCGCGTATTACATGGGGATCCCGGTGCAACGCCTGAACGGCTTGGCTTGGGGTCTTGCCGCGGCGGTTGCCGCGATTGCCGGAATACTGCTCGCCCCCATCACTTTTGTGCACGCCAACATGGGCTTCATTGGCCTGAAGGCGTTCCCTGCCGCCGTGGTGGGCGGGTTCGGTAGCTTGCCGGGTGCCATCGTCGGTGGGCTTGTCATCGGGCTGGTGGAGTCTTTTGCCGGCTTCTACCTACCCGACGGATTCAAGGACACCGCACCGTATGTGGTGGTGTTGGTCATGTTGATGGTCAAGCCGAATGGACTGTTCGGCGAAAAACTGCGGAAGAAAGTCTGATGCGTTTTATTTTCAAAACCGACTACGCGCAGGACATCAAGCTTGCCAAACACGGCGGTCACGTTTTTTGGTACAGCACGCTTATCGTCCTGCTATTGGCGGCACCGTGGCTGCTGACCGAATACAGCCTGGCCCAGCTGAACCTGGTGCTGATTTATGCGATTGCAGGGCTCGGCCTGATGCTGCTGGCGGGCTTTACCGGCCAGTTCTCTCTGGGCCACGCCGCCTTCCTTGGCGTGGGTGCTTACACACAGGCCTATCTGGTGCAAATGGGAGTGCCCTTTGTGGTGGCCCTTGCCTTGTCCGGCACGCTGTCTGCGGCGATCGGGATGGTGGTGGGTATCCCTGCATTGCGGCTCAAAGGCATTTACCTGGGCATGGCGACCTTGTCGTTCGGCTTCATCATCGAAGAGGTGTTTGCGCGCTGGGAATCTGTCACCGGGGGTAACGCCGGCAAGTCGGTTGCTGCGATCCGGATGTTCGGCTATGACTTGAGCAGTGGCACCGGCTTCTACTTTGTCTGCCTGGTGCTCACTGTGCTGTGCACCTTGGGCATTCTGAACCTGCTGCGCTCGCCTACGGGCCGGGCGTTTGTGGCGATTCGCGACTCTGAGATTTCAGCCCAGAGCATGGGCATCCATCTCGCGTATTACAAAACCCTGTCGTTCTCGATTTCAGCGGCTTTGGCCGGTATGGCGGGGGCCTTGTATGCGCACAACCTGCGCTTCATTTCGCCCGACCAATTCAACTTGCTGCAATCGATTGACTTGTTGTTGATGATTGTGATCGGCGGCTTGGGCTCGGTGCACGGGGTGTTTCTGGGGGCTATTTTCCTCATCATCCTGCCGCAGGGTATTTCGCTGAGCAAAGAGTTCTTGCCGGAAATCATCGGCCAGGCTCCCGGTCTGAAAAGCGTGATTTACGGCAGTGTCCTGATTGCTTTTGTGCTGTTCGAGCCCATGGGCTTGTACGGCCGCTGGCTCAAGGTGCGCACCTATTTGCAAATGTTCCCGTTCTACCGCAAGGGCATGTTCAAGCGGCAGAAATCCTTCCAAAAGTCTGATCGCCTCAAATGAGCACCGACACATTACTCTCCGCCCAGGACCTGAGCGTGCGCTTCGGCGGCGTGCTGGCGGTCAACAAAGTCAGCTTCGACGTCAAGCAAGGTGAGGTTTTCACCCTGATCGGCCCGAATGGCGCTGGCAAGACCACGGTGTTCAACCTGATCAGTCGCATTTACACCCCCACGACCGGCAGCATTGCCTACCGCGGGCCGCAGGGCATGCTGCAACTGACCGACCAGGCGCCCCAGGATGTGGCGTCGCTAGGCATTGCCCGGACTTTTCAGAACATCGAGCTTTTTGAGCACGCCAGCGTGCTGCACAACCTGCTGATCGGACGTCACACCCACCGCAAAACCAGCCTCTGGCAGGACTTGCTGTTCACCTCCGCCGTGCGCGAGGCTGAACTGAAAGCGCGGGAGAAGGCCGAAGAAGTCATTGAGTTTCTTGACCTGCAGCACTACCGCGACTCGTTGGTCGCCGGCCTGCCTTACGGCGTGCGCAAGGTGGTGGAGATGGCCCGAGCCCTGTGCACCGAGCCCAAACTGCTGTTGCTCGATGAGCCCTCCAGCGGCTTGAATGTGGAAGAAACCGACGACATGGCCTTCTGGATCCAGGACATCAAAAACGAGTTGGGCATCACAGTGCTCATGGTGGAACACGACATGAGTCTGGTATCCAAAGTGTCAGACCGGGTTCTGGCCATGAACCAGGGCGAAGTGCTGGCCATGGGCAGTCCACGCGAAGTGCAAACGGACCCTGCGGTCGTGGAAGCCTATTTGGGCTCGATCGACGATGTGTCGTCCTTGCGCCGCCAACCCGCGCGGGAGGTTGCATGAGCACCCTGCCCCCACCTATCAGCGACCAGCCGGTGCTCAAGCTCTCGAACGTTGAGAGTGCCTATGGGCCGATCAAAGCCATCCGTGGTGTGAGCTTGCAGGTGCGTCGCGGCGAAATAGCCACGGTGCTCGGCTCCAACGGCGCGGGCAAAACGACGATTCTGAAAACCATCTCGGGGATCATTGATCCGCGCAAAGGCTCGGTCGAATTCAAGGGCCAGGACATCACGGCGCGCGATCCGGCGCACATCGTGCAAGAGGGCTTGAGCCACGTGCCTGAAGGGCGTGAGGTTTTCCCCCTGCTCAGCGTGCATGACAACCTGCTCATGGGGGCCTTTACCCGCTCGGACCGCGACGGCGTGGCCAAAGATATCGCCACGGTGTATGGCTATTTCCCGATTCTGAAAGAGCGCGCCACCCAGGATGCGGGCTTGCTCTCAGGCGGACAGCAGCAGATGCTGGCTATCAGCCGCGCGCTCATGGCCGACCCCGACCTCATTCTCCTGGACGAGCCCAGCTTGGGTCTGAGCCCGAAACTCACCAAGGAGATTTTCGAGATCGTGGTGCGCATCAACCGCGAGCGTGGCACCACCATCCTGCTGGTGGAGCAAAACGCCAACATGGCGCTCAACGCCTCGGACTACGGCTACGTGCTGGAAAACGGCCGCATCGTCATGGAAGACACCTGCGCCAACCTGCGCGAAAAAGACGACATCAAAGAGTTTTACCTTGGCATGAAGGAGGACGGTGTGCGCGGGGAACGTCGTTGGAAAAAGAAGAAAACCTGGAGATAGCAGCATGAACGGACTCTGGGACACCAGCAACATCCAGCCACAGAGTGGTATTGCCATGACCGGTGACACGATACCGGCCATGTTCTGGAACGCCGTGGCAGCACGCGGCCCCGACATCTGGCTGCGCCAGAAGCACCTGGGGCTCTGGCGTAGCTGGACATGGAACCAGACGGCCGAAGCCGTGCGCGAGATTGCAGGCGGATTGATCAGCCTAGGCTTTGAACAAGGCCACACCGCATCCATATTGGCCAACACCGTCGTCGAATGGGTGTGGGCGGATCTGGCTGTGTTGTCGGCGGGTGGCGTGTCGAACGGGATCTACCCCACCGATGCGCCGAGCCAGGTGCACTACCTGTGTGAAGACTCCACCACAAGCATCTTGTTCGTCGAAGACGATGAACAACTCGACAAAGCCTTGGAAGTGCGCGCGCAGTGCAGCACCCTGCGCAAAATTGTGGTGATGGACATGGAGGGCCTGCGTGGCCTTGACGACCCGGACGTCATCAGCCTTGACGCCCTGCGCGCACTGGGCCGCACCTACAACGCAGCCAACCCGAACGCAGTAACCCAACGCAGCGCCAACTGCAAACCCGAAGACCTGGCGATTCTGGTCTACACCTCAGGGACCACGGGCAAGCCCAAAGGCGCCATGCACTTGCACGAAGGCCTGGTCTATGCGATCCGGGGCTACAACACCCTCATCGCCCAGGATGCGCGCGATGAGCGCATGTGCTTTTTGCCCTTGTGCCACATTGCTGAGCGGCTGGGCGGTGAGTACTTTTCGCTCTACACCGGCGCCAAACTTAACTTTGTAGAGAACCCCGAGACCATCCCCGAGAACGTGCGCGAAATTGCCCCCACGGTGTTCACTGCTGTGCCACGGGTGTGGGAAAAGTTCTACTCGAGCGTCATGATCGCTCTCAAAGAGTCCGGCAAGATCCAGCAAATGGTCTATGGCTGGGGTATCGGTGTGGGTGGCCGCATCGCCGATCTGGTGCTCGCGGGACAACCCGTGGGCGCAGGCCTCAAGCTGCAATTCAAACTAGCCCAAGTGCTGGCGCTGAACAACGTGCGCAAGCTGATCGGGATCCATCGCTCACGGTTCCTGATTACCGGTGCGGCACCGATTTCACCGGATCTGGTCCGTTGGTACTTGGCGCTGGGCGTCCCCATGCTCGAGGTCTGGGGCATGACCGAGACCTGTGGCGCCTCCACCGGCGTACCGGCCAGCAAAATCAAACCCGGTTCGATCGGCCCGGCAGCCCCCTTCAACGAGGTCAAGCTGGACCCTGCGACCGGTGAAATCATGGTGCGGGGCAAGAATGTATTTGCCGGCTACCTGAATCTGCCGGAGAAGACGGCGGAAACCATCACCGCCGACGGCTGGCTGCACACCGGGGACGTGGGCGTGGTGGATGGTGACGGTTACTTCCGGATTACCGACCGGATGAAAGACATCATCATCACCGCTGGCGGCAAGAACATCACCCCGAGCGAGCTGGAGAACGACCTGAAGTTCTCACCGTACATCACCGATGCGGTGGTCATCGGCGACAAGCGTCCGTTCCTGACCGTCATCGTCATGATCGACCAGGAGAACGTAGAAAAGTTTGCGCAAGACGCGGATATTCCATTCAGCAACTATGCGTCGCTTACCCGCGCCCCTGAGGTGCAGGCCCTGATTCAGGCGGAGCTGGACCGGGTGAACAAAAAGTTTGCGCGCGTTGAGCAGATCAAGAAATTTTTCTTGCTGGAAAACCAGTTGACCGCAGAAGATGAGGAACTCACCCCCACCATGAAGCTCAAACGCAAGCTGGTGGAGAAGAAATACGAAGCCCGTATAGAGGCCATGTACCGATAGCAGCTGTGCTGCACCCCTTTGCAAAGAGAACCAACGAGGAGACACAACCATGAAACTGCGTACCGCCATCGCACTGGGCACCCTGGCCCTGACCGCGACTTTTGCCAGCGCCCAACAACAAGGCGTGAGTAAAGACGAAATCCTGCTGGGCTCCATCCAGGACCTCTCCGGTCCGTTGGCTGGCTTCGGCAAACAATCCCGCGCCGGCATGCTGCTGGCCGTGGATGAAATCAATGAGCAAGGTGGCATCAACGGCCGCAAGCTCAAACTGCTGGTGGAAGATTCCGGCTACGACCCCAAGAAGGCCGTACTCGCAGCCCAGAAGCTGGTCAACCAGGACAAGATTTTCATGATGGTCGGCCACATCGGCACCGCCCAGAACATGGCGGCCATGCCAGTGCAGTTTGAGAAGAACGTGATCAACTTCTTCCCGATCACCGCCGCCCGCGAGATGTATGAGCCCTTCCACAAGCTCAAGTACTCGTTTGCCGCACCCTACTACGACCAGATGCGACTGGCCGTGCCCAAGCTGGTGAAAGAAAAAGGCGCCAAGAAGGTCTGTACCCTGTACCAGGATGACGACTTCGGACTCGAAGTGCTCAAGGGTGGTGAAGACGGCCTGAAGACCATCGGCATGGAATTCGCCGAAAAGACCTCCTACAAGCGCGGAGCGACTGACTTCTCATCCCAAGTCTCGAAAATGCAGGCCGGCGGCTGCGACTTTGTGGTGCTGGGCACCATCATCCGCGAGACCATCGGCGCCATCGGCACTGCTCGCAAGCTGGGCTACAACCCCACCTTCATTGGCTCAAGTGCTGCCTACACCGACCTGATCCACAAGATCGGCGGTAAAGCCATGGACGGCCTCTACGCCGCCATGACCGTGCAGAACCCCTACACCGATGAGCAAACCCCCGGCATCCGCTTCTGGGCCAACAAGTACAAAACCAAGTTCAATGAAGACCCCACCGTCTTCTCGGTCTACGGCTACATGATCGTCAACACCTTTGCCTCTGCGGCTAACAAGGCCGGCAAGAATCTGACGACGGATTCCTACATCAAGGTCATGGACAGCATGACCATTCCGGCTGACATGTTCGGCGCCCCCGTGCAGACTTTCACCGCCACCAAACGCCTGGGTAGCAACGCTTCGCGTCTCTCCCAGATCACCGATGGCAAATGGAAAGTCGTGTCTGAGTATGTGAGTGACGCGCCAGCCAAAAAGTAAACTGCCGCAAGTGACACAAAGGCCACCCACGGGTGGCCTTTTTTTATGGGGCCACCCGCGGGTGAGCCCCCTATCCCAAACCCATGGTGGAGGGTTAATATGGTCAGGCGGTATTTCTTGTGGAGTCCATAACGCCTTCGGGCAAGGTTTGAGTGCTTCCACCATGGATCGACGACACCTGCTGTCCACTTTAACCACCCTGCCCCTCGGGATCGCCTCGGCCTCCGTGGCAGCGCCTCCTTGGCTGCTTGACGTGATTGATGTGATTCCTTACGGCTTCGTTCAGCCCAATGGATCCATCACCGGTGTCATGGCTGACTTTGCGCAGGCGCTCTCGAAAGCCTGCGGACATCCCATAGAAACGCGGCTGGTGCCGATTGCCCGTGCGTTGCAAAACATCAATCGCGGGTCGTCCGACCTCACCATCTTGCTACCGGTCCCGGGTTTTGATTCCGAGGTCCAATCTATTGCGCGATTGACCCAATTGGAAGTCGAAGTGCTACCGCGCAAAGGTCTGGTCCTGGACAGCAGGGCTTCGCTACGGGGCTTGCGCATTGCCAGCTTGAGCGGTGGCGCAGGCTACGGAATGATTGCCGATTTGGAAGGCGTCTTGCATCAACGCACCAACTCGCTCTCGTCCATGTTGCAGTTGCTTCGCAGCGGTCGGGTGGATGCGGTTGCGAGCGTGCGTCACTCTTTGCGTCAGGGGCTCCTCGAGGAGGGCATGCGCTCCGCCGACTTGGGAGCGGCGTTTGTGTTGGGGCGGCTGGACCTCAACCTATGGGCCACCGCCGGATTTGCGCAAGCAGACCGCACACGTCTTGCCGAAGCAGCCAGCAAAATCACCCGGAGTGGGCAGGCGGCCAAGATCGTGGCGCAATACGCCAACAACGCCGGAGCAGCCTGTCAGGAGACGATGTAAGCCGCAGACCCCGTGGACAGCAGCTTGCCATCCGCGCCCAGAAACTCCATGCGGGTAGACGCCACGCGTGAGCCCAGGCGCATTACCTCGGCGTGCAGCTCGAACTGCTCGCCGATGCCGGGGCGCAGGTAGTCAATTCGCAAATCGATGGTGCCCAGTTTGGCAAAGCGGTGCAGGCGCTGCGAAGGCGCTTCGTCCATGTGGCGGGCGCCTATGGCGGCCATCACCGCCAAACCGCCCATGGCATCCAGCCCTGCGCTGATCACGCCGCCGTGTATGCGGTTGTAGGCATAGTGACCGACCAATTCGGGGCGCATGGAAATGCGGGCCTTCACTTTGTCGGGGGTGATGGAGGTGATCTTCAAGCCCAACATCTGGTTGAAGACGATGCTCACTTCAAAGATGCGGGTAAGCCCTTCAATGAACTCCGGCTCAAAAACGA
Organism: Rhodoferax potami; assembly: GCF_032193765.1. NCBI lineage: Bacteria > Pseudomonadati > Pseudomonadota > Betaproteobacteria > Burkholderiales > Comamonadaceae > Rhodoferax > Rhodoferax potami. The sequence continues at coordinate 2,755,717 of NZ_JAVBIJ010000001.1, forward strand.
TGGGCGTTGCGCCTGGCTCTGCATGGGGGGTTTTAGGCATGCCGCATTCTCACAGGCCGAGCTGACGGCTTGCCAACTCTTTCATGATTTCCTCAGCGCCGCCGCCGATCATCATCACCTTCACTTCACGGTAAATGCGCTCGCAGGCCGTGCCCCGCATGTAGCCCATGCCACCCAAAATCTGCACGCCCTGGTCGGCGCAGAACTGCATGGTCTGCGTCGCATGGTTTTTGAGCAGGCACACCTGTGCCACCCACTCTGCACCCTTGGCAGACTTGTCGCCGCGGTCTCCTGCGTCCGCCCGGGCGGCCACCGCATGCAGCCAGGCGCGGGTGGACTCGATGCGCATCTTCATGTCCATGAACTTGTGGCGGATCACCTGGTGATCAATCAGCGCGGTGCCAAACGTTTTGCGCTGCTGCGCCCAGCTCAGAGCTTCGTCGTAGCAACACTCGGCAAAGCCCAGCGCCATGGCCGCCATGGACAAGCGCTCGCCATTGAAGTTGGTCAGGATGATTTTGAAACCCGCACCTTCTTCGCCCACGAGGTTGGTGGCCGGCACCCGCACGCCGTCAAAACGCAGCTGCGCGGTGTCCGAGCAATGCCAGCCCATCTTCTGGAGAGGGCTGCGCGACAGGCCGGGCGCATCGCCGGGCACCATGAGCATGGAGATGCCACCTGCTCCCTTGTTTTTCAGGTCCGTGCGCACCGCCACCGTGATCCAGTCGGCGCGCATGCCGGAGGTGATGAAGGTTTTTTCACCATCCACCACGTACTCGTTGCCCTCCAGGCGGGCCGTGGTTTTGAGTGCCGATACATCGGTGCCACCACCGGGCTCGGTAATCGCCAGTGCGGCAATCTTGCGGCCGGCCAGCACATCGGGCACCACTTGCTGCTGCAAGGCCGCAGAGCCATGGCGCAGCACCGGCGGCAGGCCAATGTTGAGGCTGAAGAGGCTGGCCATCAGGCCGCCACTGCCCCCGCTGCGGGAGAGCGCAATCGTGAGTGCGTTGCGCAGTGCCCAGGGTGCCGGTGTGCCGCCAAATCGCTCCGGGTAACCCAGCCCCAGCCACCCCAGATCGGCAGCGCGCTGGTACAGGCTGCGGGGGAACTCGCCCGCCTCTTCCCAGTCCGCCAGATGCGGGGCCACCTCGGTCTGGATGAAGCGGCGCGCCGCATCCTCCACGGCAGCCACATCCTCCGGGCCGAACTCCTGTGCCAACTCAGGGAGCGCGCTCATGACTGAAACACCTTGGGCGTGCTGGCACGGTGAAAACCGTTGAAAGGCTTGATGGCATCGCGGGCTTGCGCCTTTTCGTCCGCCACGCGCATGGGCCAGCCCATGCGCACTTGGGGCCGTGCACCGTCGATGCGCAGCGTGGTGCCGCTGATGAACGCCGCTGCAGGGCTCAGCAAAAATACAATGCCGGCGGAGGTTTCAGCCTCGGTGCCAAAGCGGCCCAAGGGCACGGTCTTGGCCATTTCGCGCAGCATGGGGCCCATTTCAGGCGGATAGTGGTCCATGCCGCTGGAGGCGATGTAGCCCGGCGCGACGGCATTCACCCGCACCCCACGGCCTGCCCACTCGGTGGCTGCAGTCTCGGTAAAGCTCACCATGCCGGCGCGCGCGGCACCACTGTGCCCCATGCCGGGCATGGAGCCCCACATGTCGGCCACGATGTTGACGATGGCGCCGCCATGCTTGCTCATGCTTTGGCTGAAGCACTCGCGTGCCATCAAAAAGCCGCCGGTCAGGTTGGTGTTGATGACCGCCTCCCAGCCCTTGGCACTGATGGCTTCCAGCGGCGTCATGTACTGGCCGCCGGCGTTGTTCACCAGGCCGTCAATGCGGCCGTGCTGGGCCACGATGGCGGCCACGCAGGCCTTCACGGCGTCTTCATTGCGGATGTCGCACAGATGCTGGCTGACTTTGCCGCCGTCTTCGGTGATTTCGGCCGTAGCTTTCTCCAGCTTCTCGGGCTTGCGGCCTATGAGCGCCACGGTGGCGCCCAAGGCCGCCAGCTCATGGGCCGTGCAGCGGCCAATGCCGGAGCCGCCACCGGTAATCACCACCACTTTGCCGGCAAACAAGCCGGGCGCGAAGACAGAACCGTAATACATCACACCTCCTGAATGAACATGGCGACGGCGTGTTCGCCGAGCGCTTCTACCGTGGCCCCTTTGGCGGGGTCGAACCATTGCACCGACCAGTTGAGCGCGCCCAGAATCAGCAGACGCGCCACGCCCACCGGCGCCTTGAGCTGGCCGCTGTCCTGCAGGGCTTGCAACACCGGCATCCACAGGGCCTCATAGTCGGCGATCAGTTTGTGCAGCACCTTGCGCTGCGGGCGCTGCAAGGAGCGCCACTCGTACAGCATGACCGGCACGAAGTCATTACCCGGCCCGAGCAGGACCTCGAAGTGCGCATGGACGAGGCGGCGTAGTTTGTCGGCCGGGCTCAGTGCGTCATAAGCGGCATCCATCAGCACCTTCTGCTGGTTGGCCAGCGCCGAATGCATGCCCGCCTCCATGACGGCGAACAAGAGCGCGTCTTTGCTTTTGAAGTGGTAGAACGGCGAGCCGCTTTGCATCCCAGCCGCGTTGGCAATGTCGCGGGTGGTGGTCGCGGCGAACCCTTGGCGGCGGAAGAGCTGGGCTGCGGCCTTGAGCAGTTCGTGGCGGCGGTTGCCATCATCACGTTCGTCTTCGGTTTTGCGGGGGCGACCGCGCGGGCGTTTGGCCTCAGGCGGCGCGGTATCTTCGGCAGGCGCGGCAGGCAGGGTTTCGGTACGGGTCATGCGCCGACCATACCAGCCCCGCCTATTTTCAGCAAGCGCTTGCTTGGCAAAAATACTCAGGGAAAACGCGAGTGTCTTGGCGCTCTGAAGCTGAGGTGCAAAGGCAGTGCCGCACGTTCAGATCGCTATTATTTTAGGAGCTACTCGCGCAGATGGAACGAGCGCTAGCAGCCCAAAACACTTGAAAGTCAGACCTTGGAGAAGTCGGGCTTCCGCTTCTCCATAAACGCCGTGAACGCCTCTTTGGCAGAAGGCTCACCCAGCATGCGGCCGAAGCTCACGGCTTCTTCGTCGATGCGGGCCAGCACTTGCTCCATCTGCCCTTTCTTGAGCAGGCGCTTGGTTTCGATCAGCGAGGCGATGGGCTTGGCAGCCAGCTTGCGGGCCTGCGCCTGGGCGACGGCATTGGCTTCGGTGGGCGGCACTACGCGGTTGGCCAGACCGACTTCCAGAGCGGCTTCGGCCATGAAGGGCTCGCCCATGAGCAAGGCTTCAGCGGCGCGGTGATAACCCATCATCTGGGGCACTAGCAGGCTGGACGCCGCTTCGGGGCACAGGCCCAGGTTCACGAAGGGCATGGAGAAAGCTGCGTTGTCACCGGCGTACACCAGGTCGCAATGGAACAGCATCGTGGTGCCGATGCCCACTGCCGGGCCGCACACCGCTGCAATGATGGGCTTAGGGAAGGCCGCCAAGGCCCGCAAGAAGCGGAACACGGGAGCATCTTGTGTCTTGGGGGGGGCACCCAGAAAGTCGCCGATGTCGTTACCGGCGCTGAACACGGTGGCGTCGCCCTGGAACACCACCACGCGCACCGCAGCGTCGTCACGCGCAGCGTCCAGCGCGTCGGCGCAGGTGGCGTACATGGCCTGGGTGAAGGAGTTCTTTTTTTCGACCCGGTTCAGGGTGATGGTGGTGATGCCGGCGTCGGTGTGAATCAGGATGTCTTGCATAGTCGCTCGCTCAAAAAGGGATAGTTGATTGGATCACTGTTTGTAATAGACGATCTGGTGCGTGGTCACCAGCAGCACACCGGCTTCGTTCCAGAGCTGACTGCTCTGGTCAAAAAAGCCGTTGCGAAAGGCTTGCGCCTGCGCTTGCCCCAGCAGATAGCCGGTACCGGTGGCAGCCAACTGCTCGGCGCTTGCATGAAAGTACACCGTCAGCGACACCGTACCCACAGGCACATGGGTAGCCCGGCGGATGAACACACGAGGAAAAAAGATGTCTGAAATGCAGGCCAGCGACGCAAAGTCCAGGGGACGTGGCGGGTTGTCGCGCACCCAGATTTGGCTCAGGCTGCTGTGGCCGCTGCCATCCCACACCGCGGGCAACTGGCCGGTCACCGGAAGCTGCTCATAGCGCTTCACAAACTCCATAGGCGCCATGACTTGCGGCGGCGGCACTTCGGCGGGGGGTGGGCACAGGGGCATGGGCTCTTCGTCCACGCCCCAGGTCTCACGGCGCACGGCGGTCACCGCCGTGCCGGTCATGACAATCGCATCCCCCTGCTGGATCTCGATCGTCCAGTGCTGGGTCGACCGGTTGGTACGCGCTGCGCGCGCCATGACGGTGAAAGGGCCGTCGGCCAACGCCGCACAGAAATTCACCGTCAGCGACACCGGGTCACCCAAACGCTCGGGGTGCTGCAGCACTCCGTTCAGGGCCTGTGCCGCCGTGATGCCACCAAACGGCCCCACCATGTTGGCATAGGCCGGGTGGGTATGGCCTGTCCAGCTGCCATCCGGCTGCGCCTGCAAGGCAATGGCTTCATCAAAAACGTGGGTACTCATTCAAGCGATCTCCAGATGGCTGCGGAGCATACAGCCCCATGCAAAAGGCCACCCGAAGGTGGCCTTGGTGTGACGCGCCTTACACGCGTTCAAAGATGCCGGCAGCCCCTTGGCCTGTACCTACGCACATGGTGACCATGCCGTACTTCAGGTTGTTACGGCGCAGCGCGTGGATAACGGTAGCAGCACGGATGGCACCGGTAGCACCCAGCGGGTGACCCAGCGCAATCGCGCCACCCATGGGGTTGACCTTGGACGGGTCCAAGCCCAGGGTGTTGATGACGGCCAGCGACTGGGCCGCAAAGGCTTCGTTCAGCTCGAACCAGTCGATGTCAGAGTGCTGCAGACCGGCGTAACGCAGGGCGGCAGGAATGGCTTCGATCGGGCCGATACCCATGATTTCGGGTGGCACGCCACGGGCCGCAAAGCTCACAAAACGGGCCAAGGGGGTCAAGCCGAACTGCTTGACGGCTTTTTCGCTGGCCAGAATCAAGGCGCCTGCGCCATCGCTGGTCTGGGAGCTGTTGCCGGCAGTCACGCTGCCGCGGGCAGCGAACACGGGCTTGAGCTTGGCAAGGCCTTCGAGGGAGGTGTCTGGGCGTGGGCCTTCGTCGAGGTTCACGGTGCGAGTGCGGGTGGACACTTCGCCGGTTGCCAGGTTGGGCGTGCGCTCGATCACATCGATAGGTGTGATCTCGTCGGTGAACTCGCCGGCTTGCTGGGCCTTGATGGCGCGCAGGTGGGATTCAAGTGCGAAGGCGTCTTGCATTTCGCGTGTCACCTTCCACTGCTGGGCGACCTTTTCAGCGGTCAGACCCATGCCGTAGGCGATACCGACGTTTTCGTCGCGGGCAAACACTTCAGGGTTGAACGAGGGCTTGCCGCCACCCATGGGCACCATGCTCATGGACTCCGCGCCACCGGCGATCAGCACATCGGCCTCGCCCACACGGATCCGATCTGCCGCCATCTGGATAGCGGAGATGCCGGACGCGCAGAAGCGGTTGACGGTGATACCACCCACGGGGTGGTCAAAAGCCAGACCCACGGCCACGCGGGCCATGTTCATGCCCTGCTCGCCTTCAGGGAAGGAGCAGCCGATGATGGCGTCTTCAATCGCCTTGGGGTCCAGGTTGGGGACTTGCAACATGGCGCTGCGCAGGGCGGACACCAGCAACTCGTCAGGGCGGGTGTTGCGGAAATAGCCGCGGCCGGAACGCCCGATGGGCGTGCGCGTGGCGGCAACGATGTAAGCGTCTTGGACTTGTTTCATGAGGAAACTCCTTTATTTTTTCGGGGTGGGTATCCACGCCCAGATGAATTCACATTGAATGGGCTGTTCGCCCGATTCGTCGCTGACCAGTACCGGCACGCTGACCTCGCCCTTGTCGCTTTGCTGCATGAGCTGGCGTTGCGCATCCGACAAGGTGGCCACTGCGCGCATGGCGCCCTGGGCCCGTCGCTTGAAGTCAATACGCATGGTCTTGGCTAGGGGCAGGCAGTCGTCCCGCACATTCATGCCCACCACCATGCCAGTAGCCGTTTCAGCCAGCAGCGCCATGGCAGCGGCATGCACGCCCTGAATGTGGTTTTGCACGCGGCGCACATTGGCCACGGCAATTTCTACACGCTCAGGCGCCATGTGCGCAAAGTTCAGGCCTGCGGTGCCGGTGAACGGCACTGCACGACCCATGACCTTGTTGCGCAGCCAGGGACGCAGGGCCGCAGGCACACGGTCCAACTTGGCGACCGAACGCGCCAGCCGGTTGGGCCGGGCGGTCGATGCGTGGGCAGCGGGAATGCTCATGCCGGCGATCAGTTACGCACCGGCTTGCCGGTGGACATCATGCCCATGATGCGCTCTTGCGTTTTGGGGTGGGTCAGCAGGCTGCAGAAGGCCTTGCGTTCCATGGCCATGAGGTATTCCTCCGTCACCAGGGTGCCGGCATCCACCTGCCCGCCACACACCACCTCTGCAATCAGCAAGCCGATATGGAAATCGTGCGCGCTGATGAAACCGCCGTCGCGCATATTGACCAACTGGGCCCGGATAGTGGCAATGCCACTGCGACCGGCCACAGGGAAGCTGCGCTTGTGCGGTGCACGGTAGCCGGAGGTGTACAAAGCCTTGGCTTCGTTGATGGCCACGAACAAGAGCTCGTCTTTGTGGGCCACCACCACGTCGCTCTCCAGCAGGTAGCCCAGCTTGCGACTTTCGAGCGCGCTGGTGCCCACCTTGGCCATGGCGGCAGCGGTGAAGCCTTCGGTCAGGAAAGGCAGCACGTCCTTGGAGGTGGACAGTGCCATGTTCTCAGCCGCACGGCGTGCAATGTAGGTGAGGCCGCCGGCACCGGGCACCAGGCCCACGCCAACTTCCACCAGACCGATGTAGCTTTCCATCGCCGCCACGCGCTTGCTGGAGTAGATGGCCAGCTCGCAACCACCGCCCAGCGCCAGACCGCGGATGGCGGAAATGACGGGTACGTTGGAGTAGCGCAGCTTGAGCATGGCGTTTTGCAGCTCGGCTTCTGCGCCTTCGATGGCTTTGGCGCCACCGATCATGAAGGCGGGCATCATGCCTTGCAGGTCGGCGCCGGCAGAGAACATTTCGTCCGGCGACCAGATCACCAAGCCTTGGTATTCCTTCTCGGCCAGTTCCTGCGCTTGCAGCAGACCTTCGATCACACCGCCACCGATGGCGTGCATCTTGGTCTTGATGCTGGCAATCAGCACTTGCTCGTCCAGCGTCCACAGGCGGATGGACTCGTCTTCAAACACGGTCTTGCCAGCGGTCTCGGCCTTTGGCGCATTGGAACCCAGCACGCTCTCGGGGAAGTGCTGGCGCTCGTACACGGGCAGCTTGCGCACCGGCACAAAGGTGCCTGTGGTGGGGTTCCAAGAGCCTGCAGCGGTGTGCACACCACCGGCGTCCGCCACGGGGCCTTTGAACACCCACTCGGGCAGCGGCGCTTTGCACAGGGCCTTGCCGGCGTCGATATCTTCCTGGACCATCTTGGCCACTTCAAGCCAACCGGCTTCTTGCCAGAGCTCGAACGGGCCTTGCTTCATGCCGAAGCCCCAGCGCATGCAGAAGTCCACATCGCGGGCGTTGTCGGCGATCGATGCCAAGTGAATGGCGGCATAGTGGAAGCTGTTGCGCAGGATGGCCCACAGGAACTGGCCCTGCTTGCCTTCGGCATTGCGTAAGAGCTTCAGGCGCTCGACGGCTGGCTTCTTGAGCATGCGGGCGTAGACCTCGTCGGCCTTTTCGCCACCGGGCACGTACTCCTGGCTTTCGCCATCGAAACGCAGCACATCGCGCCCGACCTTCTTGAAGAAACCGGCTTTGGACTTCTGGCCTAGGTTGCCCATTTCCAGCAGCGTCTTGAGTACGACGGGAGTGGCAAAGCTCTCGTAGAAGGGATCGGTCTCGATGCTGAGCGTGTCCTGCAACGTCTTGATCACGTGGGCCATGGTGTCCAGGCCAACCACGTCCGCAGTGCGGAAGGTGCCGGAGGATGCGCGACCCAGCTTCTTGCCGGTCAGGTCATCGACCACGTCGTAGGTGAGGCCGAAGTTTTCCACTTCCTTCATGGTAGCCAACATGCCGGCAATGCCAACGCGGTTGGCGATGAAGTTGGGGGAGTCCTTGGCACGCACCACGCCCTTGCCCAGGGTGCTGGTCACGAAGCCTTCGAGCGCATCGAGGTAGTGGGCTTCGGTGGTGGGGGTGTTGATCAACTCCACCAGCGCCATGTAGCGGGGTGGGTTGAAGAAGTGGATACCGCAGAAGCGGGGCTTGATTTCTTCCGGCAGTGCTTCAGACAGCTTGGTGATCGACAGGCCGGAGGTGTTGGACGCAACAATCGTGTTGGGGCCAATGAAGGGCGCGATCTTTTTGTAGAGGTCCAGCTTCCAGTCCATGCGCTCTGCGATGGCCTCAATGATGAGGTCGCAGTCGCGCAGCTGCTCGAGGTGCTCTTCGTAGTTGGCTTGGCCGATCAAGCCAGCGTCATCCACCACGCCTAAGGGGGCGGGCTTGAGCTTCTTGAGGTTCTCAATGGCACGGGTGACGATGCCATTCTTGGGGCCTTCCTTGGCGGGCAGATCAAACAGCACCACGGGTACTTTGACGTTGACGAGGTGGGCTGCGATTTGCGCGCCCATCACGCCTGCGCCGAGCACGGCGACTTTACGGACTTGGAAACGGGACATAGGTTTTCCTGAATTGGTTTACTGGATGCGGGTCCAGGTCTGCGTGCGGCCGAAGAAGGCGATAGAACCGCGCATCTCCAGCTTCTTGCCACCTTCGATGGGGGTGAGGCGGGCGTTGTATTCCTTGCCCTCTGCGGGGTCGAGAATCTTGCCGCCGTCCCAGACCTCTTTGCCTTCCACCTTCTTCACGCCACGGATGATTTCAAGCCCGACGATGGGCTTGCCTTTACGGTCATCTTTGCACTCGTCGCACTTGTCTTCGGGCTTTGCCGCAGGGTCAAGCCGCTTCTCGATGCGGGCGGTGAAGACACCGCCTTCCTCGACGATGCGGATTTCCGACTTGGCCTGGCCGGTCTTATCGTCCACTTGGCGCCACAAGCCCACGGGGCTCATTTGGGCCATAGCGGCTGTAGCAGTCAGGCCGAGAGCAATTACGAGCGATGTGCGAATCATGAAAGTCTCCTGTCGTTTAAAAAGTGGATGGGGCAAACGCAGTGATTTTTTAAGCCAGAGCGGCGTTGGTGTCCATCAAAACTTTGGAGCCAGTGCGGGCAGTGCGCATCAGGGTCGCGGTTTCGGGGAACAGCTTGGCAAAGTAGAAGCGAGCGGTCTGCAGCTTGGCGGTGTAGAACGGATCGGTGCTACCGGCCGCAATTTCACGCAGGGCCACTTGGGCCATACGGGCAAAGAAGTAGCCGAACACCAAGTGACCTGCCACACGCAGGTAGTCCACGGCAGCGGCGCCCACTTCGTCAGGGTTCTGGAAACCCTTGAAGCCGACTTCGGTGGTGAACTTGGTCATCTGTTCGCCCAGGATGGCGATCGGGGTGATGAATTCGGCCATCTTTTCGTTCACGCCTTCTTCGGCCACCAGCGCGCCGACCAGTTTGCCGAACTTCTTGAGCGTGGCGCCGTTGTTGCCCAAGACCTTGCGGCCCAACAAATCCAGAGACTGGATGGTGTTGGTGCCTTCATAGATCATGTTGATGCGGTTGTCGCGCACGAACTGCTCCATTCCCCATTCCTTGATGAAACCGTGGCCGCCGAAGACCTGCATGCAAGCGTTGGTGGCAATGTGGCCGTTGTCGGTCAAGAAGGCTTTGGCAATCGGGGTCAGCAAGGCCAGCATTTCGCCAGCGTCTTTGCGCACCTTTTCATCCGGGTGGTTGTGCTCTTTTTCCAGCAACATCGAGCAGTAGACCTGCAAGGCGCGTCCGCCGTCGGCGTAGGCACGGGCAGTCATCAGCATCTTGCGTACATCGGGGTGCACGATGATGGGGTCCGCGGGCTTGTCTTTGGCCTTGGTGCCGGAGAGGCTGCGCATCTGGATGCGGTCTTTGGCGTAGGCCAATGCGTTCTGGAATGCAACTTCGGTGAGGCCCAGAGACTGGTTGCCTACGCCCAGGCGAGCGGCATTCATCATCACGAACATGCCTTGCATGCCCTTGTTGGCCTGGCCCACCATGGTGCCCACGGCGTCTTCCAGCACCATCTGGCAGGTAGCGTTGCCATGAATGCCCATTTTGTGCTCCAGGCCGCCACAGTAAATGCCGTTGCGCTCACCCAAGGAGCCGTCTGCATTCACATGGAACTTGGGCACGATGAACAGGCTGATGCCTTTGATGCCGGGAGGCGCATCGGGCAAGCGGGCCAACACCAGGTGAATGATGTTGTCGGTCATGTCGTGCTCGCCGGCGCTGATGAAAATCTTGTTGCCGGTGATTTTGTAGGTGCCGTCGGCCTGGGGCTCGGCCTTGGTGCGCATCAGGCCCAGGTCGGTACCGCAATGGGGTTCGGTCAGGCACATGGTGCCGGTCCACTCGCCGCTGGTCATCTTGGGCAGGTAGGTGGCTTTTTGCTCAGGGGTGCCGTGTGTTTCCAGCGCGGCATAGGCACCGTGGGTCAGGCCGGGGTACATGGTCCAGGCCTGGTTGGCGCTGTTGAGCATTTCGTAGAACATGCCGTTCACCACGTAGGGCAAGCCTTGCCCCCCGTACTCGGGGTCGCAGGCAAGTGCAGCCCAGCCGCCGTCGATGTACTGGCGATAGGCTTCCTTGAAGCCCTTGGGGGTGGTGACCGCGTGAGTGGTCTGGTCGATGGTGCAACCTTCGGTGTCACCGCTGATGTTCAGGGGGAACGCCACTTCGGCAGCGAACTTGCCGCCCTCTTCCAACACGGCGTTGATGGTTTCCACATCCATCTCAGCGTGCTTGGGGATTTGCTGCAGGTCTTGCGCCACGTTCAGCACTTCGTGCATCACAAATTGCATGTCGCGCAGGGGGGGGGTGTAAGTAGGCATGTTGCTTTCTCCTGATGAACTGGGTGGGTATGAGTGGGTTTAATTCGGGGTGACCGGGGTCACGGCGTATCGCGCAAGGATGTTGGAAAAGCCCTGATTCGCGCGCTCAATGGAACCGGGGTTTTTGAGAAAACGGGCCTCGTAGTGCAAGGCGAGGATCAAGCCGTGGATCTCAAATGCCATTTGTTGCTCGTCGGCATCCGAGCGCAGGTGACCACATTGCTTGGCCAAAACGACGGCGCGGTACAACGCGCTGAGCCAGGTTTGGACCGAGAAGGCCAGCGCATCGCGCACGGGGCCTGGTCGGTCATCGAATTCGACGGCACCGCTGATGAAAATGCAGCCAGATTGGATTTCTACCGCGACACGCTTCATCCAGTTGCCGAATAGCGCTTGGACGCGAGGCAGCCCGCGGTCAGCATGGAGTGCCGGGTAAAACACTTCTTGCTCGAAGCGGCTGAAGTATTCGCGAACCACCGAGATTTGCATCTCTTCGCGGGAGCCAAAGTGCGCAAACACACCGGACTTGCTCATTTGGGTGACTTCTGCAAGCACCCCGATGCTCAAGCCTTCGAGGCCAATCTGCGTAGCGAGGCCCAAAGCGGCCTCAACGATAGCGGCCTTGGTTTGCTGGCCTTTTTGCATCGCACGTCGAGCGGGCGCGCGCTTGGTACCGGGCTCGGTAGAGGAGTGCTCGATAGCGATTTCAGCGGCAAGCGACATAGACGAGTGGCAATCAAAATAGAACGATCGTGCTATTTTGCAGCATTTCACTCGACACTGTGAAGTACCCACCCCCTCTAGAGGGTCACTTCTAAGGCAAACTAGGGTTTACCCCAGCATCAAACCCAATGCGCTGTCGAGGTGCTCCGACGGCAAGCGCTTGAACCCGGATCGGGCAAAGCGCTGCAAGCGGCCCGCCACAAAAGCGACCGCCGTGGAAGCTTGAATTTGCGCATCAACCGCACCCACCTGCGCCGGTGCCGCCAAGCGGCCATCCCGCAGGCATTGCTTGACCGTGGCCTCCACTTTGTCAAACAGCGCGTTCATGCGCTGCTGCAAGCGCTCGTGCTCCAGCACCAGTGCATCGCCCACCATCACACGGGCCATTCCGGGGTTCTTTTCGGCAAACTGCACCAACATGCTGAGGATGCGATGCGACTGCCGCACGCCGACATCAGGGGAGGGGTCGGCGGCCTCTTTTTCAATGATCTGGTTGATCAGCGAAAAAACAGTCTGCTCGATGAAGTCAATCAAGCCCTCAAACATTTGCGCCTTGCTGGCGAAATGCCGGTAAAGAGCGGCCTCGCTGACCTCCAGCCGTGCGGCCAATGCTGCGGTCGTAATGCGTTCGCCACCGGGTTGCTCCAGCATGCTGGCCAACATTTGGAGAATCTGAATCCGGCGCTCTCCGGGTTTGGGCCGCTTGCGCGTTGGCGCGTCGGCAGATGAAGTCTCAGCAGAGGTATCGGTCATGGCACGCCTGGTCTCAAGGGCTAGTTAGTGTTCACTTAAATTCTCGCACGCGCAACGCGCCTGACTTTTCAAGCGAGGGGAAAGCGGAGTGTCACCCGCAACCCCTTGCCTCCAGCACCTGCCTGCAACTCCAGCTGGCTGCGATGGACATGGGCAATTTCGCTGGCAATGGCCAGGCCCAGGCCATTGCCTTCGACGGCGGTGCCCGCTACCCGGTAAAAGCGCTCCAGCACCCGGTAGCGCTCGCCGGAGGGCACACCGGGACCATCGTCTTCGACCTCCAGAAATGCCTGGCCTTGTTGCCCGCACCGGATCGTGACCCGGCCGCCCTCTTGCGTGTATTTGATCGCGTTGTCTACCAAATTGGTCATCAGCTCACGCAGCAACCACTCCTGGCCACTCACGTGAACCGGGCTGACATCCAGCCCGAGGTCTATTTGCTTGGCCATGGCCGCATCCAGCTGGGATTCGAGCAGCGTTTCACACAGCTGCAAGAGGTCGACGCGTTGCAGTGGCTGAATGTTGGCGCTGCGCGAATCCGCCCGCGACAAGGCCAGCAATTGATTGGCAAGCTGCGAAGTGCGCCGCGCCGCATGGCGAAGCCGCAAGACTTGATCCGCTCCTAAAGTGATAGCGTTAGGCGCATATTTTTCGGGGGCTAATGCCGCTTTTCCCTTACTTCCATGCGGATCCACCACCTGCGCCCATGCCTCTACCTGTGCTTGCAGACCGGCAAGTGGGGTGCGCAATTGGTGCGCGGCATCCGCAACAAACCGGGCCTGGCTCTCTGCCTGCGCATTCACTAGGCCGAACAAGCGGTTCAGCGACTCCACCAAGGGCCTCACCTCGTCTGGCGACGCATCCGGGTCAAGGGCGGACAGATCCCTCGGGGAGCGACGCTCCAAGGCCTCGCGCAGGGTCAACAGGGGGCGCAAAGCGGTGCCCACCGCCCAACGCACCGCAAAAAATCCGGCGAAAGCCAAAATCAGGTTCGGCAACAAGACCTTCAATGCCAGCAAACGCAGCCATTGCTGGCGGGGGTCGGAACCGTCGGCAAGCCGCACCACGAGCTCACCCGCCACGGTTTGCACCCTCTGGCTGACGATGCGGTAGGTGACCCCCCCAAACTCCTGGCTCGAAAAAGCAGGCTCTTTGGTGCTGGGCGGCATACCGTAGAGCCAGTCGGCCCCAGCGCGCACAACGCCATCCATGCCCACAACGGCCATGGCCGACATGCCAGGGCGGCTGTTCAAAAACTCGTCAACGGGCGGTGCCGTGAGCAGCACCAAGGCCGGTGACGACAGATCGCCCTTGGCAACCACCGAATCCGCCAGCAAAGGGACCATGCGGACCAATTGCCGGTCTTGCTGCAAGGCGGCACTGTCGGCAGAGCGATAGTCAAACCACGCGTTCAGCATGGCCAACAAAAACAAGGGGAGCAGCAACAGCAACAGCAAACGCCGCTGCAAACCCTTGGACATGCCGGAGGGAACCACTCAGGCTGCGGCTAGTTCTAGCCGGTATCCGAAACCGCGAATCGAGCGCAACGCGACGCCATGCGGCTCTAACTTCCCTCTGAGCCGGGAGATGTAGACCTCTACCGCGTTGGGGGTGATTTCTTTGTCCCAGCCTGTCAGTGCCTGCAGCAGCTTGTCTTTGTTCGCGGGCTTGGGAGCCTGCAACAGCAAGTACTCCATGACGGTCCACTCCCGCGGACCGAGCTCAAGCGCAGTAGCCGCCGCACCGTCTACCCGGATGCAAGCAACGCGCTGCGCGGTATCCAGCTCCAGCGGGCCAAAGCTCAGCACCGAGGACGTGGCCGCCTGGGACCGCCGCAGCAAAGCCCGCAAGCGCGCCAACAACTCAGGCAGTTCAAAAGGCTTGACCATGTAGTCATCCGCGCCCATGTCCAGCCCCTGGACCCGATCCTGCAGCGCATCACGCGCGGTGAGGATCAATACCGGCATGGTCTGGCCTGACTTGCGCATCGCTTGGGTAAGCGAGAGGCCATCCATGTTCGGCAGGCCGATGTCTACAACCGCCACATCAAACGACTCTGTGCTGGTGACCTCCAGCGCGCGCTCTGCACTGCCCACCCAGTCGACGGCATAACCGGCGTCAGAAAGGCCGAGTTTGATGCCGCTGGCAACCATCACGTCATCTTCTACAAGTAACAGACGCATCAATTACCTTTCAAGCCCAAGCGATATCTCCGCAAACAGCTACAAAAATGATAGCGACCGAGTTCAATGGGAGCGGATCATGGTGCCGAAGGCTTGATCCGTCAGGATTTCGAGCAGCAGCACATGGGGCACCCGTCCATCGATGATGTGGACGGAGTTGACACCGCTTTTGGCCGCATCCAGCGCACCGGCGATTTTGGGCAACATGCCGCCGCTGATGGTGCCATCGGCGAACAACTCATCAATACGCTGGGCGGTCAGGTCTGTCATCAAGGCGCCCTGCTTGTCCAGCACGCCGCTGATGTTGGTCAACATCATCAGCTTTTCGGCCTGGAGCACCGTGGCCAGCTTGGCAGCCACCACATCGGCGTTGATGTTGTAGCTCTCGTTGTTCTCACCAAAACCAATCGGGCTGACCACCGGGATGAATGCGTCGTCCTGCAAAGCTTTCACCACACCGGGGTCGACACTGACAATATCTCCGACCTGACCCACGTCGTGTTCTTTGGTGGGGTCTGTGTTGTCAAGCATCTTGAGCTTCTGGGCGCGGATCATGGCGCCATCGCGCCCGGTCAAACCGACCGCCTTGCCACCGGCCTGATTGATCAAACCGACGATATCTTGCTGGACCTCGCCGCCGAGCACCCATTCGACCACTTCCATGGTTTCGGGATCTGTGACCCGCATCCCTTGGATGAACTCCCCTTTTTTACCGAGGCGTTTGAGCAGCCCTTCAATTTGAGGCCCGCCACCATGCACCACGACCGGGTTGATACCGACCAGCTTGAGCAACACCACGTCTTCCGCAAAAGCTTTTTGCAGCGCGGGATCAGTCATGGCGTTGCCGCCATATTTGATGACCATGGTCTTGCCATGGAACTTGCGGATATAGGGCAAGGCCCGCGCCAAAATCTGGGCCTGATCAAAAGGGGCGATGGTCGCGGCGGCGGGGGAAGAAGCGTCGGTCATGCAAGACATCCGTTGGGAGAGACATTGGAAAAATTACAGCGGCGGATTGTGCCGCACTGCTCCCGGAGCACACCCCGCAACACCATGCGAGAGCCGAGCATGCAACCGGGCTCGCAACAGCAAAAGCTTACGAAGCGCTGCTGGTGGTAGCGCCGTCTTGAGGAGCGATCGCAAAGCTCTCTTTAGGCTGACCCTGGGCAATCAAAGCCGACAGCCACTTGGGAGTCAGGCCACGCCCAGACCATGTTTCCCCGTTAGGGCCGCGATATTTGGCAGCAACGCTTACACCCGCTTTTTTGTCTTTTTTAGCAGCTTTGGGCGCGGCTTCTTTCGACTTTTGTTTGGGGCCCTTGGACGGCTTGGTAGTTTGCAGGTCTTTGACCGTGATACCAAAAGCCTGCATTTTCACCAGAATCTCTTGCACCGTGCTGTGAAATTCTTTGGCTTTAATTTCATTTGCCTGTTTTTGCAGCTTTTCGATTTGCGACTGAATATCGATGAGATTAGACAAAATTTACTCCTAAAACAAAAAAAACACAGTCGAATTCTCTCATAGGAGCAGATTAGTCACTACACAGTGCAATCAATGGAGCAACAAATAAAGGAATACCCAAATAAGAAAATACCTAATGATTATGGGGGCTCCGCATTAAAGACCGTTTGACATTCACGGCTTGCGCACTCTTCTTGGGCATATTTGCCGCGCCCCCCCCCAAGGCGACCTATTTATTGCAGCGGCGTGACATTTACCGAATTCAAGGGTTATGTACAAAACCCGCGTCACCTGATGCACTCACACAGGGAGGCCAAAACGAAGGCCTCCCTGTCAGCGACATTTAAATCAGCTTAGAAATGAATACCCCGCATCATTTGCTGCATGGCAATGGCTTCGGGAGATAGCTTCGATTTTTCCCCGGGTTTGGCCCCTTTTGCTGCAGAAGAGTCCGGAAACATTCTGAAGCTGGTATTCATGGCGATCTGGGCAATACGAGGTACCAACGCATGCATCACCTGCCCCGTAATACCAAGCCGAGTGGCAATCCGCACCGGTTTACTGATGCATGCGTCGGCCACCATATCGGCCGCTTGCTCGGGAGAGAGGGTGGGCACATTGTTGTAAATACCGGTGGGGGCAATCATCGGTGTGCGCACCAAAGGCATATTGATGGTGGTGAAACTGATACCTTGATCCGCAAACTCGCTGGATGCGCAACGTGTCCAAGCATCCAGCGCGGCCTTGGAGGCCACATAGGCGCTGAATCGCGGGGCATTGGTCAGCACGCCAATGGAGCTGATATTGACCACATGCCCTTTTCTCTTGGCCACCATACCCGGCAATAGCCCCATGGTGACCCGCAAGCAACCAAAATAATTCAATTGCATGGTGCGCTCGTAGTCGTGGAAACGGTCATAACTCGACTCGATGGCGCGGCGGATGGAGCGACCCGCGTTATTGATCAAAAAGTCCACGCCTCCATGGTTTTCAATCACCAGGGCCACAAAACGGTCGCAATCGGCCATATCGGCAATATCTGCGGGGTACGCCACAAAGCTATATCCCTTGGCCTTGGCTTCTTTGCAGGCCTCTTCCAATTTGTCCACGTCGCGACCGCAGATGATGGTGGTGGCACCGGCCTCCGCAAACTTGTGCGCGGCAGCCAGTCCGATACCGGATGACCCTCCGGTGATCAACACGACCTTGCCTCCCACAGTGCCTCGCAAGGTACGGTCAATGTGCAAATCGGGGTCGAGGTGGCGCTCCCAGTAGTCCCACAGCTTCCACGCGTAGTCCTTGAGATTCGGGCACTCGACGCCTGTGCCCTTGAGCATTGCCAACGCCCCCCGGCAATCAAAGCGGGTCGGGTAGTTGATGAACGTCATCATGTCTTCGGGCAGGCTCAGGTCCTTCATGATGGCACTGCGCACCCGCCGTACCGGTGCCAACGCCATCAGGCTCTTGGTCACGCTACGCGGAATAAACCCCAGCAAGGCAGCGTTCACGAATATGTTCATCTTCGGCGCATGTGCGGCCTTGCTGAAAATATCCAGGACATCACCGACACGGTAGCCCACGGGGTCTACCAAGTGGTAACACTGCTTGGCGATCCCTTGCTTGTGGCTGATCGCGTTCAGCGCATCGACCACAAAATCGACCGGAACAATGTTGACCCGCCCCCCTTCCAGGCCAATGGATGGCATCCATGGCGGGAGCAACTGGCGCATGCGCTGAATCAGCTTGAAGAAGTAATACGGCCCATCGATCTTGTCCATCTCGCCGGTGGTGCTGTCGCCGACCACCATGGCGGGGCGGTACACCGACCACGGCACCTTGCATTCTTTGCGCACGATTTTTTCACTCTCGTGCTTGGTCATGAAGTAGGGATGGTCGTAGTTTTCCGCCTCTTCAAACATATCCTCGCGGAATACGCCTTCATACAGACCCGCGGCAGCAATAGAAGACACATGATGGAAATGGCCCGCATCAATGGCTTTGGCGAACTCCACCGTGTTTCGCGTGCCGTCTACATTCACCGCGATCTGAGACTCCTCATCAGCCTCCAAGTCATAAACCGCAGCCAAATGGTAGAAGTGATCCACCTGCCCTTTCAGGGTTTTGACGGTCTCTGCAGATACTCCGAGTTTTTTCCCTTTGAGATCGCCAAAAACAGGAACGGCCCGCCCTTGAGACTTGGTGTCCGTCAGCCCCCAATACTCCCGCAACCCCGCTACCTTTTCTTCACTTTCTTGCCGGATCAGGAAATGCACCGTAGCGCCTTTGCGCTGCAATAACTTCTTGACCAGACGTTTACCAATGAATCCTGTAGCTCCCGTGACGAAATACCGCATACATGCTCCTGTTAATGAATTTATTCTGACGGACTTTGGGCTCGCGGATTTCATCGTTAACCCGACTAACCCGCCGGCTCCAATACTGCAGGCAATACGGTTGCGAACGACCGTGCTTCTTAGTGGAAGCCATCTACACACCCGCGGGTTCAGCGCTTAGAGTCATTCCCACGCAAGTGGAGACACCCACCCTTGCTGCACGTCACACTCAAAAGAGGAGCTCTCATGGTCAAGAAAATTCAGAAAAACAAACCCGCCCCTGCCGCCGGCAGCCCCTTGTCGGCATCCGTCAAGGACTCTGCACAACAGATCTGGCAAGCGGGCCTCGGGGCATTCACCCGCGCCCAAGCAGAGGGAAGCAAAGCATTCGAAGCCCTGGTGAAAGAAGGCGTCAGTATTCAGCGCAAAACCCAAGCTGCGGCAGAAGACAAAATCAATGAAGCCACTGCAAAAATGTCCACCATGGCCACCGATATCAGCAGCAAGGCAACCGGACAGTGGGACAAGCTGGAAAACATTTTTGAAGAGCGCGTGGCGAAAGCGCTCCACAAACTCGGCGTCCCGTCTGCCAAAGAAGTGACATCGCTTATCGAGCGCATTGATGCACTGAACCATGCGGTTCAACAGCTGTCCGCGCAATCCAAGTCATCCACAGGCAAAGCTGCAAGCAGCTCACCGGCAACACCACTGAAGAAAAAGGCGGCTGCCAAAAAAGTGGCGCCTTCCGCGGCAACCAGCAAGCCGGCTCCCGCCAAGAAAGCACGCGCTCCACGCGCAGCTGCCAAAAAAGCGTCCGCCACTCCGGCCGCTACCAAGGCCAGCGAATAAATACCACCCGGCCACAAGGTTGAAAGAAAGAGGGCGCACAAGCGCCCTCTTTCACGTCCGGCCACCTGTTGCAGCGCAGCATTAAAACCCCTTTCCAAACACTACACTGCACCGCATGAAGGCACCACAACGCACCCGCCCCAGAATCGCCATGGCCCTGGCCGGCGGCGGTCCGCTAGGCGCCATCTATGAAATAGGTGCGCTGTGCGCCCTGGAAGAGGGCCTGGGGGGCATCGACCTCAACCAACTGGATCACTATGTCGGGGTCTCTGCGGGGGGATTTATTGCTGCGGCGCTGGCCAACGGAATGACTCCGCGGCAGCTTTGTGCCTCTTTTATTGAAAATGACCCGCGCTCGGGTGATTACTTCGATCCCTCGTGGCTGATGGAACCCGCCTATGGCGAGTTTTTGCGCCGCGGCCTCCTGGTACCGGGGCTGATGGGTGCCATCGGCTGGGACATGCTCCGCGGTCGCGCCTCTTTGGTACAGGCGATTGAGCGCATGGCACCCGCGCTGCCGACCGGTGTTTTCTCCAATCGACAGATCGATACACAACTCGCGCGTTTGTTCAGCAAACCGGGAAGAACGAATGACTTCCGCCAACTCACCTGCAAACTCACACTGGTAGCCACGCAACTCGATAGTGCACAGGCCGTCGCATTCGGCAGCAGCGGCTGGGACCATGTACCGATCTCCAAAGCAGTTCAGGCAAGCTCTGCGCTGCCTGGCTTGTTTCCGCCCGTCGTCATTGACGATCAGTACTACGTCGACGGCGCGATGAAAAAGACCATGCACGCCTCGGTGGCCTTGGAGCAGGGTGCGGATTTGCTCTTGTGTCTCAACCCTTTAGTGCCCTTCGATGCGAGTTCGCCACAAGCCCATGGGCCAGACGCGGCAGGCGCTTCCAGGGGAAGCCGCCCCATTCCCCGCATGGTGGACGGGGGCCTGCCCTCCGTGATGAGTCAGACCTTTCGCTCGATGATCCACTCCCGCATGGAGTTGGGCATGAAGCACTATGCCCACGCCTACCCGCACACCGATATCGTCCTGCTGGAGCCGGACCACCGCGACCCGGAGCTGTACCTCGCCAACACATTCAGCTACGCACAACGCCGGCAGCTGGCCGAGCACGCGTATCAACAGACGCGCGCCCTGCTACGCGCCCAACGCTCTCGCCTGTCGGAACAACTACTCCGCCATGGCATCACTTTGAATTTACCGATACTCAACGACAACACACGCCAACTGATCGCACCGAGCCCACCAGCGTCACGCTGGGGCCAAGCTTTGGGTACATTGGAGGGCGTTATGGAAGATCTATCGCAAGTGGTTCACCACAAGACTATGTTGAGGCACTGACCCATGGTTAAAAAAGCGCCCCGACGCACCGCTGAGCGGATTCTGGAAACCACCCTGGAGCTGTTCAACCGCTTTGGTGAGCCCAACGTCTCGACCACCCTGATTTCTGCCGAGCTGGGCATCAGCCCTGGCAACCTGTACTACCACTATCCAGCCAAAGACGAGCTGATCAACTCGCTCTTTGACCGGTACGAGCGTGCGCTGAACGAACTGTTGAACGCCAGTGACAATGTCCGCGACGTGGAAGACGCATGGTTCTTCATGCACACGCTGTTCGAGCTGATTTGGCAGTACCGTTTCCTGTACCGCGATTTGAATGACTTGCTCAGCAAAAATCGCCGCCTTGAGACCCATTTTCAAAGCGTTTTGAAGAACAAGACCCGCTCCATCCGCGCGATGCTGGAGTGCATGGCGCGCACCGGATCCCTGCAAATGGACATCCGCGAAATGGAGCCCACAGCCACCAGCATGGTGGTGGTGCTGACGTATTGGTTGAGCTTTGAATATGTGCGTGACCCCCGCAACGCACTGGAGCCCGCAAGTGCCCAAGCGGCGCTCTTGCGTGGTGGCCAACATGTGCTCAACCTCCTGGTACCGTACCTGCAAGTCCAACAACGCAACCACTTGCTGCAACTCAGCGGTGCGTACCAGGCGCCTTGATGCTGGGGGCGCTCGACTGGCAACCTTATCCGTATGTGCACCTGCGTGCATTGGATGCCGTCAATTTACCGGTGCATTGGGCCGCACTGCACGCCGGCGATGCAGAGCCCCTGCCCTCCGACCCTGACCTATTGTCAGCATGGGCGCTGTTCCACCGCGGGGAGTTTGAGGCAGCATTTCATGCGGGTCGCTTGCTGGGTCATGCCGGCGTCACCGTGGCCAATAAGGCTTGCCTGATCCATGCGGACTTTCTGGAACCCAGTGAAACCACCCGGCTCAAGCTGTATTGCGACACGGCGGAGCGGGCACTCCGGCAGATCAACCAGGAGCCGCACAACCCGAACGCGCATTACTTTTATGGCTATGCACTGGGTCGCTACAGCCAAGGTACCAGTGTGGCCCAAGCCCTTGCTCAAGGGCATGGTGAAAAGATAAAAAAAGCGTTTGAAACGGCGATTGGATTGCAAGCGCTGCATGCAGATGCCCACCTCGCGCTGGGCACTTTTCATGCGGAGGTGATTGACAAGGTCGGAGCGATGATTGGCAACATCACCTACGGTGCCCACCCTGACGTTGCGATTCGGCACTTTCGCGCAGGCATGGCCCTGATACCCCACGCGCCCTTGGCCCTGTCCGAATACGCACGCGGCTTGCTGATGCTCGATCCGGAGGCCCACGAGGCCGAAGCAATGGAACTCTATGCGCGCGCCGCAGCAGTCAGCCCCAGAGACGCCATGGAGCACTTGGGCGTGCTGCAGATACAGGCCGAACTCGCAGACTGATCACTCGCCCCAGGGCAGCATCAAGGTCAATACCGACAGCTTGGCAAACTCCGGCTCAAACTGGTCAATGATTTTTTGGGGATCCGGGCACAGCGTGGCATCCGTCACGACGCCGAACTGCACACCGCCCCCGTAACTCAAAATAGAAACGCCCAAGCCGACGGACCCGCTCTGGGGCACCCAGAACAGGTTTTCCTCGATCGTAGAGCCGCAGATTTTGAGTTTCTCCCGAGGGCCGGGCACATTGGTCATCACGGCCGTAGTCTTTTTCGAGAACAAGCTCAGCAAGGCATCCTGCGCCGGCTTGATCAACAAACCAGCCACTGCCAACAATCCGAAGGCCAACAGTGGCTGCATACTGCCTTTGAGGCCGCGCATGCGGGCACGCACCTCGTACACCCGCTCAACCGGGTTATCCAGGCCGATTGGCAGCACCAAAGGCGCAAGCCCGAACTGGTTGCCCAGCTTGTAGGCATGCTCCAGCGGTCGCAAATTCACCGGCACCATCGCCCGGATTTCCTTGCCGCCCACGGCATCACCTTGCTCACGCAAATAGGCACCAATGGCGCCTGCCACGCAGCTCAGCAACACATCATTGATGGAGCAATTCAAGGCCTTGCCTACGGCTTTCACCTCCTCCAGTGGAAGTGGCGCACACCAAGCCACCCGCTTGGCATTGCCGGGCTGCCCCTTGAGGCGCGTGGGCGAATCGTCCGGCATCAGGGCCAATGCCGCCAAGTCGCTCACGACCTGGTAGGCCATCTTCGCCATGTCGACCGAGCTGTGCATGCCCGACTCCACGCCCTTTTGCGGCTCCATCAACAAAGACATGGACTTCACCGCGCCATCCCCGGCGGCACCTAGTGCTTTGACTGCCAGATGGGTCAAGGGCTTGAGCAGCGCGTCGCTCAGCCATTCTTCTGCGCCATCCATCCCTTGGGCACGTGCCGCCTTGCTGCGGCGTTGGGGCGGCGGGCTACCGCCATCCACCAGAGACTGGGTCACCGAGATCAGGGCAATGCCATCTGCAATGCAGTGGTGAATCCGCACCATCAGGGCAGAGCCGCCCTTGTAGTTCTCGACCAAATGAAACTGCCACAAGGGGCGGTCACGATCCAAGGGCTCCATCGTCAAGGCGGCAAGACGCTCTTGCAAAGCCTCCTGCTCACGTCCCCGGGGTTTCTTCGCCAAGGTTTCGGTGACCACATGGCGATCGAGCTGAAAATCGGCGTCCTCCACCCACGTCGCGCCGGCCGCGTCTTCCACCACCCGCTGCTTGAATCGAGGGTACTTGAGCAAGCGCTCTTCGACGCGCAGCTTGAGGTCCGCCAAGGGCAGGCCCGGCTTGGTTACCCACACGCCCACAATCATCATCAAGTTGGCACTGGAGTCCATGCGCAACCATGCGGTATCGACCTTGGACATGCGTTCGCCCTGCAAGCCAAGAGTACCCACAACGGCATCCGCCACATTTTTCTGCACGGTGCCGGCGGCTTTGCGGGCACGGCGCGTCACACTTTTGGCCACCGGGGCGACCGGTGCTACTGTTTCAGCGATCGTGCTGCGGGCCTTGCTTGCAACCTTCTTGGCAATAACTCGGGTGACCATGGTTTCTCCGAACAGAACACGTGTGGGGGAAGCTGCCTATTCTGGGGGTAAAACGCCGCTTAAGATACGGGTCAGGCACCTGCATGCATCGGGTGTTCCCCTAGTTTCTTGCATCTCACCGAACGGAGAAAACCATGGCCGATTTGAAAGCCGCTTTTGAAGCCGCTGTTGCCAATTCCAAAAATTTGAGCGAGCGCCCAGACAACGGCACGCTCTTGAAAATCTACGCGCTTTACAAGCAAGCAACTGCCGGTGACAACACCGAAAAGAAACCCGGTTTCGCCGACATGGTGGGACGCGCCAAGTGGGATGCCTGGAATGGATTCAAAGGCATCAGCAACGATGACGCCATGCAACAGTACATCGATTTGATCGAGTCTTTGAGCTAATTCAGCCAGTAGCGCCCGCAGAATATGCGGGATTTGCTATTAAAAAAGTAGCGCTTGCGCTACTTTTTTTCGCCACCGCTTTGGTGGCTGCCTTGGTCGCTGCTTTCGTGGCAGCTTTGGGCTTAAGCAGTTGATCGAGGTTTTTGACAATCTCGCCTTCAATCTTCTCTTTGAATGCACCCAGCAAAAAGCCCAGTTTGGCGCTGAGTTCAAACTTGGCTTCGCTCACCTGCAGCATGCCGCTCACCCCTGAGCGCTTGAAGATCACTTCATCCAAGCCATCGCCCTCGACATAGGTGCACTCCATGTCGAACTCCTGTTCGGCCTGTTCCGCCCACTCAAAGGCAATCTTGCGGGCAGCCTCAAAGCCCAGGCTGTGTTCGCGCAGTATGTGTATGTCCGCCACGGATGCTCCTCTTGTCAGTATGCTGTAGTTGCTGCAATCGCAGTCAACCACATCATAGAACTACTGCGGACCCTGCCATGCTCTACAAATTCAAATCTAAAGTAGCCAGCGACGTCATCATGCTGGAACCCAATGGCCGGCAGATTCTGACCCTCTGGGGTCGCACAGACGAAGACAGCCTGCGCAAGGGGATTTTGCTCGCGGCGGACATGCCTGCGGCCATCAGCGCCGTCGAGGAGGCCATTGCCAAAGAAGAGGCACACCGCATTCAGGCGGCACTAGAAGCACAAGAAAAAGGGGAAGAAGCCGCAACACCAGAAGGGGTGAGTTTGCGTCAGCGAGCCACACCCTTGCTGGATATGGCCCGCCGCTGCCTGGCAGCAGGCAAAGACATTACTTGGGGCGTTTGACCCTGCGACTGAATCAAACGCACCAGTGCGAGCCGCTTAGTCGGCGTAGACGCCTGCGGCCTTGATGATCGGTGTCCACTTGGCGATTTCAGCAGCCACAAACTTTTTGTGCTCAGCGGGTTCGACACGCTTGTCAGTCACTACCACTGCGCCCAGCGCTTCTTGCTTTTTGATGAACTCAGGGTCTTTCAACGCGGCCTTCAGTGCAGAGTTCAGCTTGGTCTGAATATCAGCAGGTGTGCCTTTGGGGGCATACAGGCCGTGCCAGATCGTCACTTCAAAGTTGCTCAAGCCTTGGCTTTGCAAGGTGGGCAGTGTCTTGAGGGCTGCTGTCGTGAGGGGCTTGGAGGTAGTCACTGCATAAGCAGTCACTTTTTTGCCTTCAATTTGCGCGGTGGTGTTGGTGGTCTGATCGCACATCAGATCAATCTGGCCACCAATCAGGTCGGTCATGGCCGGGGCAGTACCTTTGTAAGGCACGGTGGTCATGTCCACTTTGACGGCGTTCTGGAACAGCAAGCCGCACAGGTGAGAGGCAGAGCCAACACCGGCGTTGCCCAGGTTGATTTTGCCGACGTTCTGGCCGATCCAGGTTGTCAACTCTTTGTAGGACTTGGCTGGCAGGTCGGGCTTGCCGATCAAGGTCATGGGCACGTCATTGATCATGCCGAGGTACTCAAAGTCAGACTCGACCTTGAAAGGCATATTGCGCAGCAAACCGGGCATAGTGCCCATCGCGATGTGATTCAACAACAAGGTATAGCCATCCGGTGCCGCCTTGGCCACTTTGCTGGTGCCGATGGAGCTTCCGGCGCCTGCGGAGTTGTCGATGATGATGCTGACGTCACCCAGCTGCTTGCGCAGCGATTCGCTCAGGTCACGTGCCACGCGATCGGTAGGACCACCTGCAGCAAACGGCACCACGATGGTGATGGGCTTGGCGGGGTAAGCCTGCGCGAAGGCAGATACGGACAGCATGGCTGCGGTTGCAACGAGTAATTTTTTCATCGGTTTGTCTCCAGTTGTGGAATCTCAGTTTATCGCGCACTGTTGCGCTCTGTCATGCGGGAAGCACTCAAGTCACGGGGTCTTTCTAAGGCCCCTAGATTTGCCGGCCCCAATTTAGCGGGACTTGAAAAACCTTGTAACTGTGGTGTTCAACAGCTCGGGAAAACCCTCGGTACAGGCAAAGCGGCCACAACCGTTACTGATACGTACGGGCGTCTTCAATCACTTTGCCATCGTTGGCGAGGCTTCCCGGGCTCACGAGGATGACGTCTCCCCGCAGTTTGGTGACATCCCGTACCGCGTCTGCCACGCGCTGGGCCAAGCCCTCGTGCGAGCCGTCGACTTCAAGCATCAAGGTCATCCGGTCATTGGCCATTTCACCGCTGACCACCAGGCGCGCCTTGCCAACCTCCGGGAAACGCTTGACCACTTCGTCGATCTGTTTGGGGTGCACGAACATGCCGCGCACTTTGGTGGTCTGGTCCGCACGCCCCATCCAGCCCTTGATTCGGGTGTTGGTGCGCCCCGTCGGGCATGGTCCACTCAGCACGGCTGACAAATCGCCGGTACCAAACCGTATCAGGGGGTAGTCCGGGTTCAAGCTGGTCACCACCAACTCCCCTACTTCGCCCTCAGGCACAGGATCGCCCGTGCCGGGCCGGACGATCTCGACAATCACCTGCTCATCCAGCACCAAGCCTTCGCGGGCACGGGTCTCGTACGCAATCAGCCCGAGGTCTGCAGTGGCGTAGCACTGAAAGCCATCGACGCCATGGGCCGTGAACCAGTCGCGCAACGACGGTGGATAGGCCTCGCCGCCAAACATGGCTTTGGTCACGCTGGGGAGCGCCACGCTCATCTCCAAGGCCTTTTCCAGAATGATTTTCAAAAAGCTGGGGGTACCGATATAGCCGGCGGGCTGCAGCTCGGCCATCGCCTGCACCTGCTGCTCAGTCTGACCTGTGCCACCGGGAAACACGGTGCACCCCAAGGCATGGGCGCCGGTTTCCATCATCGAGCCGGCAGGCACAAAGTGGTAGCTGAAACTGTTGTGAATCAACTCACCGGGGCGAAAGCCCGCTGCATAGATAGCGCGCGCCATGCGCCAGTAGTCAGGCGCGGTGCCTTCGGGCTCATAAATCGGACCCGGGCTCGCAAACACTCGGCGCATGGCGGCACCAAATCCAATGGTGCTGAAGCCGCCAAACACATTGCCCGCTTGCGCACGCGCCGATTGCTGCAGCGCTTGCAGCTCTGACTTGCGGGTGACCGGCAAGCGCGCCAGCGCCTCGCGGTTGACGATGGTGCCGGCATCGACCCCTTGTAGCAGCGCCGCAAATGCGGGGCTGTGCTGCTGTGCGTGGGCTACTTGCCGGGGCAGGGCTGCCATGTGGGCCGCATGGCGCTCGGCCTGCGAACGGGTTTCCAGGGCGTCGTAGGCAGGGGTCATAAGCACTCCGTCGGCATTTTTGCTATTAAATCAGTAGCTACTTGCGCTTATTTCATGAGCGCCAGCACCATATTTCTTATAAATTTCAGGCCAGCCAACGCTTGCGGCGTTTGTAGCTCTTGACGTCTTTGAAGCTCTTGCGCTCGCCGCCGCCCACCCCGAGGTAGAACTCCTTGACGTCTTCATTGCTGCGCAGGTCAGCGGCCGCGCCGTCCATCACCACACGGCCGCTTTCCATGATGTAGCCGTAATCGGCGTACTTCAGTGCCATGTTGGTGTTTTGCTCGGCCAGCAAAAATGTGACCTTCTCTTTGGCGTTGAGGTCTTTCACGATCTCAAACACCTCTTCCACGATCTGTGGCGCCAGGCCCATCGAAGGCTCATCCAGCAACACCATGCTGGGGTTGGCCATCAGCGCGCGGCCAATGGCGCACATCTGTTGCTCACCACCCGAGGTATAGGCCGCCTGGCTGGTGCGGCGGGTCTTGAGGCGGGGGAAGTAGTTGTAAACCTTCTCGAGGTTGGCCGCCACCTCGGCCTTGCTCTTGCGGGTGTAACCACCGGTGAGTAAGTTTTCCTCGATCGTCAGGTGGGCAAAACAGTGCCGCCCCTCCATGACCTGCACCACACCGCGCTGCACCAGGTCGGCAGGGCTCAGGTTTTCGATGCGCTCGCCGCGCAGCTCGATACTGCCCTTGGTGACTGCGCCACGCTCTCCGGCCAGCAGGTTGGAGACGGCCCGCAGCGTCGTGGTTTTGCCCGCCCCATTCCCCCCGAGGATGGCCACAATGCCGCCTTCGGGCACCTGAAGGGAAACCCCCTTGAGCACCAGAATGACGTGGTTGTAAATGACCTCAATGCCATTCACGTTGAGAACGATGTTTTTCGGTTCCATAACTCAGCCTTTTTGACCAGATGAAAGCCCCGATGCACGGCGCTTTCATCTGGAGAGTGGCAAGCGGAGCAAGCCACCCTTCCAGAAACACCGCGGAACCGGCTACGCCGGGCCGCAGGTGTTGCCCCTAGGCGGGGGAGGACCGCTACACGCAGTGAGCGGTCAACGGAGGTGCTTTCAAGACTGACAGTCGCTACCCGCGCGGCGTGTGAGCTTTTTCTCAGCGGCGTACTTGTCCGCTGCGGCCTTCACCATCGGCTTGATGATCTGGTCGTCGGCTTGCATCCAATCGGAGGTCCAGTCGAAAGACTTGCCGTTCCAGGTGTGAACACGCGCCCATGCCGCGCCCATGTGGTCTTGGCAGCTGGTAGAAATCGGGCGCATCACGCCCTTGAAGCCCAAAGCATCCAATTTGGGTTGCGTCAGGTTCAGGTTCTCATAACCCCAGCGTGCTTGCTCTCCGGTCATGACCTTGCCCTTGCCGAAACGGTCCTGGGCAGCGCGCACGCCTTCCACAGCCAGCATGGCGCTCATCATTCCGCGCATGTAGAGCACTTGGCCGACCTCTTCCTTCGGTCCGGTACCCTGACCCTTGCCATGGAGCTTGTCCAAGACCTCTTTAATGACAGGCGCGCCGGTTTCGGCACCGTGCTGCATCATCACGGCGTTGTAGCCCTTGGCACCTTCACCGACGTCTTTCACGTCAGGCTCTGCGCCGGCCCACCAGACGCCATACATCTTTTCGCGTGGGTAACCTGTGGCTTGCGCTTCCTTGAGGGCGGTGGAGTTCATGACGCCCCAGCCCCAGTTCAGCACGTAATCAGGACGGTTTTGACGGATTTGCAACCAGGTCGCCTTTTGCTCAACACCGGGATGGGTCACTGGCAACAAACTCAGCGTAAAGCCGTGTGCCGCTGCGCGCTCTTGCAGCAAGGGGATCGGCTCTTTGCCGAATGGGCTGTCGTGATAAACCAAGGCAATCTTCTTGCCTTTGAGCTTGTCATAGCCCCCTTCTTTTTTGGCGATGTGCTGAATCAACACGTCAGCAGCCACCCAGTAGGTGCCGGCCAAAGGAAAGTTCCACTTGAACACGCCGCCATCAGCCGATTCACTGCGACCGTAGCCAGCAGTAATCAATGGGATCTTGTCCGCGGGAGCCTTCTCGGTCAGCGCAAACGTGATGCCGGTCGACAGTGGCTGGAACACCGTGGCGCCCTTGCCTTTCAAACGCTCGTAGCACTCGACACCCCGGTCGGTGGCATAGCCGGTCTCACACTCTTCAAACGAAAGCTTGACCCCATTGAGGCCACCGCGCGCGTTGACCAGCTTGAGGTAATCCACATAACCATTGGCAAAGGGAACGCCATTCGGCGCATAGGCACCCGTGCGATACACCAGCACAGGAAAAAATTGTTCCTTGGCCTGGGCGAAAGCTGACGAGGTACCCACCAGAGCGGACACCCCGGCGGCAGCCACACTGGCGGCGATTGCGAGTTGACGAAGCTTCATGTTGTGTCTCCTAAGTTGGTTGAAGCGAGAGAGGAAAGCCGGACTTTCAAAGAACGGAGATGTCTGAACATCTCAATGCGGGAAAGGCCAAAGACGCATTTTTTGCTTGCCGATAGACCAGAGCTTGGCCAGCCCGTGCGGCTCCACAATCAGGAACCAGACGATCAAGGCACCGAACACCATGTACTCGGTGTGTGAGACCAGCGCGGTCGAAATGCTGACGCCGAACAGGTCGCCCACCGCTGGCAGGAACTGGTTCAAAAAGATGGGCAAGATCACAATGAATGCGGCCCCGAAGAAGCTCCCCATGATGGACCCCATGCCGCCGATGATCACCATGAACAACAACTGAAACGAGCGATCAATCGAGAAGGCCGCAGGCTCCCACGAGCCCAAGTGGATAAAGCCCCACAACGCGCCGGCCACACCCACGATGAAAGAACTCACGGCAAAAGCGCTGAGCTTGGCGTACACCGGGCGAATACCAATCACCGCAGCTGCCACGTCCATATCGCGAATGGCCATCCATTCACGACCGATCGCAGAGCGCACCAGGTTCTTGGTCATCAAGGCGAACAACACCACGAAGGCCAGGCACAGCAAGTATTTGTCGACGGGTGAGTCAATCGTCCAGCCCAGCATGGACAGGTTGGATACCGACACCGAGCCCGATGCATTGTTGTTGGTAAACCAGCCAATCCGCAAGAAGGCCCAATCGCAGAAAAACTGCGCCGCCAAAGTCGCTACTGCCAAATAGAGGCCTTTAACCCGCAAGCTCGGAATCCCGAAAAACATGCCGACCAGGGTTGCAAAAAAGCCGCCACTGAGCAGGGCCACGATCAAGGGAACGCCCTCGATACGGACATAGGTGTTGTAGGCCATGTAGGCACCCACCGCCATAAATGCACCGGAGCCCAGGGAGATCTGCCCGCAATATCCCACCAGCACATTCACACCCAAAGCGGCCAGGGACAGGATCAAGAAGGGAATCAAGATCGCACGAAACATGTACTCGTCGACCAGCATCGGAACCACAAACACAGCGATGGCCAACAGCACCAAGAGGCCCCAACGGTCTTGCACGATGGGAAAAATCTGCTGGTCAGCGCGGTAGCTGGTTTTGAACTGACCGTTCTCTCTGTAAAACATGAAGTCGCTCCTTAGACGCGGTCAATGATTTTTTCGCCGAACAAGCCTTGTGGCCGGAACAGCAGGAATACCAGCGCCAGCACATAGGCAAACCAGATTTCGATACCGCCGCCCACCATCGGGCCGAGGTATACCTCGGACAGCTTCTCACCGACGCCGATGATCAAGCCGCCAATAATCGCGCCGGGCACTGAAGTGAGCCCACCCAAAATAATCACCGGCAGGGCCCGCAAAGCGACGGTCGTCAGCGAAAACTGAACCCCGAGCTTGGAACCCCAAATGATCCCTGCCACCAAGGCGGTAATGCCTGCGACGCACCACACAATCACCCAGATGCGGTTCAGCGGTATGCCGATACTCTGTGCAGCCTGGTGGTCATCTGCCACAGCGCGCAGCGCACGGCCGGTGCTGGTTTTCTGGAAGAAGAGCGACAGTGCTGCAACGAGCACAGCGGCCACTACAGCGGCAATCACGTCCTCCTGATTGACCAGCACGCCGCCTTCAAATACCGACTCAAACAGGAAGATCGGGTCTTTGGGCATGCCCACATCGATTTTGTAAATATCGCTGCCGAAGATGGTCTGACCCGCTCCGTCGATGAAGTAGGTAATACCCAAGGTCGCCATCAGCAAGGTCACCCCCTCCTGGTTCACCAGGTGGCGCAAGACCAGGCGCTCGATAAGCCACGCCAAGACGAACATCAAAATCGCCGACACAAAGAAGGCCAGCAAATTACCCAAGAACTTGCTCTCCAGCCCCAGCCACTGGGGGATCCACACGGAGAAACGTGCCATCGCCAGTGCTGCGAACAGCACCATGGCACCTTGTGCGAAGTTGAATACGCCAGAGGCTTTGAAAATCAACACAAAGCCCAGCGCCACCAGGGCATACAACATGCCGGCCATGAGGCCGCCAAACAGTGTTTCTAGAAAAAAACCCATGATTCCATTCCCTTCAGTGGCTGGTGCCGAGGTAGGCACTGATCACATCGGCGTTGTTACGCACTTCGTCGGGGGTGCCATCGCCGATTTTTTTGCCGTAGTCGAGCACGACCACACGGTCGCTGATGTCCATCACCACGCCCATGTCATGCTCAATCAACACCACCGTGGTGCCGAACTCGTCATTCACATCCAGCACGAAGCGGCACATGTCCTGCTTCTCTTCCACGTTCATGCCGGCCATGGGCTCGTCGAGTAACAGCACCTGCGGCTCCATCGCCAGCGCGCGACCTAAGTCGACCCGCTTTTGCAGGCCGTAGGGCAGTTGGCCCACCGGGGTTTTGCGGTAGGCCTGGATCTCCAGAAAATCGATGATGCGCTCCACTGCCTCGCGGTGTTGGATTTCCTCGCGCTCGGCCGGGCCGATGCGCAGGGCCTGCATCAGGATGTTGCTTTTGATCTTGAGGTTGCGCCCGGACATGATGTTGTCCAGCACGCTCATGCCCTTGAACAAGGCCAGGTTCTGGAAGGTGCGGCCAATGCCCATGGTGGCCACTTGGTGGCTGTCCATGTGTTTGAACTGCTGACCGCGGAAGGTAATGGCGCCTTCCTGGGGGGCATACACGCCATTGATGCAGTTCAGCATCGAACTCTTGCCCGCGCCGTTGGGGCCGATGATGGCGCGGATCTCGTGTTCGCGCACATCAAAGCTGATGTCGGTCAGCGCCTTCACGCCCCCGAAACGCAGGGAGATATTTTTGACGTCGAGGATGACGTCGCCGATTTTCTTTTCGCTCATGCTGCAGCCTTTACGGGGGCGAAGGTTTGGGTGTCTTCGATTCGCAGCGTGGCGCTGACGCTGCCGGTGCGGCCGTCTTCAAACTTCACCACGGTTTCAATGAATTGGGTGCTCTTACCCTCGTACAGGGCATCCACCAGCACCTGGTATTTGTCCGCGATAAAGCCACGACGGACCTTGTTGGTGCGGGTGAGTTCGCCATCGTCGGCATCCAGCTCTTTGTGCAGCACCAGGAAGCGGCTGATCTGGCTGCCGGCCAAGAGGGCATCGGCACTCAGGTCGGCGTTGACCTTTTCCACGCACTCCTTGATCAGCTCATACACCTGAGACTTTTGCGCCAGATCGGTATAGCCCGCATAAGGCAAGTTGCGGCGCTCGGCCCAGTTGCCCACCGCGTCAAAATCGATGTTGATCAACACACACACCCGGTCGCGGCCATCGCCATAGGCCACCACTTCCTTAATGTGCTGGAAGAACTTGAGTTTGTTCTCCACGTATTTGGGCGCAAACATGGCGCCGTCAAATGCACCGCCTTTGATGCGTCCCACGTCTTTCACGCGGTCAATGATCTTCAGGTGCCCCTGCGCATCAATAAAGCCCGCATCGCTGGTGTGGTACCAGCCGTCGGACGTCAACACCTCGGCAGTAGCGGCCGGGTTTTTGTAGTATTCCTTGAGCAGTCCGGGCGACTTGACCAGTATTTCTCCGTTATCAGCCACCTTGATCTCCACCCCCGCGCAAGGCACACCCACGGTGTCTGCACGGGCTTGGTTGTCGGGCTGCAAGCACACAAACACCGCCGTCTCAGTAGACCCGTAGAGCTGCTTGAGGTTGATGCCAATCGAGCGGTAAAAGGTAAACAGGTCAGGGCCGATCGCCTCGCCGGCGGTGTAAGCCACCCGCACGCGGCTGAGGCCCAACGTATTGCGCAAGGGGCCGTAAACAAACACATTGCCCAAGGCATACAAAGCGCGGTCAACACCCGACACCTCCAGCCCATCCATCAGGGCCGGGCCCACGCGCTTGGCCACATCCATGAAGTAATGGAACATGTTGCGCTTGATGCTGCCCGCGTCTTCCATGCGGATCATCACGCTGGTGAGCATGCCCTCAAACACCCGGGGCGGCGCAAAGTAATAGGTCGGCCCGATTTCCTTCAGGTCGATAGTGGCAGTCGCGCTGCTTTCCGGGCAATTCACCACATAGCCACAAGACAACCACTGCGCGTAGCTGAAGATGTTCTGGCCAATCCAGGCGGGTGGCATATAGGCCAGCACTTCTTCGGCACTGGTGAGCTTGTCGAAATCAGCACCGGCGCGCGCTCGGTTGAGCAAAGAGTCATGGGTATGCACCACACCTTTGGGGTTGCCGGTAGTGCCCGAGGTGAAGAACATGGCTGCCACGTCGGTGTGCGTGATCTTGGCCACTTCATCCCGGAAGAAAGCTGGGTGGATTGCCGCAAAGGCTTTGCCTGCCGCCTGCAACTCGTCCATGCCGGCCAGCCCGGGCTGGTCGTAGTTGCGCAGGCCACGCGGGTCGTCAAAGTAAATGTGCTGGAGCTGTGGGCACTGCTCGCGCACCTCCAGCAACTTGTCCACTTGCTCCTGGTCTTCGGCAAAGGCAAAGCGCACTTCGGCGTTGTTGATCGGGAACACGCACTCGGGAGCGGCAGCGTCTTGGTAGAGCGGAATAGGCACAGCGCCCAAGCTTTGCACGGCCAACATGGTGGCGTACAAGCGGGGGCGGTTGGCACCCACCACCACCATGTGGTCACCGCGCTGCAAGCCTGCCTGGTGCAGTCCGGCCGCCAGCTGCTCCACCATCACGGCCAAGTCACCCCAGCTCAGTGATTGCCAGATACCGTATTCCTTTTCGCGCATGGCAGCGGCCTGCGGACGCTGACTCGCGTGTTGCAGCAGCAGCTGCGGAAATGTCGTGTGCGTACCCATTGCGTGTCACCTCGTTATGGCCCGCGGTGTGCTCGATGCGGACTTTGATATGACCCGAATAGTAGGACTGCATTTGACGCCAAGTTGTCGTTTGGACGACAATTCAAGCGAATCTCGGTAGGTGTTTTCCCTTCGCTGAATGGCAACTTACACGCCGGCACCATGAAGCTTTCACCATGTCCACCCCACGCACCACATCCTCCACTGACGCCACGCTGCACCAGCGCCGGCGCCCCCTCACACCCGCAGAGCTGGACGCAATTCCCTGGCTGAATTTGCTGGCCCCTGCCGACCGGGAGCGCGCAGTCGATGACCTGCGCATTGCCGAGGCTGAGCCCGGTGAATACATGTGCCGCATGGGGCGGCCGGTGACCTATTGGTTTGGCGTGATCGACGGCCTGCTGAAGATGAGCAGCGACAACGCCGAGGGCCAGACCATGACCTTCACCGGCGTGCCGCCCGGCGGCTGGTTCGGTGAGGGCACCGCCCTCAAGCGCGAGACCTACCGTTACAACATCCAGGCCCTGCGCAAGAGTCTGGTGGCGGGGCTGCATGTGGACACTTTTCATTGGCTGCTCGACCACTCGATTGCCTTCAACCGCTTTGTGATGAACCAGCTCAACGAGCGGCTGGGCCAGTTCATAGCCGCCCGAGAAATTGACCGCATGACCAACCCCGACATCCGGGTTGCGCGCAGCCTGGCCTCGCTCTTCAACCCGGTGCTCTACCCCGGCGTGGGTGAGGTGCTGCGCATCACCCAGCAGGAGCTGGCGTACCTGGCCGGCCTCTCGCGCCAACGGGTCAATGAAGCCCTCAACGCCCTGGAGGCGCAAGCCGTCATCAGGGTCGAATACGGTGGCTTGCGCGTGCTGGATTTGCAAGCTCTTCGCTCCAAAGTGTTTACCCGCCCGTTGACGTAGCGCACCTCCTCTAAGATGCGCCTCAACCACAGGGAATCACCATGCTGACAAGCGAAGAGCTGGAAGCACGCAGGCAGCACTTTCGCCTGCTGGAGCGCATCAGTCTGCCGATCTGGGTGTTCGATATCGACCAAAGCCAGGTGCACTGGGCCAACGATGCCGCGCTCACCCTCTGGCGTGCAGAGAGCCTGTTCGAGCTGTGCAGCCGCGACATGGGGGCAGACATGTCGGCCTCAGTGGCCAAGCGGCTCAAGCAATACCAGAGCGACTTTGTGCAGCACGGCGCCAGCTTCAGCGAGCAGTGGACCATTTACCCCGCTGGCGTGCCCATCTCCATGAATATGCAGCTCAGCGGCATCCACATGACGGACGGGCGCATGGCCATGCTGTGCGAAAGCCGCATCATTGAACCCGACCGCCCCGAGGCGCTGCGCTCGGTAGAAGCCTTGCTGCACACCGATGTGATGATCACCCTCTATGACCGGGAAGGCGGGGTGCTGTATCGCAACCCGGCTGCCCGCGAATCGGTGCCCAACCTCAACATGCGCATGGCCGAGCGGTTTCAGGACATGGAAGCGTTGGAGCGCATGCTGGCCATGCTCGAGCTGAACGGTGAAGCCACACTGACCCTGCCCACCCTCACCACCCGCAACCTGCGCTGGCACGAGGTGTCGGTGCGCCTGTGCCGTGATGCGGTCACCGGGCGCGATGCGGTGCTGATGAGCGAAGTGGATGTGACCGCCATCAAGCACGCGCAAGACCACTCGCAGTACCTGGCGCGGCACGACTCCCTGACCGGCCTGCCCAACCGCAGCCATGTGATGCAGCGCTTTGCCGACACCTTGCGCGACATGGGAGAAGGGGCCACCGAGGCAGCGCTGATCTACATCGACCTGGACCACTTCAAAGACATCAACGACACCCTGGGCCATGCCGCGGGCGACGCCCTGCTGGTACAAGTGGCCGAACGGCTGCGCACGATAACCCGCAGCAGCGACATGGTGGCCCGGCTGGGCGGGGATGAGTTCCTCATCCTGATGGTGGCGCACAACATCCGCGAAGAGGTGGAGCGCGTGCGCCAGCGCCTGAGCAGCACCGTGGCGCAGCCCATTCAACTGCATGGCACCGAAGTCATCGTCACCCCCAGTGTGGGGGTGAGCTTTTACCCCGAACACGGCCAGGAGCTGGACACCCTGCTGCGCAATGCCGACCTGGCCATGTACAGCGCCAAAGAGAGCGGCCGCAACGCGCTCAACATCTTCGAGTTACCCATGGCGCAGCGGGTGCAGCAGCGGCTGGAGCTCGAGACCGAGCTGCGCCACGCCCTGACCCGCGAAGAGTTTGAGCTGTACTACCAGCCCCGCGTGGATGTTGCGACCGGCCTGGTGCGTGGCGCCGAAGCGCTAATCCGCTGGAACCACCCGCTGCGCGGCGTCGTGGGGCCGGACGCCTTCATTCCCACCTGCGAGAGCACCGGCATGATCAATACCTTGGGCGACTGGGTGTTTGAGCAAGCTGCGCGGCAGCAAGTGCAGTGGGCCCGTGAAGGGCTGGACCTGAAGATTTCCATCAACCTCTCGCCCCGCCAGTTCCGCGACCCGGAGTTGCTGAATCGCTTGGCCCGCATCGTCACCGCCACTGCGGCGCAACCCGCGCGGCTGGAGCTGGAGCTCACCGAATCGATGTTGCTCGGCGTGGCACCCCACACCCACGAAACGCTGGACGATTTGCGACGCATGGGCTTCTCGATCAGCGTGGACGACTTCGGCACCGGCTACTCGAACTTGGCCTATCTGAACCGGTTTCCGATCCAGGTGCTGAAGGTGGACAAAACCTTTG
The DNA here is from genome assembly GCF_032193765.1 of Rhodoferax potami. Classification (NCBI taxonomy): domain Bacteria; kingdom Pseudomonadati; phylum Pseudomonadota; class Betaproteobacteria; order Burkholderiales; family Comamonadaceae; genus Rhodoferax; species Rhodoferax potami. The sequence goes on from NZ_JAVBIJ010000001.1 coordinate 2,793,199, forward strand.
TACAAGACATCGAGGCCAATCGCCCGGTGGCCGAGCTCATCGTCTCCATGTGCCGCTTGATGCAGCTCCACATCGTGGCTGAAGGGGTGGAAACCCCGGCCCAGCTGGCATGGGTGCAGGCCCAGGGCATCGAGCAATACCAGGGCTACCTGTTTGCCAAACCGCTGCCGGCTGCTGCTTTTGTGGCCAGAGTGCGGGCCTAGCGCATGCGCCAGCTCCCGGGAATGAGAAAATACAGGCCATGACAAACACCACAGAACGCCCCACCCTGCCCGACCACCTCTCTGCCGACCCGCGCAGCCCGCACCATGTGGCGGCCGTTTTTCAGCACGACATCGGCATCCGCTTCAATGACAAAGAGCGCAACGACGTCGAGGAATACTGTGTCAGCGAGGGCTGGATCAAAGTGCCCGCCGGCAAAACCGTAGACCGCAAGGGCAAACCCCTGCTGATCAAGCTCAAGGGCAAGGTCGAGGCCTTTTACAACTAAGCCCGCAGCAAGCCACTATGGCCCATGAAGACCGGGACGGGGACCCCAGCCACCAGCGCGAGACAGACAAAGAGCGCCAGCTGGAGGCCACCCGGGCCCGGTTTTCTGCCTTCAGTCGCCACCATTTGAGCGCATCCCCACCCTCCGCACCGCGCCAGACCGGCCTGATTCCGCTCATTCTGTTCTGGTGCGCGGTCATGGGCTTGCTGTATGCCGGCATGACCTACTACCTGCGCCCCCAGCAGGTCCGGATACAGGCCAACGGCGATCTGGTCATCCAGCGTGCGCTGGACGGACATTTTTATGCGCCGGGCCGCATCCAGGGCCGGGAGGTGATGTTTCTGGTGGATACCGGGGCCTCGCTGGTGACGGTGAGTGAAACCTTTGCGCGCCAAGCCCAACTCACAGGCGGCACTTCCACTGTTTTTCGCACCGCCAATGGCGACCGGCCGGGGCGCATTGTGGAAGGAATCCCCGTTCAAATCGGCCCGGTAGAGGTCAACCGGGTCCGGATCGGCATAGGCCTGTCGGTGGGCGACGACAATCAGGCCTTGCTCGGCCAATCCTTTTTGTCCAAGTTTGATGTCATTCTTGGAAAAGACCAGATGGTCTTGAAACCTCGCTAACACTGGCATCCGCTGCCGATTAGTAGCAAAATCTGCCTCTAGCGCTCATGGAATGTGCGCAAGCAGCTCCTAAAAACATAGCATCCGCACCATGACCGAACCCACTTCGCCCCGCCCTGTTTTGCGCCGCGCGCCTCCACCGGCTGCCCATGAGGTCGCCCCCACCACGGGCGCACGACGTGCCCCACCTCCTGCGGCCAACCGCCCTTCAGGCAACCGAGCCATTCCCCAGGGCCAGAGCAACACCGCAGCCCATGGCGCCGGCGGCACCGTGCGGCTGAACAAGCGCATGGCCGACCTCGGCATGGCGTCCCGCCGCGAAGCGGACGAGTGGATCGGCAAGGGCTGGGTCAAGGTCAACGGCAAGGTGGCCGAGATGGGAATGCAGGTGCTGCCCGATGTGCGCATCGAGATCGACAAGCAGGCCCAAGGCCAGCAGGCCAACCAGGTCACCATCCTGCTCAACAAGCCGCTGGGCATAGTGAGCGGGCAGGCCGAGGACGGGCACGAGCCCGCCATCAAGCTCATCCAGCCCCAAAACCGCTGGCGCGATGACAACGCGCGCTTCTTCTTCCACGGCAGCCAGCTCAAAAGCCTTGTGCCCGCCGGCCGGCTGGACATTGACTCCACAGGCTTGCTGGTGCTCACCCAAGATGGCCGCGTGGCCCGCCAGCTGATCGGCGAAGACTCGGTCATGGAGAAGGAATATTTGGTGCGCGTGGCCTACACCGGGGTTGCCAACCCCAGCGCCGCGAATTCGCCCGCCGCCACCTACCCCGGCTTGCCCGGCCGTGGCCAGCCCCAGCAACTGATCCGCCTGGACGATGACGACCCGATCACCAGCGATGTGCAGAGCGTATTCCCGCCCGAGAAGCTGCAACTGCTGCGCCACGGCCTGAGCCTGGACGACCAGCGCCTCAAGCCCGCCAAGGTGGAATGGCAAAACCCGGAGCAGCTTCGCTTTGTGCTGACCGAAGGCAAGAAACGCCAGATCCGCCGCATGTGCGAGCTGGTGGGCCTGAAGGTGGTGGGCCTCAAGCGCGTGCGCGTCGGCAAGGTGATGCTGGGCAATCTGCCGGTGGGCCAGTGGCGCTACCTGCAGCCGCACGAAAAGTTTTAAACACAAGACGCATATGCCCACACCGCCCCGCACCAAGGTCTCAGCAAAATCCATCGCTACAGACCTGCGGGGCGCAGCCCAGCTGGCCACCCAGGGCACCTTAGGGCTTGCCCGCATGGCAGAAGGCGTGCACCAGTCAGTGCTTGGCACCTTGGGCGCACGGGGCGACACCAGCAGCACCCAAACAGGCAGCCACCCGCAAGCTACGGGCTTGACCGGCTGGGTCTACAGCGCAGTGCGCGGCATCACCACCCTGGTGGGCAAGTCGGCAGACACGGCATTGCGCGCCCTCACCCCTTTGCTGGAAACCACTGGCGCACAGCCCCCGGAGTCTCCCCAACGTGCCGCCGTCGTGGCTGCGCTCAATGGCGTGCTGGGCGACTACTTGGCCGCCACTGGCAACCCGCTGGCCACGCCGATGAGCTTACGTTTTAACGGTGTTGTGCTGGAGCCCGGCCAGATGCCGGCCCCGACAGCGGTCAACGGCAAGCTGCTGATCGTGCTGCATGGCCTGTGCATGAACGACCTGCAGTGGGAACATGCGGGGGCAGATGGTACCCCCACCAGCCACGCCGCCGCACTGGCTGCGGCCCATGGCTACACCCCTGTGTTTGTGCGCTACAACACCGGCCTGCACACCTCGGTCAATGGCGCAGCGCTGTCAGACAAGCTAAGTGAGCTGGTAGCCCACTGGCCTGTGGCGGTAGAAAGCATCACCGTGCTGGTGCACAGCATGGGCGGGCTGGTCGCGCGCAGTGCCTGCGCCCAAGCGCAAACCGCCACCACAGTGGCCGCATGGCGCCCTTTACTAAAGGCCTTGGTGTTCTTGGGCACACCCCACCACGGTGCGCCGCTGGAGCGCGCGGGCAATTGGGTCGATGTGGTGCTGGGCAGCACGCCGTATTCACGCCCGCTGGCCAAGCTGGGGCAGCTGCGCAGTGCCGGCATCACTGATCTGCGCTACGGCTTGGTGCAAGCGTCCGACTGGCAAGGCCACGACCGCTTCCGCCGGCAACCCGACCGGCGCACCCACCTGCCCCTGCCCGAGGGCGTGGCCTGCTACACCGTGGCCGCCACCGTAGCCAAACCACGCAGCCTGCTTGCGGAGCGCTTGGTGGGCGACGGGTTGGTACCCCTGCACAGCGCCCTGGGCCGGCACGACGATGCCGCCCGCACCCTGCGCTTCGCTAAAAACCAGCAAGCCGTGGTGTACCGGCTCAATCACATGAAGTTGCTCAGCAGCCCTGTGGTGCGCGACCTGTTGGTGGGGTGGTTGGCCCCCTCTTGAAAGCAGCGCCCTCGCCCATAATTGAGGGTTGCCCGCGTCGCAAGCGGAATGTCTGGCGGCGCACATCGCTTTTTTGAGACTCAGAGACGGAACTATGACCAAGCAAACCATGAATTTCCAGGCCGAAGTAGCCCAGCTGCTGCACCTGGTGACGCACTCCCTGTACTCCAACAAAGAGATTTTTCTCCGTGAGTTGATCTCCAACGCCTCGGACGCGTGCGACAAGCTGCGTTTTGAAGCGATCAACGACGGCGGCCTGTACGAAAACGACCCCGAGCTGAAGGTCAAAGTCACGTTCGACCAAGACGCCAAGACACTCACCATCACCGACAACGGCATTGGCTTGTCGATGCAAGAAGCCATCGACAACCTGGGCACGATTGCCAAGAGCGGCACCAAAGACTTTGTGAGCAAGCTCAGCGGCGACCAGAAGGCCGACAGCAACCTGATCGGCCAGTTCGGCGTGGGCTTTTACTCCGGCTTTATCGTGGCCGACAAGATCACCGTCGAATCGCGCCGTGCCGGCCTGAAGGCCGATGAAGCCGTGCGCTGGGTGAGCGACGGCGGCGCCAGCGGTGGCGGCGCGTTTGAGGTGGAAGCCATCTCGCGCGAAGCCCGCGGCACCAGCGTCATCCTGCATCTGCGCGAAGACGCGATGGACTATGCCCAGGCCTGGAAGGTCAAGGGCATCATCAACAAGTACTCTGACCACATCAGCCTGCCCATCCTGATGGAAAAAGAAGAGTGGAAAGACGGCGAGCTGATCAACCCGTCGGATGAGGCCGGCGGCCGCCAGCCCGGTGGCATGGTCAAGACCGGCGAGTGGGAAACCGTCAACAAGGCCAACGCCATCTGGGCGCGCGCCAAGAAAGACGTGACACAAGAGCAGTACGACGACTTCTACAAGCAAATCAGCCACGACTTTGAAGCGCCGCTGGCCCACACCCACAACCGGGTGGAAGGCAGCACCGAATACACCCAGCTGCTGTACATCCCCGGCAAAGCGCCCATGGACCTGTACAACCGCGACCACAAGGCCGGCTTGAAGCTGTATGTGAAGCGCGTGTTCATCATGGACGACGCTGAGGCTCTGCTGCCCAGCTACCTGCGTTTTGTGAAGGGCGTGGTGGATTCCGCTGACCTGCCCCTGAACGTGAGCCGCGAGCTGCTGCAGGAAAGCCGCGACGTGAAAGCCATCCGCGATGGCAACACCAAACGTGTGCTCTCCATGCTGGAAACCTTGGCCAAGAACGACAAGCTGCCGGAAGCCGCCGACGGCGTAACCGACGTCCTTAGCGCTGAAGAAAAGGCCGAACAAGAGGCCAACCTGGGCAAGTACACCAAGTTCTACGCCGAATTCGGCGCGGTGCTCAAAGAAGGCCTGGGCGAAGACTTCGGCAACAAAGAACGCCTGGCCAAGCTGCTGCGCTTTGCATCCACCACCAGCGACACGGCCACCGTGGCACTGGCCGACTACAAGGCGCGCATGAAGGAAGGCCAAGAGGCCATCTACTACATCACCGCCGACACACTGGCCGCCGCCAAGAACAGCCCGCAGCTTGAAGTATTCAAGAAAAAGGGCATTGAAGTGCTCTTGATGACCGACCGCGTGGACGAGTGGGCCCTGAACTACCTGCACGACTTTGACGGCACGCCGATGCAAAGCGTGGCCAAGGGCGCAGTGGACCTGGGCAAGCTGCAAGACGAGTCTGAAAAGAAAGCCGCTGAAGAAGCCGCCGAAACCTTCAAGCCCGTGCTCGCCAAGCTGAAAGAAGCACTCAAGGACAAGGCTGACGACGTGCGTGTGACCAGCCGCCTGGTGGACAGCCCTGCCTGCCTCGTGGTGCAAGACCACGGCATGAGCACCCAGCTGGCGCGCATGCTCAAGCAAGCCGGCCAGAGCGCCCCCGAAGTGAAGCCTGTGCTGGAAGTGAACGCCGACCACCCGCTCGTGAAAAAGCTGGACGGCTCGGTGCACTTCCACGACCTGGCCCACATCCTGTTCGACCAAGCCTTGCTGGCGGAAGGTGGCCTGCCGGCAGACCCCGCCGAGTACGTCAAACGGGTGAATGCGCTGCTGGTGTAACAGCAAAGGGCATTAGAGGTCAAACACGCCTCCAGCCCTTATAAAACATGCGCAAGTAGCTATTATTTTTATAGCAAATTGCACCCACAAAAGCCTTGCCGTCGAAAGACGGGCAAGGCTTTTTGCTTGACGGGGCGTCGCAAGTCGGTCAGCGCTCGGTGATGACCCTAGCCGCGGCGGGAAGAACTTGGGGTTATGCTGAAGCCAGTCGTTGAAATCCCCAAAAAGACAGAGCATCCATGAACAAGACATCTGCAGCCCTCGCGTGCTGCATCAGTGCGTTGATGCCATGGGCGTCGGCTTGTGCCGAAGACATTACCTGGCTGAGTGCCGACTTCCCGCCTTTGGCGACGTTCGACAAGGACGCCAAGGACATCGGCTACATGAACCTGCTGCTGAAACAGGTGCAACAAGCACTGCCGCAGCATCGCATCCAAGAAGAAGTACTGCCGTGGCCACGGGTCCTGTTTGTTGCCAAAAACGGCGGCGCCTACTGCTCGGCCATGGCAGCCCAGACGCCAGAGCGCGAGTCCTATTTACGCTTTACCGCACCCTATGGCTATGTGTACCCGGTCGGGTTGGTCACCAGGGCCGAAGACCAGAACCAGTTCAAGCGCTTTCTCAACAAAGGGGGCGAAGTCCGCTTGCGAGATCTCTTGGAGCAAAACGACCTGCGTGCGGGGGTCGCGGGTAGCAGGACCTACGGCACCAAGCTTGATGACATGCTCAGGCCCCTGGTGCAATCCAACGCACGCCAGGTCGTTCAGGTGAGTCAGGAAAGCTCGACCAGATCGCTGATCACCATGCTGCAAAAGAAGCGGTTTGACTACACGCTCGCATACCCCGGAGAGGCCGTCTACCACGACAGCGCAATCACCAAACTGCATTTCTATCCGATTGCAGAAAACAGTGCCTTGCTGGCCGGGCGCTTCAGCTGCACCAAGGGCCCGCAGACCGACCAGACATTTGCCGAACTCAACAAACTGGCAACGTCATTTCAGGAGGATTCCGCACTGACTGCCTCCTATGAGAGATGGTTGCCGCCCTATCTGATCAAGCCCTACCGCCAACGGCTGGCCAGCCAATTGAATAGCTCAACACGCTGACAGGCCGACAATAGCTGCCGGGCAAGCTTGGTTGCGCCCCGCTGCCTTGGCGGCATACAGCGCCTGATCAGCCTGGTCGATCACCGCCTCCAGCGACTCGATACCTTGGATGGCTTGTCCTGCCGGGGCACACGCATAGCCCACTGAGAACGTAAAGCGCACATTGCGCCCATCTTTCATGCGCACAGATTGCCTGCCCGCCTCGTCCACCAAGCGCTGGGCAAAGCGGCCTGCCTTTTCGGCAGAGCAGGCATGTAGCAGCACACAGAACTCCTCCCCGCCGTAGCGCACCGCGATGTCTGACAGCCGGGTCCACTGCGACAGCATGCGGGCGGCATGCGCCAGGACCGCGTCTCCACCGGCATGGCCGAAGTTGTCGTTGATGCGCTTGAAGTTGTCCATATCCACCAACACCAGTGCATAGCCCTGCGCTTGCAAGCGGGCCGCCTTGGTGGAGACCACCTCAAAGAAAGCGGTGCGGGTGTAGAGACCCGTCAGGCCATCACGGCGCAAGCGGTCGCGCATCTCAAAGTGCAGGCGCTCACTCACCATCACGACAAACACCACCGTCACCACGGTGAAGTACAAAGCCGCCACGCACAGCGCCACGATCTGCATAGAAGAGTTCGCAACTGTCGACACCTGTACAGCATTCCCGTTCAGTGCCATGCCGGCCCTGACAAAGAACACCAGTGCACCCAGGCCGTGCATCAGATTCAACACCCTTCGCCAATGCGCCCCAAAGCGCCCGGGTGCGCCCCTCACCATCCACGCCGCCAACACCAGCTGAAAACCCATCGCCATCGACATGGAGAAAACCCCGAACTCGGGTGCGGTTTCCAGGAAAAACACCGCCAAAACACCCGACAAGCCGACCGCACTGCTCAAAACCATGCTGCTCAGGGGCGCCGCGACCTTCAAGAGCTTGGCGTAGGCCAGCATGGTGAGTGGCACCACGGCCAACATCGTCAGGTTGGCAAGCAGGTAGGTCAAAACCCAGGGGCCAGTCCCCCGAAAAAAGAACAGGAAAAAAGCAAGCGAAGCCAGAGCCAGACTTGCAGACCACTCATGCAAGCCCAAACGCTTGGAGCCACCGCACCGCGCGAGCAGCGCACAGAGGATGGCGAGACTGAACGCCAGCAGACTGATGGCGAAAACCAAAGTCGCGGCGTCGAGCCGCAGGTGAACCGTCGTGTACAAAACCGCTCCCTGAAAACGGATGGGCTTTCCTCTGCGGGAATGGCCTCGACCTCTCGTGTTGATATCAACGACTGAGCAAATATTGTTCCATGCGCCGAGGGTGGCGGAACTGAAAAATGCTGTTTTTCTGGACTTGCCCCTCCGACTGCAGCCCCAGAGGCGCGCCGATATCATGGGCCCCTCATTTCCAGCACTGCCACCGGCAGCCCAACTCTGTGGACACACCTCTTTTGAGCGAATCGGAGATCCGCCACCGCATTTGGCAGGAGTTGCAGCGCGCGGTACTTGACCGGCACCACGAATGGCGCACGCCTGTGCTGGCCACCCTGGGGGTGGATGGTGCGCCGCAAGCACGCACTGTCGTGTTGCGCCACGCCGATGCGGGGCAAGCTGTGTTGCACATCTACACCGACAGCCGCAGCCCCAAAGTCGCCGAGCTGGAGGCCGTCCCTCAAGTGAGCCTGGTGTTCTGGAGCAAGCGGCTGAGCTGGCAGCTCCGTGTGCGGGCACAAGCCACCGTGCTGCGTAGCGGCCCGGAGGTGGATGCGGTGTGGGCACGTATCAGCACCTCCGCAGCCGCGGGGGATTACCTGTCGGCTCAGGCGCCGGGCGCAGCGCTGGAAGCTGCAGCCGAGGCTTGCGCCGGGAGCCCCGGCGGAGTCCACCACCTCACACTCATCAAGCTTCAGGTGCTTGAGATCGACTGGCTCGAACTCGCGCGAAGCGGCCACCGCCGCGCCAGCCTGACCCAAACCGACTGGACATGGCGGGTGCCCTAAACCCGCGTCGCAAACATGGCCTGCGGCATTGCGCTACAACCGGGGCTGCCAGCATGTTCTGGCGCTCTTGAGCAGCCCATGCCCGCAGCGATCCGCCCCTCTTCCCCGACGCCGTCAACGCCCCCTGAGCACACAGCCTCCTCACCCGCTGAACGCTTGTGCGACGGGCTCACGGTCATGTTCGATGGCTCCTGCCCTCTGTGCAGGCGTGAGATCGGGCTCTACCAGTCCTTAGCGTCTTTGCAACCGGTGCAGTGGCTGGATGTGAGCGAAGTGCACAGTGGGCTGGAGCCTGCAGAGCAAGCGCGTTTGCTGGCACGCTTCCATGTGCGGCAGGCGGACGGGCGCATGCTCAGTGGCGCAGCCGCTTTTGTGTCTTTGTGGCTGGCCATGCCCGGCTGGCGCTGGCTGGGTCGATTAGGGCGGTTACCGGGGGTGACTCCGGTGCTCGAGTGGGCCTATGTCCATTTTTTGCGCATCAGGCCCCATTTGCAACAGTGGGTACGGGCTGCGGAGCTGGCGCACTTGCCCGCCGATATGGTGGCCGACCTGCGCTCGGACCACGCGGGCGAGACCGGCGCCGTTGCGGTGTACCGCGGCATGTTGTGGGCCTCGCGCCACCCCGACATTCAAGAGCTCGCGCGGCGCCACCTGCAGACTGAACAAGAACACCTGGAAGTCATGAACGCCTTGTTGCCGCCCCTGCGCCGCAGCTGGCTGCTACCCCTTTGGCGGCTCGCAGGTTGGGTGACCGGCGCCCTGCCCGCGCTGGCAGGGCCGACTGCGGTGTATGCCACTGTTGCGGCGATCGAGACCTTTGTCGATAGACACTACCAAGACCAACTGGACCGGATTGCAGGCCGACCCGAAGCCGCTACGCTGCAAAGGCTCCTGAGCGATTGCCGCAATGACGAGCAGGAACACCTTGAGGAGGCAAGCAACAAACTGGTCGCAGTACCGGGCTGGGGTGTCAGGGCGTGGTGCAAAGCGATTGGCGCTGGCTCGATGATTGGCGTGTGGCTCACACGGCGCATCTGATCAGGGTGTAAGGCGCCCCGTCACGGCCCAGACGCCATTGCGCCGGCCGAGCACTACTGCCTCGCCGGATGCAGGTACCACGCCGGTAATGGCAGTGATGTTGACTTGGTGGGTTACCACCACTAAGAGCCCCTTGCCCGCCCATGCGTTGAGCAATGCCCGGGCAGCTTGGGTTTGGGCCGGGGCAGCATCCGGCTCACCGAAAAATGAATTAAATGCAGCCTGGTCCACGCGCTGACCCGGGAAAGCGAGGTCGGCGGTTTCACGGGTCCGGCACCATTGGGAGGACCAGACCGCCTCAACGGGCACCGGGAGCTGCCGGAAAAACTTGCCGATGCGCACCGCTTGCGCCCGCCCCTCGTCATTGAGGTTGCGCTGGGTGCTGCAGTCATTCAACACGAATTGCGCAGGGTCGCCCACTCCGGGGGCCAAGGCATGGCGAATCAGCACCACGCTGCCGGGCTTCAACTCTGCTCCAGCACCACTGGCATTTACGGCACCAGCAGCGAATGCCGCGGACCACGCAAGAAACACAAAAAGAAGGCCGCGAAACCAATGCTGCAGATTTTTCATGGGGCCATTTTTTCAGACCCGCTCGCCAACAGCAGGCACGCCCACAAAAGCCCCTTTACGCGTAGTCGTCAGCGACCCGTGCATCCGCAAAACGCAGCTTGATCGACGCCCTTTCGTCCGTGGCGGCCAGCAGCGCCTCGACACAGGTCTTGTCCAGCAAGCCCTTAGCCGCCTCTGCACGCAGCTCGGTGCACACCGCGTCGTCATTCCAAGAGTCCTTGTAGGCACGCCGGTTGCTGAGTGCGTCGTACACGTCCGCCACCGCCACAATGCGTCCCTCCAGGGGAATCTGGTCCATCGTGAGCCCGCGGGGATAACCGGACCCATCACCGCGTTCGTGGTGGGTCGCCACAATGTTGCGCATGACCTGCTCCTGCAGGCTGCCCACCAGCCCCAAGTCCTGGCTGATGCGACGGATGATGCTTTCGCCCATGGGCACATGGCGCTTCATGATCTCGTATTCCTCCGCATCCAACCTGCCGGGCTTGAGCAGGATGTGATCCGGGATTCCCACTTTGCCGATGTCGTGTAGCGGTGAAAACAACTCCAAGTACTCGATGTACTCGTCACTCAGACCGTGGCTCTGCGCCAGGGCATGCGCCATGATGCGCGAGTAATACGCAATGCGCTCCAGGTGCTGACCGGTCTCGAAGTCCCGGGAGCGAGCCATATCCACCGCCACCTGAATCGCGCTCACAATGCCGCGGGCTAAACGGCGTTGCGTCAAAAACAGGTGGGCAATCAGATCGGTGAATTCGACCAACTTCTCCACATCAGCGTCGGTGAATGCATGGAGCTGCTTGGCGTCGTAAAACAGGAAGCCTGCCAATTCATTGCCCTGATAAATGGGCGTGGTCACGCTGGACTGGTAATGGTGGAGCTTGAGCCAGGTGCTGTGGGAAGAAGACTGGAGGTCTCTGGCAATGTCGTGGATCACCCGGGTGCCCCGCTGCCGGGCCAGCTCGCTGAGGGTGGGCACATCGGCCAGTGCGACCTCGTGGTGCAGCGGGCGGCCATCGTCGTGGCTACTGCTGACCAAGGTTTTCAAGAGCCCGGTCTGCACATCGTGAGCGACGACCGCAATCCGGTCCACCACCGCGACGCGCGTGCTGACCAGACGATGAATCATCTCTAATTGAGAGGCAAGCCCTTCACGGGGCGGGGCTTCGACCACATCGTGCGGCGAAAGCGCAGACAAAATGGGGTACAACTTCATGGCAGCCATTGTTGCGCGATATGGGCGCCTTGCGTAAAAATTTGGCAATTCTGTTCTGACACCCATTTGATTTTCAACCTCACTCTACGACCCTCTATGAAAACCAGCCTCCGTATTTCCTGTGTTGCTCTGGCCTTGTTGGCCCAGGGCGCATTTGCCCAAAACGCCATCACGGCAGCCGCTGCCAAAGAAGATGGCGCCGTCGTCACCGCCAGCGGGCTGGTGTACCGCAGCCTCAAAGAAGGCACCGGGGCCAGCCCCAAAGCCACTGACAAAGTGACCGTGCATTACAAAGGCACTTTTCCGGATGGTCGTGAATTCGACAGCTCATACAAACGCGGCCAGCCGATTGATTTCCCGCTCAATGGCGTGATCCCGTGCTGGACCGAGGGTGTGCAGCGCATGAAAACCGGCGGCAAAGCCAAGCTGACCTGTGCGCCGGACATCGCGTACGGTGCCCGCGGCGCGGGTGGCGTGATCCCCCCGAACGCAACGCTGGTGTTTGAGGTGGAGCTGTTGGGTGTGAACGGCAAGTAATTGGCGTGACGGCTGCTCAGACTGGGTCCGCGCGATTTCTAGTTTGAACGGCCACGGAACGGATCACCTGACCGCCGGAACGCTTTTGCCATGTCACCCATCCGCATATTGATTGCTGAAGATCACGCCATGCTCGCAGACGCGTTGCAGATGCTGCTCTCCAGCCAACCCGACATGCACTGCATGGGTGTCGCCCCCAGTGGCCAAGAGGCAGTAGAACTGGCAGCAAACCTTCAGCCCGATATCCTCCTGTTGGATCTTGGAATGCCGGGGCTTGATGGCTTGGGAGTGATGCGAGCGCTCCAAGCCGCAAAGTCTGCAACCCGCACCCTCGTGGTGACTGCACGCATGGACTCTGGCTCGGTAAGGGCGGCACTTGCGCTGGGCGCGGCAGGGTATTTGCCGAAGAACGAGAGCGGTAGCGAACTGCTGCTTGCCATCCGAAGAGTTGCACAGGGTAGACGCTACATCAGCGCTGATATCGCCAGTCTCTTTGTCGATGACGCCGAAACCCAAAATACTGAACACAAGCTCACCAGCAGCGAAACAACCATCCTGCAATTGGTGGGTAACGGCCTGACCAGCAAGGAGATAAGCCTGAAGCTCAACATCAGCGAAGGCACGGTCCGCAAACACCGGGAGAATCTGCGCAACAAGCTCGGTATCCGCAACAGCGCAGAGATGGCCGCCTATGCGATCCGCACACAGAGCGGAACCACCACTTCCGGCGAGCTGTGACGCCATGTGCCGGCATCAGGGAAAGTCTACCGGCACATTTTGGTTGCGGGTACTCACTCCACACAGGGCAAACACGGAACCCCGCCCGGGCGCGCTTCGCAACGTGATGTCTGCCCCCAGGTAAGTGGCTTGTGCCTTGGCGATTGCCAAGCCGAGGCCATGGCTATCGCTGGCCTTGCGGTCGTCAAAACTGCGATAAGCATCAAACAAGTACGCCTGTTGCGCCAGTGGTATGCCACACCCACTGTCTCGAACCTCAATACACAGTTGCCCGCCTTCGCGGTACAGAGTCCTGCGACGCACACCTACGTACACCACACCCGCACCCGTGTGCTTGATGGCATTGCTGATGAGATTTTGCAAAATCGATTCGAGCATCCGCCGATCCACCCACACCGACTTGCAACGCAGACTGTCCAAATTTGCAAAGCGCAAACGGATCCCTTTCGCAGCAGCCTGATGTTCAAACAGCGCAAGCAACCCGGCAAATAGCCCCGCCAGAGACACCTGCTCTATATGCAGTCGCAGCGCACCAGACTCCAGACGCGACAGCTCGAGCAAGCGACTGACCTGCCCGTGAAGTTCGCTGAGGGCTTTTTCCATTTTTGGAGTCACGCTCTCCAGAACGCTGACCTTATCTGGAGGCTCTGTATGCCGCAAAACGCCAAGGTACAAACCGATCGCACGTATCGGCTGCTTGAGATCGTGACTCACGCCGGCCAAGAACAGTGACTTGGTTTTGGACGCGCTCTCTGCGGCAGCTTTGCGCTCGCCCAAGTCCGCAATCAACTGCTGATTTTCGAAGCGAAGCCGGATCGACTCCCGATGCATTCGATTCGCTGCATACGCATATTGTGAGGTGACGACCAGAAACAGCACGTTCAAACCGACCAGCATGAAGTGCTCTTCGCTACCTGCGCGAATCAGCAAAAACAAATAGGGCAGATGCGTGGAAAGGACAAACAAGAAAAAAGTCGGCAGGTACACCGAGGTCGGCACCACGGCTCCCACAACGATCACCGTCATATACGTCGCAAGAACCATCATCGTGACGGGATCTTGCGCATCAAAGTACAAACAGGCGAACACGCCGGATACAGCCCCCGTCGGCACTGACAGCCACGCGTATTGATGCAGGATCTTTTTGTGCACGCCATGCTCATGGAGCCGCCTGCGCATCCGCGCCTCAATCCAGACGCGCACACCAACCGTTGCAAGAGTCCAGACCGTCCAGAGTGCGATCAGCCAAACAGCTGCTTTGCCTAGCAGCAACCCGACACACACCACGACCAAGAGAAGTGCACCTGTAATCGGAAACGGCAAATCAACCAGCAAATGCCGAGCGAAGGCCTGCTCCTGGAAAGCCTGGAGAGTCATTGCCTGCGCTTGTCGGGTCATGGAGCTCAGCCTCTTGCGAGTAAGGGGATGTGTTGCAGATTCTTATCAATCGACAAGACAAGCACAACGTGCCCAGCGTTGAATTCCATGCAATTTCTACCGGCATAGTCCGACCGGACTAACAGCAAGCTCATCCATTCGTTTCATACGCACTTGTGCGTATGAAACCGACGCCGTCTACGCATGCAGGCGCATTGCGACCCGCCATTGCAACTTTTAGTCTCCCGTCATCAACCACTGTCGCGCAAAACTCGACAACACACAAGGAGCCCCAATGTCAGCTATCCAGTCCATCTTCCAAAGAACGATTGCACTCACTCTCCTCCTGTGGCTGAGCACTACGGCACAGGCTGCAGTCGGCTCACCCTTGACGGTTTACACCGATCAGGCCAGCTTTTTGAATGCAACCGGCCCCGTTCAGGCGGAAACTTTTAACGCCCTCACAGTGGATCAACCTGCCAACAACCTAGACCTCGGGGCCTTCACAGCGCACAACAGCATTTCTGTGGATGCGCCCAACCTCAGTTACAGCGTGGATGGGAGCAGTAACCTGTTTGTGAACACCACATACACGTGGGCGGATTTGGTTTTCGACAGACCGGTCGTTGCTTTTGGAGCCTGGTTCGCAGGCATGAACCCGACCGGTCGGCCCTACTCCAGCATCCGGGTTGACGCAGCCGGCTTGGCAGGCTACGGCTCGTACAGCCTCCTCGGTAGCTACCTGCCACCGACAGCCCCCATAGGCACTTTGCAGTTCATCGGCTTCACGTCAAGCCAGGCGTTTAACCGCATTGTTTTTGAAGGCGCCCTTTGCTGCAGCAGCAGCTTCGCTATGGACAACGTGGTGTACACAGAAGCACTGGCTCCGGTACCTGAACCCGAAACCTATGCCCTGCTGCTGGCAGGCTTGGGGCTGATGGGTGCCGCCGTGCGCCGGCAGAACCGCATGGGCACTAACCGGGCTCTAGACTGACCACTGCAACAAAGGCTGCAGCACGCTGGCCCCCAGCTTCTTGGAGCGCTGGCCGCTCCAACCGGTGGCGGGGTCGGGCAGGTTGACGTTGTCTTTGAAGGGCATCTCGATCGTCAGGGCCATGCAACCGAATCGCTGGGCAATCCAGTTGGTGGCCAGGGACAAGTTGGCCTGGCCGGCCGGCACCCGGCCGTAGTTGAGGGTGTCCTGGAAGTCGGGGCAGGCGCGCATCCAGTCGGTTTTGAAGTCGTCTTCCAGCTCCGCAATGCGCGGGGTGTAACCCGGTGTGCCCTCAGAGCCGACCACGAAGTTGCAAGGCAGCGCCTCGTCACCGTGCACGTCCAGGCACAGATCCACGCCGGCCGACTCCATGGCTTGGCGCACCAGCGCGACTTCGGGTGAGCGCTCCATGCTGGGAGCCGCCCACTCGCGGTTCAGGTTGGCGCCGGCGGCATTGGTGCGCAGGTTACCCAGCACCGCGCCATCCGGATTCATGTGGGGCACCACATAGAAGTTGCAGCGCTGCAATAACGTGCGGCTTACCGAGTCATCCGCATCCAGCAAGCGCTCCAGAAAGCCTTCGATGAACCACTCCGCCATCGTCTCGCCGGGGTGCTGGCGGGCAATGAGCCACACATTCTTTTTGTCGACCTCCTGAAGTTGGGTATGGGGGTCTGCGATACGCAGCAGGCTCATATCGCGCCCCTGCACGGTGCTGCCCAATCGCTGCAGGGTGACTAGCGGAGAAGCGCTCGCCGCAGCCAGCAAGTCGAGATGCTGCTCGTAAGAGTAAGGCTCGAAATACGCGAAGTAAATGGCATTGCTCTGCGGTGTGACGCGGGCAGTCATCACGGTGCCGTCGTAGTGGGTGTCTATGCGACGCCAGTGCTGACGGTCTTCGCTAGCCAGCACCTGGTAGCCCTCCCAGCCTCTGGGGTAGGCGGATTCGGAGGCATTCATGAACCGCAAAGTCGCCGCCTGACCCGCTGCACCCTGCAGGCAAAAGTAAAACCACTGGGCGAACTCGGCAGCCGTGTCGGGGCGGATGCGCAGTTGGATGTCGTGCGCCACATCCGCACGCACCACCTCAATGGCACCGGCATCGAACTGCGAGGAAATAGAGAGTTGGGGCATGGTCAAAATGGGCGTTAGCGCTCGCAGAATATGCGCGATACGCTCCTAAAAATATAGCAATTTACTTGGGAACCACAACCTTGACCAGCTGACCCACCGTAGGCTCACCGCCGCCGTAGTAGCCGTTGATAAGGCGCAACTGTTGCTCGGGCCGCGCAATCGGCGAGTTTTTGGCCAACTCAGCGAACCCGCCCTTGGGGTACGGCGCCGTCTTGATGACCCATGGCCGGGCCGCGGCGCGGTCTTGGGCGGTCAGGGCGCGAAAGCTGCCCTCGGCCTCGCGCAAACCTGCGCGCGCACGGGCCAGGGCATTGGCATCCTTGGCCGTGGATTGCAGCAGATACACCCGGTCGCCGGGGCCGGTAATCACTGTGGCCTCCACCGGCACGCTGCTGCCGTTGGCACCTGCCCGCGCACCGGTGAAACGGGAGGCTTGAAGCCCGTTGATGGTGGTGGGCTCCAAGCGGCCCTGTGTAGGCTTGAGCAGGTTGCGGACCACATCGGCCGGCGCCTTGCCAGCCGCCGCGGGCACTACGCGCACCAGCAGCGCAGCGTCGCGGGCGGTGTTGATAAAGGCGAGTTGCTCCGGCTCGTTTTGCACATACCAGCCCGCCGGTGCGGTAAGAGCCAAACCAAGAGGCTCATGGTAGAAGTTCTGACCCCGCACCAACCCCTGGTCGGGGCTGTCACCAAAGTTCATGCTTTGGATGGCCTGCAGGTAGCGGTTGCGGCCATCATCGTCATAACGCTCACGGGTCTGGTACTGCGCGGCCAGGCGGCTGATCGTTTCCAAGCGCTGGTCGTTGCTGGGGTGGGAGGACAACCAATCGCCCTTGACGGGTACGGGGCGCCCTTCAGCTTTGGCCTGGTCTGCGGCAAACAGCTCCTGGTTTTTCAAGACCTTGATCACGTCAATCATGTTGCGCGGGTCATAGCGGGTGCGAAACAGGTACTCCGCCCCCAAGCCATCCGCCTGCAACTCTTGCTCACGACCGTACGAGGCGATATAGCCTGCCGCCACGTTTTGAGAGACCTGCCCTGCCAGTTGCCCTGCACCGGCGACGCCGTAAGCCTCTGCCACCGCACCCAGCACGCTGGCGGCCAACACACCGAGCCCAGCGTTTTGCTGGCTGGTAGCCCGCTGGGCGCCATGGCGTGCGGTCACGTGACCGATTTCATGGCCGATCACACCGGCAAGGTCGGCCTCGCTGTCCATGTACGCCATGATGCCGCGCGTGACATAGACATAGCCGCCGGGCAGTGCAAAGGCATTGATCTCCGGGCTGTCCAGCACCGTAAAACGCCACTGCAACTGGCTGCGATGGCTTTGCCCCGCCAGGCGCTGCCCCAGAGCATTGACATACGACTGCAACGCGGGGTTGTTCACCACGCCATATTCCTGCAACACCTCTTGGTGGCCTTTGGCACCCTCGGCGACTTCGGCCTCTTCGCTCATCGCCGAGCGCTCTGTTTGCCCCGTGACCGGGTTGACGACATTGGTGCCACAGGCCACCAGCAATGCGCTGCTGACCAGCGCTGTAACCATCCAAGAACGCATGCACCACCTCGTTTGAACGCGCTTGCGCGCTGTCCGACAATTTTAGGAGAGTCCTACGGAGCTTGTATGCCACTCGGTGCGGTCCCGTCCGGCTGCTTTCGCACGGTAGAGCGCCAAGTCGGCCTGATGCAGCAAGCGGCTCAAAAACACCATATCCCGTTCTTTGTGCAGGGTGTGCTGGGCGCACACCACACCAATGCTGACCGTAATGGATTTGTTGTCCACCAGCACCTGTTTCACCATCGCGTGTGCGCGCGTGGCGACAGAGCGGGCGCCATCCGGCGTGGCTCCCGGCAGCCAGATGGCGAACTCTTCACCGCCGTAGCGCACCACCAGGTCGCTGCCCCGGCGGCTGGCCTGCAGTTGCTGGGCCAATTGCTGCAACACCCGGTCGCCCTCGTCATGGCCATGGGTGTCATTGACGCGCTTGAAATGGTCCACATCCACCATCATCAGGGCGGCGGGAGTACCGATCGGCGTTTGGCTCTGCCAATGCGCCACGGCTCGCTCCAGGGCCCGGCGGTTACCCAGTCGGGTCAGGGGGTCTGTTTCACTCAGGGTCGACAGCTCGCGGTTTTCAGACTCCACCGCCTCTGTGCGTTGCGCCAACTGCGCGTGCAAGGTCCGCAACTCCGAGTTCGCCACCGACAACTCGGTGGCCAAGCGCTGCGCACGGCCGCGTGCCTCGAGCAACTCAGCCTCAAAACGGCTGCGCTCGCGGGCCACATAAAACACCCAAAAAATACACTCTTGTTCGTTCCACAGGCCATGGCGCGCATTCACCATGACCGGCACTTGCTCCTGGGTGTGGGTATTCAAGTGCAGATACATCTCTTGCACCATGCGGTGGCGTAGCATCATGGGCCAGACATGGGTTTGCAGAAAGATGCGACTGGAGCCGGGCATCAACGCATCGATATACCGCCCCGCCCAACTGGAGGTGTCGCCCCCAACCAGCGCCAGCAAATCAAGATTCGCCTCTTTGATGTGACCAAACGCGTCCGTCACCAGCACAGGGCTGGGCAGCAGGTCTAGATAAGGTTTCAAAGAGTCGCCAATGTGGGTGAGTGTCAGGCCGGCAAATAGTTGCGCATCGCATCTATTACCAGTTGCGGGTGCGACATATGACTGCAATGCCCCACCACATCAAGCACCTGCAAGGTGCTGTTGCGCAAGTGGCTGTGCAAATATTCGCCCACCTCCACAGGTGCCAGGGCGTCGTGCCGGTGCTGCAGGATCAGGCTGGGGCAATCCACGTATTGCAGGTCCGCACGGTTGTCGGCGTAAAAGGTGGCCTCCGCAAAAATGCGGGCCATGATCGGATCGGTCGAGCAAAAGCTGTCTGCCAATTCACTGGCGACCGGACCGCCATTGCTTTCACCTGAGATCACGGGCGTCAGGTAGTTCGCCCATCCGATGTAGTTTTGATCCATCAATGCCAACAGACCGTCGAGGTCGGTGCGCTCGAAGCCACCCACGTAGTCAGGCAGGTGGTTCACGAAACACGGGGAAGGCCCGACCATGATCAGCCGCTCAAACAAACCGGGACGGGCGATCGACGCCAACATGCCAATCGAGCAACTCACCGAGTGGCCCACAAAGGTAACGCCACTGGTCAGATCCAGCGCCTCACAGACATCAAGAACGTCACGGGCATAGCCATTGAGCGTGCTGTAACGGCGGTGGTCAAAGTCCATGACTGAAGACGCGCCACTGCCCACATAGTCAAACAGCACGACCCGGTAACCCTCGAGGAAGGCCGGCGCAACCTGCGACCACATGTTCTGGTTGCACCCGAAACCATGGGCGAAGAGCAGCACTTTGTCGCCTTCGCCCGTTACTTTGACGTTGTTCCGCTTGAGTATGTCCATGTTTTTTCGCCTCGCGCTGCTGCCAAAATCGTGGGCGGAGTCTAAAACATTGTCCAAGCTGTGCGGAAAAATTGTTGAAGTTTCAAGGGCATTCAGCCCGGAGCCCTGGCCCCAGAGTAGGGCTGCGAGGGGGTACCCCCGATAATCGGCAGATGACTGCTTTCTCTACTCTCCCCCTCGCACCTGCCACGCTGGCCAATTTGCAACAGCTGGGCTTTGATGCCATGACGCCCATCCAGGCTGCCAGCCTGCCGGTGGCGCTGGCCGGCAAAGACCTGATTGCCCAAGCCCAGACAGGTAGCGGCAAGACCGCTGCGTTTGCTTTGCCGCTGCTGGCCAAGCTCAACCCGCGCTGGTTTGCGGTGCAGGCCATGGTGCTCTGCCCCACCCGGGAACTGGCAGACCAAGTGACTGTCGAGATCCGCCGCCTGGCCCGCGCGCAAGACAACATCAAGGTTGTCACCCTGTGTGGCGGCGTGGCTACCCGCGGCCAGCGTGCCAGCTTGGAGAACGGCGCCCACATCGTGGTGGGGACGCCCGGCCGCATCATGGACTTGCTGGAGCGCGAATACCTCACCCTGGAAGGCCTGAACACCCTGGTGCTGGACGAGGCAGACCGCATGCTCGACATGGGTTTTCTGGACGACATCACCACGGTGGTGCGCCAGTGCCCGCCAAACCGGCAGACCTTGCTGTTCTCGGCCACCTACCCCGAAGGCATTGAAAAGCTGGCCAAGCAGTTCATGCAAGACCCGCAGCAAATCAAAGTGGCCGCCCCCGTGGCCGACAGCACGATTGAGCAGCGCTTTTTCGAGGTAGACCGCGAGTCGCGTTTCACCGCAGTCAGCAGCATCCTCAACCATTTCCGCCCGGTGAGCACCATCGCGTTTTGCAACACCAAGCAGCAATGCAACGAGCTGGTGGACAAGCTGGTCGAAGACGGCTTTGTCGCCCAGGCCCTGCACGGCGACCTGGACCAGCGCGAGCGCGACCAAGTGCTGGCCCAGTTTGCAAACCGCAGCTGCTCGGTGCTGGTAGCCACCGATGTGGCCTCCCGCGGGCTGGATGTGAAAGAGCTGGACATTGTGATCAACGTGGACATCACGCCCGACCCCGAAGTGCATGTGCACCGCATCGGCCGCACCGGCCGTGCCGGTGAAAAAGGCCTGGCCCTGAGCCTGGCCAGCATGCGCGAGATGGGCGCGGTCGGCAAGATCGAGCAGTACCAGAACGCGCCCTCCGTATGGCACAAGCTCGATGAGCTCACCCCGGCGGGCTCAGGCCGGCTGTTGCCACCCATGATCACGGTGCAGATCGCCGGTGGCCGCAAAGAAAAAATTCGGGCCGGTGATGTGCTGGGCGCCCTGACCAACGAAGAAGGCGGCCCCGCCTTCACCCGCGAGCAGATCGGCAAGATCCAGGTCACCGAATACTGCACCTTCGTAGCGGTCGCCCGCGATGTTGCCCAGCAGGCTTGCAACAAACTCAATGCCGGGCGCGTCAAAGGCAAAAGCGTGCGCGCACGCCTGCTGTAAATCCAAAGCAGCGCCCCCACAGCGGCATTGCCTAGGGGCGCTTCTTGTAGGGGAAATTCCTACACGCTTTACAGCGCACGCCTGACTCCATTTTTTGGAACAGGTGACTACAGTTCTCCTAAGCGCCAAACCTTTCTACGGCGCAATCCATAGACGGAGAACTGCCATGAAAAACACTGCCACCGACCTCAACCCCTTCAGCCTGATGATGGAGCCCGAACTGGTGCTGCAAACCATGGAGCGCTCACAACAACTGCGCGGCCTGCGCCGCCACAAGCTGCGCCCCCTGGACAAGCCCCTGATTCCGTACACCAAAGAAGCACTGGCTGCCCGCGCTGCCTTTGATGCCGCCATCGACGCGGAAGACTTCGAAGCCCACGCAGACAGCTTCCTGCTGAACTAAACCCCACTTTGCGGGGCTTGTGCTTTCTGCACCGGTGCAGCAGAAAGCCAGGGGTGTTGGGCCGATAATGAAACGGTCCACCCCTCCACAAGGAAAGTTTGCAATGCACCTGCCCCGTTTTGCCCCGTCCCGCCTGGTTTTGACCGCCGCTCTGGCTGCCGCAGCAGCAGGTGCCTGGGCCCAATCGACCGACCCCGTGCGCGTCGGCTTGCTCAGCACCTTGTCCGGCCCCGGCGCCGGTTTGGGCGTGGATATCCGTGACGGCTTCCAACTCGCCGTGAAACTCAACGGCGGCAAGCTCGGTGGCCGCCCTGCCGAAGTCATCGTGGCAGACGACCAAGCCAACCCGGAAGTCGGCCGCCAAACCGCTGACCGCCTGATCAAGCGCGACAAAGTCGACTTCATGACCGGCATCGTGTTCTCCAACGTCATGTTGGCCGTGGGCACCCCCACCTTCCAATCCAAGACTTTCTACATCAGCGCCAACGCCGGTCCCTCGCAATATGCGGGCGAGCAGTGCAGTCCTTACTTCTTCAGTGCCTCGTACCAGAACGACAACATGCACGAAGCTGTGGGCAAGACCGTTACCGATAAAGGCTTCAAGCGCGTGGCGCTGATCGCCCCCAACTACCCCGCGGGCAAAGATGCCCTCACCGGCTTCAAGCGTTTCTACAAAGGCGAAATCGCCTCTGAAACCTACACCGCCCTTAACCAGCTGGACTACGGCGCCGAGCTCTCCAAGCTCCGCGCCACCAAGCCGGACGCGGTGTACATCTTCCTGCCCGGCGGCCTGGGCATCAACTTCATCAAGCAATTTGTAGGCGCTGGCCTGTCCAAAGACATCACCCTGTTCGGTCCCGGCTTCTCGGGCGATGAGGACGTGATCAAGGCGGTCGGCGAGCCCATGCTGGGCATGTTCAACACCTCCCAGTGGGGCCACGACATGGACAACGCAGCCAACAAGAAGTTTGTGGCCGAGTTTGAGAAGGAATACGGCCGCCTGCCCACCCTGTACGCCGCACAAGGCTATGACGCTGCCCGCCTGATGGATGCCGGCGTGCGCGACAGCAAAGGTAAGCTGGACGACAAAGCCGCCGTCAAAAAGGCCCTGGAAGCCGCCAAATTCGACTCAGTGCGTGGCGCCTTCAAGTTCAACACCAACCACTTCCCCATCCAGGACTACTACCTGCGCGTCATTACCCGCGACACCAAGGGCCGCATCACCAACCGCACTTTGGGCACGGTGTTCAAAAGCCACGCCGACGCCTACGCCACCAATTGCAAGATGCCCGGCCTCTAAGGCCTGACGCACGCGCATGAGCGGAATTCTGCTGCTAGAGCAGGCCCTGAACGGCCTGCAGCTTGGCCTGATGCTGTTTTTGTTGGCCGCCGGGCTGACGCTGGTGTTCGGCATCATGGACATGGTGAACCTTGCCCATGGTTCGCTGTACATGGTAGGCGCTTACCTGATCGCCACGGCCACCCAGGCCAGTGGCTCCTACTGGTGGGGCTTGGCTGCGGGTGTGGCGGGTACCGCCCTTTTCGGGGTGCTGCTGGAGGTGTCCGTCCTGCGCAGGCTCTACCGGCGCGACCACGTCACCCAGGTGCTGGGCACCTTTGCCATTTTGCTGATGTGCAATGAAACCGTGCGCATGATCTGGGGCTCACAACCCCTGTCGCTCAACCCGCCGGCCGCACTCTCAGGCCCGGTGGAGTTGTTGCCCGACTTTTTCTACCCGGCTTTCCGCTTGCTCATCATCGTGGTCGGCTTGGCCACGGCGCTGCTGCTCTACCTGCTGGTGACCCGCACCCGGCTGGGCATGCAGGTGCGTGCGGGCGCCTCCAACCGCGACATGGCCCTGGCCATGGGCACCAATGTGCAGCGCCTTTTCACCGCGGTGTTCGGGCTGGGCGCCGCTTTATGCGCGCTGGCCGGCGGCATGCTCGGGCCGCTGCTGGCGGTGCAGGTGGGCATGGGCGAGAGCATTTTGATTCTGGCCTTTGTGGTCATCGTGATCGGTGGCATCGGTTCCATCCGCGGTGCACTGGTGGGCGCGCTGCTGGTGGGCATGGTGGACTCCGGCGGGCGCACCCTGCTGCCCATGGTGTTCGAGTCGCTGTTCGGCGCAGCGCTGGCGGCCGATGCGGCGCCGGCGGTGGCCTCCATCCTGATTTATGTGTTGATGGCTGCGGTGCTTTTCTTCAAGCCGCGCGGCCTGTTCCCTGCCCATGGTTGATTCCAACAACGCCCGCACATCGCTGCACCACACACTGCACCTGCGGGCTGCACTCCCTGTGTTTCTGGTGCTGCTGGCCTTGCCGCAGATCACGGCGGCTTTGCACGCCGAGTTTTACGTCACGCTGGCCACCCGCATCGCGATTTTTGCCCTTGCGGCCAGCAGCCTGAACCTGATTCTGGGCTTCGGCGGCTTGGTGAGCTTCGGGCATGCGGCCTTTGTGGGCGCGGGCGCCTACACCGTAGGCATCCTGATGCAGCATGGCACCGTGCCCGCTGCCATTGCCTGGCCCACTGCCATGCTGGTAAGCGCGGCCCTAGCCTGCTTGATCGGCTTTATCAGCCTGCGCACCCAGGGCGTGTACTTCATCATGATCACGCTGGCCTTTGCGCAAATGCTGTACTACCTGGCCGTCTCCCTTAAAACCTACGGCGGGGACGACGGCCTGCCGCTGGCCGGGCGCAACACCTGGGCCGGCATTGCCCCTGACGACACGGCGCTCTATTACTTGGCCCTCGGTGCGCTCACGCTGTGCTTGCTGTTCACCCAGCGCTTGCTCAACGCGCGCTTCGGACAGGTGCTGCAAGGCCTGCGCGAGAACCCGATGCGCATGCAGGCGCTGGGTTTTCCGGTGCTGCGCACGCAGCTCACCGCCTTTACCTTGGCAGGCGCGATGGCCGGTCTGGCCGGCTCTTTGCTGGCCAACCAGGGCGGTTTTGTCAGCCCGTCCATGATGCAGTGGAGCCAGAGCGGCATGCTGATGGTGATGGTGATTCTGGGTGGCGTGGGCCACCTGTATGGCAGCGTGCTGGGTGCTGCCGCTTTCCTGCTGCTCGAAGAAGTGCTGGGCCACACCACTGAACACTGGCAGCTGGGCTTGGGTGCCATGTTGCTGGCCGTGGTGTTGCTGGCACCGCGTGGTTTGGCCAGCTTGCGCAGCGTGTGGACGCGGAGTCAGGCATGAACACCGGCGCCACCCCTTTGCTGCAGATCGACACGCTGGTCAAGCGATTCGGCGCGCTCACCGCCACCGACCACGCCAGCCTGCAAGTGCACCAGGGCGAAGTCCATGCCCTGATAGGCCCGAATGGCGCAGGCAAGACCACGCTCATCCACCAGATTTCGGGCGCGCTGCAGCCGGATTCCGGGCGCCTGTTACTCAACGGGGCAGACATCACCCGCCTGCCCATGCACGCCCGGGTGAAGCGCGGGCTGGCCCGCTCGTACCAGATCACCAACGTGTTTTTGCGCCTGAGCGTGCAGGACAACCTGGCCCTCGCCCTGCAGGCAGTGGCGGGCAGCAGCATGCGCTTCTGGCGCCCGGTGCACACCGAGACCCAGCGTATGCAGGCGGCAGCAGATGTGGCTGCGCGTGTAGGTTTGCAGGCCCAACTGCAACGCACGGCAGGCGCCTTGTCGCACGCCGAGCAACGGCAGTTAGAGGTGGGCTTGGCGCTCGCCAGCCGCCCGCAGTTGCTGGTGCTGGACGAACCATTGGCCGGCATGGGGCCGGACGAATCCCAGCGCATGGTGGCACTGCTGCAATCGCTGCGCGCCGAGACCACGCTGCTGCTGGTGGAGCACGACATGGACGCCGTGTTCCAACTCGCCGACACCATCTCGGTGCTGGTAGCCGGCCGCGTGATTGTCAGTGGCCAGCCCGATGCCATCCGCCAGAGCGACGACGTGAAGCGCGCCTACCTTGGCGACGAAGCTTTGCCGGAGGTCCGCCCATGAGCATCGAGACCTTGCTCGACATTCAGGGCCTGGAGACGGCGTACGGCAACAGCCAGGTGCTGTTCGGGCTGGACATGCAACTCCAGGCCGGCACCACCTCCACCCTGCTGGGCCGAAACGGCATGGGCAAGACCACCACAGTGCGCAGCATCCTGGGGCTGACGCCAGCGCGCAGCGGCAGCATCCGTTTCCGGGGCGAACGCATTGAGGGCCTGAGCGCCGACCGCATCGCCCGCATGGGCGTGGCTTTGGTGCCCGAGGGACGGCAGATTTTCCCCAACCTCACGGTGCAAGAGAACCTGATTGCCTTTGCCGCGCGGCGCAATGCCAGTGCCGAGCCCTGGACGCTGGAGCGGATTTACCACCTCTTCCCGGTGCTCGAGCAACGCGCGCGCAACATGGGCAACCAGCTCTCCGGCGGCGAACAGCAGATGCTGGCCATAGGCCGCGCGCTGATGACCAACCCGCACCTACTGATCCTGGACGAAGCCACCGAAGGCCTGGCGCCACTCATCCGTGAAGACATCTGGCGCTGCCTGGACACCCTGCGCGCCCAAGGTCAGAGCGTGCTGGTCATCGACAAATATGTGCAGCGCCTGATTGCACTGGCCGGCCACCACACCATCATGGAACGCGGCCGCGCAGTCTGGAGTGGCAACTCGACCACCCTGGCGGCACAACCCGAACTCTGGCACCGCTACGTCGGCATTTGAACCATCAAGGACTACCACCATGCCCAAGCTCTACCGCGACTTTGACACCCAGGCGCAGATCGACGCGCAGTACAACCCCTCCATCGCGCTGCCCGACCCGGCCGCGCCCGGCAAGCACTTTGCCGCGCAGGCCGAAAAGGCCCGCAGCACCCTCAAGCACTATGCAGGCATTCCCTTCGGCCCCACGGTGCATGAGACGCTGGACATCTTTCCGGCGGACGTGCCCAACGCTCCAGTCTTCGTGTTTATCCACGGCGGCTACTGGCGCGCCTTCCAGAGCAAAGACTTTCATGGCGTCGCCTTGGGCCTGCACGCCAGCGGCATCACCACCGTGGTGGTGAACTACGCGCTGGCGCCGTTTGTCACGATTGATGAAATCACCCGCCAGTGCCGCGCAGCCGTGGCCTGGACGCTGCGCAACATTCAGAACTATGGTGGTGACCCGACCCGCGTGGGCGTGGGCGGCCACTCCGCCGGCGGCCACCTGGGTGCCATGTGCCTGCAAACCGCGTGGGACACCGACTACAGCCTGCCGCGCGACCCGCTCAAGGCGGGCCTGCTATTCAGCGGCCTCTATGAGTTGGAACCCCTGCGCTACAGCTACCTGCAGCCCATGATCCAGCTGGACGACGGCGTCATCCGCCGCCAGTCCCCCACGCCCAACCTGCGCGCGTGCCCTACGCCTACCTGGGTGATCTGGGGCGGCCAAGAGTCGGGTGAATTTGCCCGCCAGTCCACCGGCTACCGGGATGCGGCAGTGGCTTTGGGCAACCCGGTGGAACTGAGCGCCATCGATGGTGCCGACCACTTCACCGTGATCCACGGGCTGGAAGACACCCACAGCCCGGTATGCCGCTGGCTGCACCAAAAGCTGACTGCCTAACCCCCACGTACCCCTACCGAAAGCCCCATGCTCACCGGCGACCTCAAAAGCAAAATCGACCAGATCTGGAATGCCTTCTGGTCCGGCGGCATCGCCAACCCCATCGAAGTCATCGAGCAAATCACCTACCTGCTCTTCCTGCGCCGCCTAGACGACCTGCACACCCTGGAAGAAAACAAGGCCACCCGGCTGAAGCGTCCCATGGAGCGCCGCATCTTCCCCGAGGGCCTAGATTCGCGTGGCCGCGCGTTTGACACCCTGCGCTGGAGCCGCTTCAAAAACGAAGCCCCCAGCGAAATGTTTGTCATCGTGGGCGAACACGTCTTCCCCTTCCTGCGCACGCTGGGCACGGACGACTCGACGTACGCCCACCACATGAAGGACGCCCGCTTCACCATCCCCACGCCAGCCCTCTTGGCCAAGGTGGTGGACCTGCTGGACGCCGTGCCCATGGACAACCGCGACACCAAGGGCGACCTGTACGAATACATGCTGGGCAAGATCGCCAGCGCCGGACAAAACGGCCAGTTCCGCACCCCGCGCCACATCATTCAACTGATGGTGGAAATGACCGCGCCCACGCCCACTGACACCATTTGCGACCCGGCCAGTGGCACCTGCGGCTTCTTGGTGGCGGCGGGCGAATACCTGCGCGAGCAACACGCCAGCCTGTTCCACGACGCCAAGCTGAACCAGCACTTCAACCATGGCATGTTCCATGGCTATGACTTTGACAACACCATGCTGCGCATCGGCAGCATGAACATGATGTTGCACGGCGTGGACAACCCCGCCATCACCTACCGCGACTCGCTGGGCCAGGAGCATGGGCTGGAAGAAGACCGCTACAGCCTGGTGCTGGCCAACCCGCCCTTTGCCGGCAGCCTGGACTACGAGAACGTCGCCAAAGACCTGCTGCAAACCGTCAAGACCAAAAAGACCGAGCTGCTCTTCCTGGCCCTGTTCCTGCGCCTGCTCAAGCCCGGTGGCCGCGCGGCGGTCATCGTGCCCGACGGCGTGTTGTTTGGCTCAAGCACAGCGCACAAAGCCCTGCGCAAAATGCTGGTGGAAGACCAAAAACTGGACGGCATCGTCAGCCTGCCCGGCGGCGTGTTCAAGCCCTACGCGGGTGTGAGCACCGCCATATTGTTCTTCACCAAAACCAACAGCGGCGGCACGGACAAGGTGTGGTTCTACGACATGCAGGCCGACGGCTACAGCCTGGACGACAAACGCCAGCCGCTACTGCCTGAGGATAAATTAGGCCTCCAGCGCACGCCCGCTGTGCGCGAGCAGCTATCAAAAGAAGAGCACGCCAAAAATAACCTGCCCGACGTGCTGGCCCGCTGGGCAAGACGTAACGAGGTGGGGGAGGGGGCGGAGCAGCAGCGCAGCCGCACCGCGCAAAGTTTCTGCGTGCCCAAAGCCGACATCGCCGCCAACGGCTACGACCTGAGCATCAACCGCTACAAGGAAGTGGTGTACGCGCAAGTGCAGCACCGCGCGCCATCGGAAATCTTGGCCGAGCTGGCCAAGTTGGACAAGGAGATTGCGGCGGGGATGAAAGTGTTGGAGGGGATGTTGAAGTGATTGGCATCCAAAAGCTTGGTGATGTTGCGGAGTTCATTCGTGACGGTACACACGGTTCGCCGGTGCGTGTTGAGAAAGGCATTCCTGTTCTCAGCGCAATGAACGTCAAAGGCGGTGTGCTGAATTTCGAAACGGACCGATTCACTTCGATTGACGAGTTTGAATCTTTTAATCGGCGATTGCCATTGGCTGCGGGCGATCTACTTCTGACAATTGTTGGGACTATTGGCCGGTCAGCTGTCATCGATGAGGTTCGGCCGTTGGTTTTTCAGCGTAGTGTTGCGGTCGTTCGACCGAAGCACAAGTTGTTGAATTCACGCTTTCTATTCCACGTTACACAGAGCCGGAATTTTCAGAACCAGCTTGATCGTGCTGCCAACAAGTCGTCACAAGCGGGGGTCTATCTAGGTAAGTTGGGTGATGTAGAAGTTCCGATTCCCCCGCTGGAAGAGCAACGCCGCATCGCCGCCATCCTGGACCAGGCCGAAACCCTCCTAACCCAACGCCGCCAAGCCCTGGCCCACCTCGACACCCTCACCCAGTCCCTCTTTCTCGATATGTTTGGCGACGTTGAGCGGAACCCAAAAGGACATCCCAAGATGTCGCTCGGAAGTCTGGTGAAGCTAAAGAGCGGTGATTTCCTTCCAGCCTCGAAAATGGCGGCTGCCGGACAGCACCCTGTTTACGGAGGCAACGGCATAAACGGCTTGCACGATTCGTACATGTTCGAGGAGTCGAAAATTGTGATTGGGCGGGTTGGCGCTTACTGCGGATGTGTCCACGTCACAAAACCGCAAAGCTGGATTACCGACAATGCACTGTATTTGGATAGCGTTGATCAGGCATGCGACATGGTGTATTTGGCGTTCGCTCTAACCGAAGCTAGATTGAACCAGTACGCAAGTCAGTCGGGACAGCCTTTGATTTCCGGTTCAAGGATTTCGCCAGTTCCTATGCTGGTGCCCCCACTCTCCCTCCAACAAACCTTCGCCACCCGCATCCAAGCCATCGAAGCCCTCAAAGCCACCCACCGCACCGCCTTGGCCCAGCTAGACGCCCTGTTCGCCTCGCTGCAGCAGCGGGCGTTTGCGGGGGAGTTGTAAAAATACCCAATTCGATATAATTTGCCCATGCCTGTATCGCACTCCGAAAAGCCGCTTCACTGGGTTGGCTCCGCCAAGAAAGACCTCTTGGCATTGCCTGACGAGGTGATTGACGACTTTGGGTACGCGTTAGGCGCGGTGCAGTTGGGTGCCACGCCTGCGCAAGCCAAGCCGTGGAAGGGCGAAGGCCCCGGCGTGCTGGAGCTGGTAGAGAACCACCGGGGCGACACCTTTCGTGCGGTGTACACGGTGCGGTTTGCCAAGGCGGTGTATGTGCTGCACTGCTTTCAAAAGAAGTCACCCAGCGGCATCAAAACGGCGCAGAGTGACATTGACCTGATTCACGAGCGCCTGAAGTTGGCACAGCAACATTACAAGGATCACCATGAACGCTAAAACTAAACCACCGGTAGCAAAAACCGCTGAGACCGTTGAAATGGGTTCGGGCAATGTGTTTGCAGATTTGGGCCTGCCCGACGCGGACGAACGCCACCTGCGCGTGCAGCTGGCCACCCGGCTCAATGACTTGCTCAAGGCCGAAGGTCTGACCCAAGCGGCAGCGGCCAAGCGCCTTGGTATTGCGCAGCCGCATGTGTCTGAACTCAAAAACTACAAACTCGGCCGCTTCTCCAGCGAGCGCCTGTTGCACTACATCACGCTAATGAATCGCGACGTAGAGATCTTTATTCGCCCTCGTGCTGCGTTGTCATTGGCGGGTGTTGCTACTGGGGCTGTGACGGTATGGGCGGCGGCGTAAGACTGGGCGCGCCAGAAGCGGGGCGGATACAGGATTTCTAAAGCACTAGATTTCCAAAGATGGTTTAAGGGAGGTTTGTTTTGAAAATAAATTCAATAAAAACAACGACTTATAAAACATGGGATTACAAGAGAGCGATGCTGAGCGCAAGCTTTAGCGCGTATGGCTCTTGCTTTAAAAATCTGACCCTATGAGGTCAAATCTGCTGCTTTTGCAAGCAATCAGCCGGTTTTTGCCCTCATGGGGTCAAAAATAATGGCCTCCAACTTCTCATTCCTGCAGGCCGAATGGCCAGCGCTCTATGCCGAGGCCACCAAGGCCGAGCAGGCTGCGCTGACTGACCCGCGCACCGCCTGCTTCTACGCGCGGCGCACGCTGGAGCTGGCAGTGGTGTGGCTGTTTCAGGCAGAGGGCGGACGTGGTGGACGGCTACAAATGCCGTACAAGCCAGACCTGTCGGCATTCTTGTTTGAGCCCAGTTTCAAGGTGCTGGTCGGCCCCGCGCTGCACGCCAAGATGGATGTGGTGCGCAAGCAGGGCAACAACGCGGTGCACAGCGCGCGGCCTATCACCGCAAGTGACGCCACCGCCGTGCTGCGCGAACTGTTTCAGGTGGCCTTTTGGCTGGCACGCAACTACGGGCGCAATGTGGCCGCCCGGCCCGACCCGGCGCTGCAGTTCCGTGCAGAGCTGCTCCCCCGCCCTACCAATGCTGCAGCAGAACAAGCCGCCGCCCAAGCCAGTGCTCAAGCCACACAGGCCGCGCTGCAAAAGCTGGCCACCCTGGCCGACGAGCTGGCAGCGCGCGATGCAGCGCTGGCCGCCGCCCAGCAGAAAACGGCGGCACTGGACGCCGAGCTGGCACAGCTGCGCGCCGAGGTAGCTGCCGCCAAAGCAGCCAACACCGCCACACCGGATTCCCACGACTACAACGAGGCCGAGACACGCGACCTCTATATCGACCTGCTGCTCAAAGAAGCGGGCTGGAAGCTGGACCAAGCACGCGACCGCGAATTTGAAGTGCAAGGCATGCCCAATGCACAAGGAAAATTTGAGGGCACGGGCTATGTGGACTACGTGCTGTGGGGTGACGATGGCAAACCCCTTGCTGTGATGGAAGCCAAACGCACCCGGCGCGACGCGCGCGTGGGCCATCAGCAGGCCAAGCTGTATGCCGATTGCCTGCAAACCCAGTTTGGCCAGCGCCCACTGATCTACACCACCAACGGCTACGAGCACTGGTTTTGGGACGACAGCACCTACCCGCCGCGCCCGGTGCAAGGCTTCCACAAAAAGGACGAGTTGCAACTGCTGGTGCAGCGCCGTACCAGCGCCAAGCCGCTGGCGGGCGTGACTATCAACCCCGAGATCGTGGAGCGGCACTACCAGCTGCGCGCCATCCGCCGCATTGGCGAAACCTTTGAGCAAGACCGCCAGCGCAAGGCCCTGGTGGTGATGGCCACGGGCGCGGGCAAGACCCGCACCGTGATTGCGCTGGTGAACTTGCTGCAGCGCGCCAACTGGGCCAAGCGCATCCTGTTTCTGGCCGACCGCGTGGCGCTGGTGAACCAAGCGGCCAATGCCTTTAAAGCGCATTTGCCGGATGCAGCGGCGGTGAACTTGGTGACCGACAAGGAAACAGAAGGCCGCGTGTTTGTGAGCACCTACCCCACGATGATGGGGCTGATCAACGAGACAGACGATGGGCTGCGCCGCTTTGGCGTGGGGCACTTTGACCTGATCATCGTGGACGAGGCGCACCGCTCCATCTACCAAAAGTACAAAGCCATCTTTGCCTACTTTGATGCGCTGCTGGTGGGCCTGACGGCCACGCCCAAAGACGAGATTGACCGCAACACCTACAGCCTGTTTGAGCTGGAAAACGGTGTGCCCACCGATGCCTATGGCCTGGAAGACGCGATTGCCGAGAAGTATTTGGTGCCGCCGCGCGCGGTGTCGGTGCCGCTGAAGTTCCAGCGCGAGGGCATCAAATACGCGGAGCTGAGCGAAGACGAGCGCGCGCAGTGGGACGAGTTAGATTGGGATGATGAAGGCCACGCCCCCGACGAGGTGGGTGCCGAGGCGGTGAACAAATGGCTGTTCAACACCGACACCGTAGACAAGGTGCTGGAGCTCCTGATGACCCAGGGCCACAAAGTGGCGGGCGGCGACCGTTTGGGCAAAACCATTGTGTTTGCCAAAAACAATGCGCATGCCAACTTCATTGCAGACCGCTTCAACGCCAACTACCCGCACTACGCGGGGCAGTTTGCCCGCGTGATTACTTACCAGACTGAGTACGCGCAGAGCTTGATTGACGACTTCTCCACTAAAGAGAAGGCACCGCACATTGCCATTTCGGTAGACATGCTGGACACCGGCATTGACGTGCCCGAGGTGGTGAACCTAGTGTTCTTCAAGATCGTGCGGTCCAAGGCCAAGTTCTGGCAGATGGTGGGGCGTGGCACACGCTTGTGCAAAAACCTGTTTGGACCGGATCAGCACAAGCAAGAGTTTGTGATTTTTGACTTCTGCCAGAACCTGGAGTTCTTTAGCCAGAACTTGGAGGGCAGCAAAGGAAATGTGGCCGAGCCGCTGAGCCAGCGCACCTTCAAGGCGCGGCTGGAACTGTTGAGCGTGCTGGACGAGCAGCTGGCGCAGGAGCAGGGTGGCGCCGGTGCAAAGGTGGCTGAGCCCGCAACGGGCTATGGGCTGACCGCTACCGCTATGCGCGCTGACACGGCCAGCTACCTGCACACGGTGGTGGCCGGTATGCGACTGGATAACTTTGTAGTGCGCCCGCAGCGCCGCTGGGTAGAGCCGTGGAGCCAGGCAGAGGCGTGGCACAAGGTTACCAGCGACCAGCTGGCGGATTTGGCGCAACACGTCTCCGGCCTGCCCAGCGCTGTGCGCGACGACGATGAAGAAGCCAAGCGCTTTGATTTGCTCATGCTGCGCACCCAACTGGGTAGTGCGCGCGGCGACGTGGGCTTTGCCCGACTGCGCGAGCAGGTGCGTGCGCTGGCCGAGGCTTTAAGTGAGCTGGGCAGCATCCCCGACGTGAAAAAGCACATGGTGCTGATTGAAGCAGTGGCCGGTGAAGAGTGGTGGCAAGACGTGACCCTGCCCATGCTGGAGCAGGCGCGCAGGCACCTGCGCGGGCTCATCAAGCTGCTGGAGAAGACGCGGCGCAAGGTGGTCTACACCGACTTTGAGGATGCGGTGGGCGAAACCACAGAAGTAGCCCTGCCATTGGGCGGCAGTGCAGGCGACTTTGAGCGCTTCCGGCTCAAGGTGCGGGCCTTCTTGCGCACGCATGAGAACCACATCACCCTGCACAAGCTGCGCCGCAACCAGCCACTCACCTCGACCGACTTGGCCGAGCTGGAGCGCCTGCTGATCGACAGCGGGACCGCCACCGCCGAAGACGTGGCCCGCGCGGGACAAGAGGCCCATGGGCTGGGCCTCTTTGTGCGTGGACTGGTGGGCTTGGACCGTGAGGCGGCGACCCAAGCGCTCAATGGTTTTGTGGCAGGCAAGACCTTGACGGCCAACCAGCTGGAGTTTGTGAACCTGATCGTTACCCACCTGACGGAGCGTGGCGTGATGGATGTGGGGCTGCTGTACGAGCCACCATTCACCAGCTACGCACCGCAGGGGCCCGACGCGCTGTTTACGTCTGCCCAAGTGGACGAGTTGTTTGGGGTGTTAGACCACATCAAAGCCACTGCGCTGGCAGCCTGACGGGCTAGATTACAAGCCAAATATGCCGCTAGCCCAAATAAAACATGCGCTAGCAGCTAGCAATTCCATAGCAAATCACCCTGCGATCGGTGGCCGGCGGCGGTCCTCGCGCAGGGCGTGGCTGCGCAGGTAGCTCACCCACTCGTCCAGGGGGATCGGGCGGCTGAAGCAGTAGCCCTGCAGCTCGTCGCAGCCCAGCGCGGTCAGAGTCTGGGCGGTGGGCAGGTTCTCCACGCCTTCCGCCACCACCTTCAGGCCCAGGGTGTGGCCGAGCGCAATCACCGCGTGCACGATGGCGGCATCGGCGCTGTCTTCCAGCATGCCCAAGACAAAGGACTGGTCGACCTTGAGCTTGTCGATGTCGAAGCGCTTGAGGTAGGCCAGGCTGGAATAGCCGGTGCCGAAGTCATCAATCGCCACCTTGACGCCCAGCGCCTTGAGGGCTGCCACTTTTTGTTGGGCGGCGACCGGGTTGTCCATCAGGTGAAACTCGGTGAGCTCCAGCTCCAGTTGGGCCGGGGGCATGCGGGTATCGCGCAGCACCGCAATCAGCTGATCCACCAGCTCCGGGTCGGCCAGCTGGGCGACCGACAGGTTGACCGACAGCTCCAGCCCCTTGCAGACGCCTTGGGCCTCCAGGGCCATCCAGTTGCGGCAGGCCTCGCGCAGCACCCAGGCGCCTATGGGTTTGATCAAGCCACTTTCTTCGGCCACATGGATGAACTCGCCCGGCGGCACCTGGCCCAGCAGCGGGTTTTTCCAGCGCAGCAGGGCCTCGGCACCCTGCACCTTGCGGGTGCGGGCGTTCAGCCGCGGCTGGTAGTGCAGGCTGAACTCGTCATTGGCCAGCGCCTGGCGCAGCTGGGTTTCCATGGTTTGCCGCGCCAACACCCGCTGGTCGGTCTCGGGGGAAAAGAAGCGCGCCATGTCGCGGCCGGCTGATTTGGCCTCGTACATGGCCGCATCGGCACGGCGCATCAGCTCATCCTGGTCCAGGGCGTCATCGGGAAAGAGGGCCACGCCCACACTGCACGACACCGAGAGCACATGGCCATCGACCGTTGCGGTCTGGCGGATGGACGGAATCAGCCGGTCATTGACCAAGGCGTGCAGTTCATCCAGATCGCCCACATGGCGCAGCACAATGACAAACTCGTCGCCGCCCAGGCGGCTCACGGTGTCATCGGTGCGCACTGCGGCCGACAGGCGGCGCGCCACGGTGCGCAGCAGCCCGTCGCCAATATGGTGGCCCAAGGTGTCATTGATGGCTTTGAAGCGATCGAGGTCGATAAACAGCACGGCTACTTTCTCGCCGCTGCTGCGCGCACTCACCAGGGCTTCGCCCAGGCGCTGCTGGCACAGGGCGCGGTTGGGCAACTCAGTCAGCACATCGTGCTGGGCCAGAAAGCGGATGCGCTCTTCTTTGGCCTTGCGGTCGGTGATGTCGATGGAGATGCCGATGTAGTTCACCACCTCGCCGCTGGTGGCACTCTTGTGCACCGAAGACACCATCAGCCAGGCGGGATAGGTATCGCCGTTTTGTTTGCAGAAGCGCACTTCGCCTTGCCAGTCGTTGTGGCTCTCCAGCTCGGACCAGACCGCGTCTTGCGGGGTCTGCATGACAAAGCTCAAGTCGCGGCCCAGTGCCTCGTAAATGTCGTGCCCGGTGCTGCGGCAGAAGGCGTGGTTCACGCTGATGATCTTGCGGCTCTCGTCCATGATGATGATGCCCTCGCTGGAGGCTTCAAACACCTTGGCCCATAGCTCCAGCCGCTGCTCCATCACCTTGAGCTTGTTGATCGGGGTGAAGGCGGTGAGCACCGCGTCGCGCCCCTGGTAGTTCAGCCGCCGCGCGGACAGCACCGCCCACGACGGGGTGGCGCCACCGTGCCAGCGCACCTCGAACTCATCCACCGCATCAAAGTCAGCCAGGCGCTGGAAAAAACGCCCCCGCACCCCCGGCTCCAGGCCATGGCGCCACGGGTCATCGGTGCGGCCACCTAACCACGGCCGGGCCGGGGTGTTGACGTGCAGCACCTCGTGGTCCGGCACCGAGGTCACCACAATGGGGATGGGGAAGGCCTCCACCAGCTCGCGCTGGGCCTCTGCTGCGCGAGCGCTGGCGGCCAGCTCTTGTTGCACCAGGCGATCGCGGTCCAGCTGCGCCAGCATGCCGTTGAATGCGGAAAAGAGTTGACCGATCTCATCACGGCTATGCCACTCGGCCCGCAAGGTGTAGTCCGCGTTGCGCCGCACATCGTGGGCGACACGGGCCAAGCCCTGCAGGGGTTTGGCGATCTGGCTGGCTACCAGATACACCAAGCTCAAAATGCAGCCCAACAGCAGCAAGGCCGTGCCCAGGTGGATCCACATGCGCTGAAACAAGGTATCCACCCGCTGGGTCAGCAAGAGTTCCAACTGCGCAATACCGGTCTGCCAGCTCACCGACAGGTCTTGCAGTGCCTTCTGGGAGCTCGCATCGAGGCGGTCTATCTGCTCGGGCGTGATGTTGGCGGTGTTGATGTCCCGCACAGCCCGGGTGAACTCAACCAGCGACTGTTGCAGCGCGTCGCGCCCCGGCTTGAGCGCCGCCCGCAACTCGGGCGTGCCGGCCAACCAGGCTTGCTCGTAGTCCGACTCCAGGCCTTGCTGCACCGCATCCAGCCGGCCCAACACCGTGAGCAGCTGGGCGTTGGGGCTGAAGCCGCGAACCCGATTATCCCAATGGCGCATCAGGTTGTGGGTGTCCAACATGACTTGCAGCAGCTCCGGCAGGCGCAACAGGGTAAGGGACATGACGTAATAGCTGTCCAGGTCCGGGTCCAGAATCAGGTTGGACTGGTTGCCCACGATGGTGAGCAAATCACGCGCCTGCCCCAACATGCGGGCGTGCTCGGCATCCGTGCGGGACTCCAGCAGTAGCTCGTGCAGTCGCTGGGAGGCGGCAGCGGTATTGAGCTGCGCGTCGTAAGCGGCGCGGGCCTGGTCGAACTCTGGCAATGCGGGCGCTGTAGCGCGGCCGGCGGGCTGCAGAATCGTGTCCATCACGTTCTGGCGCACGACCTCGGCATACCGTGCGCCCACGATTTCTTTGCGGGCAAAGTCAATCGCGAGGTACTTCTCGTGAATCAGGATGCCTGAAACGTAAATGACTGCCGTGAGGTCTAACAGATAAATGAGCGTGAGCTTGCGTCCGACGCTCAAACGCCCCAACCACAGCGGAATTTTTGACAGCATGTGCAAGGCCCCATATCCCAAGCCTCCCGCGGATGCGGGTTCCAACGGCTTGGTTTAGACACAAGCAATAACCGCACCAGAAATGCCCCATTTGGGTGCGTGACCGAAAAATTCGCTGTCAGTGGGCGCTCACATATTGCGCCGGTACTGCCCGCCAACCTCAAACAACGCCGTGGTAATTTGTCCAAGCGAGCAGACGCGTACTGCGTCCATCAGTACGTTGAAGACGTTTTGGTTATCGATCACCGCTTGCTGCAATTGCTTGAGCATGGCGGGCGCTTCTGCCGAGTGGCGTGTATGGAAATCCTGCAGGCGTTTGAGCTGGTTCTGCTTTTCCTCATCGGTGCTGCGGGCGAGCTCCAGCTTCTCCATCACCTGGTCGCCATGCGGGTTGCGGAAGGTGTTCACGCCGATGATGGGCAGCTCGCCGGTGTGCTTGAGCATTTCGTAGTGCATGGATTCGTCTTGGATCTTGCCGCGCTGGTAGCCGGTCTCCATCGCACCCAACACGCCGCCACGGTCGGCAATGGCTTCGAACTCTTTGAGCACCGCCTCTTCGACTAGCTCGGTCAGCTCTTCGATGATGAAGGCGCCTTGGCTCGGGTTTTCGTTTTTGGCCAGGCCCCACTCGCGGTTGATGATGAGCTGGATGGCCATGGCACGGCGGACCGAGTCTTCGGTGGGCGTGGTGATGGCTTCGTCAAACGCGTTGGTGTGCAGGCTGTTGCAGTTGTCGTAAATCGCAATCAGCGCCTGCAGCGTGGTGCGGATGTCGTTGAACTGGATCTCCTGCGCGTGCAGGCTGCGGCCACTGGTTTGGATGTGGTACTTGAGTTTTTGACTGCGTTCATTGGCGCCGTATTTCTCTTTCATGGCCACCGCCCAGATGCGGCGCGCCACGCGGCCCATCACGGTGTACTCGGGGTCCATGCCGTTGCTGAAGAAGAAGCTCAGGTTGGGCGCAAAGTCGTCAATATGCATGCCGCGCGCCAGATACGCCTCCACAAAGGTGAAGCCGTTGGACAGGGTGAACGCCAGCTGGCTGATGGGGTTGGCCCCGGCTTCGGCAATGTGGTACCCGCTGATGGACACGCTGTAGAAATTGCGCACGTTGTGGTGCACAAAATAGCTGGCAATGTCGCCCATCACCTTGAGTGAGAACTCGGTGCTGAAGATGCAGGTGTTCTGGCCCTGGTCCTCTTTCAGGATGTCGGCTTGCACCGTTCCGCGCACATTGGCGAGCACCCATTCCTTGATTTTGGCGACTTCGGTATCCGTAGGCTCGCGGCCGTTGTCGGCCTTGAACTTGTCGATGTTCTGGTCGATGGCCGTATTCATGAACATCGCCAGGATCGACGGCGCCGGGCCATTGATGGTCATGGACACACTGGTGCTCGGGCTGCACAAGTCAAACCCGCCATAGAGCACTTTCATGTCGTCCAGCGTGGCAATGCTCACGCCGCTGTTACCCACCTTGCCATAAATGTCCGGGCGCGGGTCGGGGTCGTTGCCGTAGAGCGTGACCGAGTCGAAAGCGGTAGAGAGGCGCTTGGCCGCCATGCCGCTGGACAGCAGCTTGAAGCGGGTGTTGGTGCGGAAGGCATCGCCCTCGCCCGCGAACATACGGGTCGGGTCCTCGCCCTCGCGCTTGAAGGCAAAGGTACCTGCGGTGTAGGGGTAGCTGCCGGGCACGTTGTCCAGCATCAGCCACTTCAGAATTTCGCCATGGTCTTCGTACTGCGGCAAAGCCACTTTGCGGATGGTGGTACCGCTCAAGCTCTTGGTGGTGAGTGCGGTGCGGATTTCTTTGTCGCGGATCTTCACCACGTACTCATCACCCGCGTAGGCTTTTTGCATCTCAGGCCACTGAGCCAGCAGCTTGCGCTCTGCGGCGCCCATGCGCTCCACGCGTTGATCCGCCAGATCTGCCACGGCTTGCACCGCGCCGGCTTTGTCGGGATCCGATTCGTGCAGCATGCGGCCGCTTTCGCGCAGTTGCTGGATTTCGCGGGCCAGGCGGGCTTGTTCTTTGGCGCGTTTCTTGTAGCCCCGCACCGTGTCGCTGATTTCGGCCAAATAACGGGTGCGCGCTGCTGGCACCACCGGCGTCTGGTTGGAGCTGTGACGCACGCTCACCCGGGGCAAGGTGCCGTCCTGGAGCGATACGCCCAAGGCCTTAAGGCGCGGCAGCACCGCTTGGTAGAGGGCGGTCACGCCATCGTCGTTGAAGCGCGCAGCCATGGTACCGAACACCGGCATCTGCTCGGTGGGGGTGCCCCAGGCTTCTTTGTTGCGTTGCACCTGTTTGGCCACGTCGCGCAGCGCATCGCTGGCACCCTTGCGGTCAAACTTATTGATCGCTACAAGCTCAGCAAAGTCCAGCATATCGATTTTTTCGAGCTGGCTGGCGGCACCGAATTCGGGGGTCATGACATACAAGGGCACATCCACATGCGGCACGATGGCCGCATCGCCCTGGCCGATGCCGGAGGTTTCGACCACGATCACATCAAAGCCGGCCACCTTGCAGGCCGCAATCACATCCGGCAGCGCCGCGCTGATTTCAGAGCCGAAATCCCGCGTAGCTAGGCTGCGCATGAACACCCGGGAGCCCTGCTGCCAAGGCGAGATGGCATTCATGCGAATACGGTCGCCCAAGAGCGCGCCCCCGCTCTTGCGGCGGCTCGGGTCGATGGAAATGACCGCGACACGCAAAGCGTCGTTCTGGTCCAGCCGCAGGCGGCGGATCAGTTCATCCGTCAGGCTGGACTTGCCGGCACCACCGGTGCCGGTGATACCCACAACCGCTATCTTTTTAGTAGCTGCTTGCGCACGCATTTCCTGCGCCAAAGCCGGATTTAGCTTGGAAGCCTCTGCTGCCGTCAAAAGCTGGGAAAGGGCGCGCCAACTGGCCTCTGTGTGGCCCTGAATCGCCGAC
Source organism: Rhodoferax potami (assembly GCF_032193765.1). NCBI lineage: Bacteria > Pseudomonadati > Pseudomonadota > Betaproteobacteria > Burkholderiales > Comamonadaceae > Rhodoferax > Rhodoferax potami. The sequence continues at coordinate 2,833,807 of NZ_JAVBIJ010000001.1, forward strand.
AAATCAGTGGGTGCCAGGGCCGTGATGTCTTTGTCGCAGCGCATCACCATTTCGCCAATCATGCCGGCCAGCCCCATGCGTTGACCGTCTTCCGGGCTGTAAATGCGGGCCACCCCATACGCATGCAGCTCTCGGATTTCGGCCGGCACGATCACCCCGCCACCGCCGCCAAACACCTGAATGTGCGAACCGCCACGCTCCCGCAGCAAGTCGACCATGTACTTGAAGTACTCGACATGCCCGCCCTGGTAGGAGCTGATGGCAATGCCTTGCACATCTTCCTGCAGGGCTGCTGTGACCACCTCATCAACACTGCGGTTGTGGCCCAGGTGGATCACCTCTGCCCCCATGCCTTGCAGGATGCGTCGCATGATGTTGATGGCTGCGTCGTGCCCGTCAAACAGGCTGGCCGCGGTGACAAACCGCACTTTGTGGGTCGGGCGGTAATTGGCCAGGGCTTTGTAGTCAGCAGACAGATCGGTCATGGGTTACTCACAAAGGGTTGCCGCGCTCAGCGGCGTGATTGACGTTTACGTAAACGTCAACTGTAAACCAATCACCCTCACGGTGGCTTACGGCCTGCCCTAGGGTAAGTACTTAGCACTGAGCGCCATTGGCTCTCGTCTGCGGTGCTGAATCCGGTAGAGTGCGACTTATCAAGACACTGCTTGCGGCACCATGACATTTCTCGCGCTGGACATCGGCAACACACGCCTCAAATGGGCACACTACGCATCCCCCCGCCCCGGTGCAGCCTTGTTGGCACAAGGTGCCGAGTTTCTGGAGAACATCGACAAGCTCGCGGATGGTGCCTGGAGCGGACTGCCCTCACCGCGCCATGTATTGGGGTGCGTGGTGGCTGGAGATGCCGTCAAACGCCGGGTACAAGAGCAGATGGACCTGTGGGATGTGGTGCCGCAATGGGTGGTCTCCAGCGAAGCCGAAGCCGGCTTACGCAATGGCTACGACCACCCCACCCGCCTCGGGGCGGACCGCTGGGTCGCGATGATCGGGGCCTACCACCACATGCTGAGCCAAGGCCCGGCACGCCCCATGGTGCTGGTCATGGTGGGCACAGCGGTGACAGTAGAAGCCATCGATGCGCAAGGCAAATTCTTGGGCGGGCTGATCCTGCCCGGCCACGGCATCATGCTCAGAGCACTGGAGTCCGGCACCGCCGGCTTGCATGTGCCGACGGGCGAAGTGCGTGATTTCCCGACCAACACCAGCGACGCACTCACCAGCGGCGGGACCTTTGCGATTGCGGGGGCCGTGGAGCGGATGGTGCAACACGTCAAAGCCCATTGCGGTGCAGATCCGGCCTGCATCATGACCGGCGGTGCGGGCTGGAAAATGGCTCCCAGCATGACACGCCCGTTTGAACTGGTGGACAACCTGATTTTTGACGGCCTGCTGCAAATGGCAAAAGACCGCTACGCCATTGAACTGACGCCTTGATGTCAGACGTCCGTCGCTAACCACTCTTCCGCCAAACGCACCCAGAAAGTAGCTCCCAAGGGCAGCAACTCGTCGTTGAAGTCGTAGCTCGGGTTGTGCAAGGTGCAAGGCCCGGCGCCGTGGCCCATGGTGCGGTGGTCGCCGTCCCCGTTGCCGATAAAGGCGTAGCAGCCGGGTTTGGCTTGCAGCATGAATGAAAAGTCTTCGGCGCCCATGGTGGGCTCCTGGGTGTAGACCTTGTCCGCGCCGACGATGCTCTCCATGACTTTGCGGGCAAATGCGGCCTCTTTGGGCGCATTGACCGTGGGCGGGTAGTTGCGCACAAAGGCAAATTCCACCCGGGTGTTGAACGCGGCGCACAGGCTCTCGCTCATCTCGCGCATGCGGCGCTCAATCAGGTCCAAGACCTCGATCGAGAAGGTGCGCACCGTGCCTTGCAACTCGCAGCGGTCAGGAATCACGTTGGTGGCTTCCCCGGCGTTGATCATGGTGACCGAGATCACGCCCGCATCAATCGGTTTCACATTGCGGCTGATGATGGTTTGAAAACCCTGCACCAGCTGGCAAGCCACCACCACCGGGTCGATGGCGTTGTGCGGGATGGCCGCATGGCCGCCCTTGCCGCGGATGGTGATCTTGAATTCGTTGCTGGATGCCATCACCGGGCCTGCGCTGGCCGCAAAGGTGCCCGCGGCCATGCCCGGCCAGTTGTGCATGCCGAACACCGCCTCCACCGGAAACTGCTCAAACAAGCCGTCCTTGATCATCTCGCGGGCGCCGCCGCCACCTTCTTCGGCGGGCTGGAACACCAAGTACACCGTGCCGTCAAAATTGCGCTGCTTGGCAAAGTGCTGCGCCGCTGCCAACAGCATGGCGGTGTGGCCGTCGTGCCCGCAGGCGTGCATCTTGCCGGCATGTTTGCTAGCGTGGGCAAAGGTGTTGAACTCTTGCATGGGCAGGGCGTCCATGTCGGCGCGCAAAGCCAGTGCGCGGCTGGAGGTGCCGGCTTTCACAATGCCCACCACCCCGGTAGTGCCCATGCCGCGGTGGATCGGAATGCCCCACTCGGTCAGTTTGGCGGCCACCACATCGGCCGTGCGCACCTCTTGGAAACACAGCTCCGGGTGGGCATGGATGTCTTTGCGCAGGGACGCAATTTCGGGGGTGTTGGCAACAATGGGTTCGATCAATTTCATGGCAAGTGTCCTCCGCGGGGACAGAAATGTCCCGTTTGTGTCATCGCAAGAGCATACGCAATTCGGTAAAGTCCGCACATGCACTCAGACACTCCCGCGACCACTCACACCCCCGCCACCGCAGCCACCCAGATTCTGGGCGCCTGCCCCCACGACTGCCCGGACACCTGCTCGATGCTGGTCACGGTGCAAGACGGCATTGCGATCAAAGTCCAGGGCAACCCGGACCACCCTGCCACCAATGGCGCGCTGTGCACCAAGGTATCGCGCTACACCGAGCGCACCTACCACCCCGAACGCCTGCTGCACCCGCTCAAACGCGTGGGGCCCAAAGGGTCCGGCCAGTTTGAGCGCGTGAGCTGGGACGAGGCACTGAGCGACATTGCGAACAAGCTCCAGGCCATTGCCGCCCGTGACCCGCAGGCCATTCAGCCCTACAGCTACGCCGGCACCATGGGGCGTGTGCAGGGCGAAGGCATGGCAGCCCGCTTTTTCAACAGAATAGGCGCCGCCCGGCTGGACCGCACTATTTGCGCCTCGGCAGGTGCTGAAGCACTGACCTTCACTCTGGGCAACAAAGTCGGCACCAAGGTGGAGTTTTTTGCAGAGGCCAAACTCATCCTGATCTGGGGCAGCAACTCGATTGCCAGCAATGTGCACTTCTGGCGCTATGTGCAAACCGCCAAGCGCAATGGCGCGCGCATCATCTGCATCGACCCGCGCCGCTCCGAGACGGCCGAGAAATGTCACCAGCACATCGCCCTGCTGCCCGGCACCGATGCCGCCCTCGCGCTGGGCCTGATGCATGAGCTGATCACCCACGACTGGCTGGACCACGACTACATCGCCCGCCACACCCTTGGGTGGGAGGGCCTGCGCGAACGGGCCCTGCAGTGGACGCCCGAGCGCACCGCAGAGGTGTGTGGCATCACCGCCGACGAAGTGCGCGCGCTGGCACGCGAATACGGCCAAACGGCACGCGCAGGCGAGCCTGTGGCCATCCGCATGAACTATGGTCTGCAGCGGGTGCGTGGCGGCGGCAATGCCGTGCGCGCGATTGCCTGCCTTCCCGCCCTAGTGGGCGCCTGGCGGCACCGCGCAGGCGGCGTGTTGCTGTCCAGCTCGGGCTATGTGCCCACCCAGACCATGGCACTTGAGCGGCCGGAACTCCTGGCCGGCCGCACGCCCCGCACCATCAACATGAGCACCATTGGCGATGACCTGCTGCGCCCGGCCAGCCCCGAGTTCGGTCCGGCGATTGAAGCCCTGATCGTTTACAACAGTAACCCGGTCGCGGTGGCCCCGGAATCCGCCAAGGTGGTACAAGGCTTTGCGCGCGAAGACCTGTTTACCGTGGTGCTGGAACACTTCCAGACGGACACCGCCGACTACGCCGACTACGTGTTGCCCGCCACCACCCAGCTCGAACACTGGGACGTGCACAGCAGCTATGGACACACCGACATCCTGCTCAACCGCCCGTCCATAGCCCCGCTGGGCGAGGCCCGCACCAACACCCAGTTCTTCCGTGATCTCGCCCAGCGCATGGGCTATACCGAAGACGTGTTTGCCGAGTCCGATGAGAGCCTGTGTCGCACGGCCTTTGGCGACAAGGTGGACTTTGGCTTGCTACTGAGCCAGGGCTACGCGCCCCTGCCCGTTTCCGATGCACCGTTTGCCGATGGCGGCTTTCCAACACCAAGCGGCAAGTGCGAGTTTTTCAGCGCACGCCTGGCTGCGCGCGGGGACGACGGCCTGCCCGACCACCTGCCCAACTACGAACCCGCAGGAGCGGATGCGAGATACCCGCTGGCGATGATCTCGCCGCCCGCGCGCAATTTCTTGAACTCCACCTTTGTGAACGTAAAGAGCCTGCGCGACATCGAAGGCGAACCCTTGGTGGAACTGCATGAAACCGATGCTGCGCCACGCGGCATTGCGGATGGGGATGAGGTGACGGTATTTAACGCCCGCGGCACCCACCGCTGTGTGGCGCGCGTGTCCGCCCGCGCACGCCCCGGAGTGGTCAACGGCCTGGGCATCTGGTGGCGCAAGCTGGGTCGCGACGGCACCAATGTAAACGAGCTGACCAGCCAACGCCTGACCGATATGGGCCGGGCGCCTACGTTTTACGACTGTGCAGTGGAAGTGAAGAAAAGTTAGCGCTTTTTTCGCCCGAAATTGAGCAGGCGGGTGGCGATGAAAGTCTCCACCATGAAGCAGATCAAGGCGCTCAAAAAGCACACGACACCCCCGACAAACGTAAAGATGGAGATACGTAAGCCGGGGAAGTCAATCGTCTCGCCAAGGAACAACACCACGATGGTGAGGCCGATCAGGAACGCACAGGCTGTTAGCAACGCAATACTCGAGTTCGCTAGCAAACCGCGAGTTCGCAGCTCCGCGAGTTCGGTATAGCCATCTGCATCTTCCGCAGGGTGGGCGCCCTGCTTGATGCGAGTTTCCACATTGCGCGCCCGGTCGATGATGCGCGCCAGTCGTCCGGCCACCGCCGCAATCATGCCGGACACTGCTGTCAAAAGAAAGACGGGCGCAACCGCCAGCTGGATTCCGTGGGAGACCGCATCCGGCTCAAGGGGAAAGGGCATTGCATACACCTCAATAAAAAACGCCATGCCGGCTCGTGCAGGCATGGCGTTGCATTGTAGGTCGGGGCTCTATTTCTGTTGGGCCAATTGCTGCTCCAACTGGTGCAGCACGCGGTAGCAGTCCAGCACGCGGCCCACACTGGAGTTGGGTTCGCGCCCCTCTTTGATGGCGGCAAAGAACTCGCGGTCTTGCAGCTCAATACCGTTCATGCTGACGGCCACTTGGCTCACGTCGATCTTCTCCTCCTTGCCGGTATACAAATCGTCGTAACGGGCGAGGTAAGTCGCTGTGTCGCCGATGTAGCGGAAGTAAGTGCCCAAGGGGCCGTCGTTGTTAAAGCTCAATGACAAGGTGCAGATGGCACCGTTGGCCGCGCGCAGCTGGATGCTCATGTCCATGGCGATGCCGAGCACCGGGTGGATGGGCCCCTGGATGGCGTTGGCCTGCACGATGGGGCTGTTGGCCTGGTAGGCAAACAAGTCCACGGTGTGCGCAGCGTGGTGCCACAGCAAGTGGTCGGTCCAGCTGCGGGCTTGGCCCAGCGCATTGGTGTTGGTGCGGCGGAAAAAGTAGGTCTGCACATCCATCTGCTGGATATTGAACTTGCCGGCCGTGATCTGCTCATTCACATACTGGTGGCTGGGGTTGAAGCGGCGGGTATGGCCGCACATGGCCACCAAGCCGGTGCGCCTTTGCTCTGCAACGACCGCATCGGCACCCGCCCAGCTATCAGCCAAGGGGATTTCCACTTGCACGTGCTTACCGGCTTTCAAACAAGCCAGCGTCTGCTCGGCGTGCATCTGGGTCGGGGTGCACAAAATTACTGCGTCCAGCTCAGGAAGTTCCAGGCTTTCCGACAGCTCGGTGGTCACATGGCCTACGCCGTACTTGGCGGCCACTTCTTTGGTTTTGTCCAACTCACGGCCGATCAGGGAGATAACTTCCACGCCCTCGATGTTCTTGATGCCGTCCAGGTGTTTGACGCCGAAAGCGCCGGCGCCCGCGAGGGCGACTTTGATGGTTTTGCTCATATCAGTTGTTTTCCAAAATCAAATGTCCCACCGCCGTGTTGCTGGCGGGCACATGGTAAAAACGGTGCTTGACGCTCACAGAATGTGCGCGGGCTGCTTCCAAATCTGTAGCATCGTAGGGCACATCAGACATGGCGCCGCGGGCGATCAGCCACATCACCAGCTCAATGCCTTCACTGCCGGCTTCGCGCACGTAGTCGATGTGCGGCGTAGCGGCGCAGGCGGCCGGGTCGGCAATCATCTGGTCCATCCACGCGTTGTCCCACTCACGGTTGATCAGGCCGGCACGCGCGCCTTGCAACTGGTGGCTCATGCCGCCGGTGCCCCAGATGTGCACATTCAGATCTTCGTCGTAGCTTTCCACCGCCTTGCGGATCGCCTTGCCCAAGTTGAAGCAACGCTGGCCGCTAGGCACGGGGTACTGCACCACGTTGACTGCAAACGGAATCACCGGGCAGGGCCAGCTGTCCTTGACCGGGTCTTTTTCACCGCACATCAGGCTCAGGGGCACGGTCAGGCCGTGGTCCACATCCATCTTGTTGACGATGGTGAGGTCAAAGTCCTGCTGGATCACCGAGTGCGCGATGTGCGAAGCCAGGTCAGGGTGGCCTTGCACCTTGGGCACCGGGCGGGGGCCGAAGCCCTCGTCGGCGGGGGTGTACTCCGCCGCCGTGCCAATGGCGAAGGTGGGAATCATGTCCAGGCTGAAGGCGGTCGCGTGGTCGTTGAAGACCAAGAAGATCACGTCGGGCTTGTTGTCCTTCATCCATTGCTTGGAGAAGTCGTAGCCGGCAAACAGCGGCTTCCAGTAGTCCTCCTGGGTCTTGCCCAGGTCTATGGCAGCGCCGATGGCCGGCACGTGGGAGGTGAATACAGAGGCGGTAATTTTGGCCATGGGGTTCAGTCTTTCTTGCCACCAACGGTGGGTTGTTGGCCTTGGGGTTGGCGGTGGGCTTGGGCGTCGCCGTCCTCACCGATGTAGCGATTGCCTTCGGCCGAGCGGCCACCGGCCAACATCATGGCGCGGTACTCTTCTTCGGTCATGCCGGTCATGCTGCCGGCCATCTGCTGAAAGCTGCGGCCATGGGTGGCGCCGATCTTGGCCAGGAAGTAAATGTTGCCGCCTAGCTGCATAGCGCGGTTCAGGTCCATGTCAATCACAGCCTGGCGTTGATCCTCGCTCATGGGCCATTCATTCAGGTAGGCGCGTTGGTCGACCTTGAAGCGCGCGCGGTTGTCGGCTTTCATCAGGCTCATGCAGAACTGGTTGAGCCAGTAGCCTTTGCGGCTTTGCTCGGCATCAAAAATGATGGTGCCGGGGATGTCCTGGTAGGGTTTGTCGAGTGCCATTCAGTACTTTCTCAAAACAATAGAAATCGCCGCAGGGCCGCCCCAAGGCGATTTGCGCCCCCTCCGGGGGCAGCGATCCGCGCAGCGGCAGAGCGTGGGGGCCATCAGTCCTTCCAATAGAGGCGGTTGGGGTTGTCCACCAGCAGCTTGCGTTGCAGCTCTGGGGTGGTGGCGATATGGGGAATAAAGTCCACCAGCAGGCCGTCATCGGGCATGTGGTCCTTCAGGTTGGGGTGCGGCCAGTCGGTACCCCACAACACGCGGTCAGGGAATTGCTCCACGATGCGCTTGGCAAACGGAATCACATCGCGGTAAGCGTGTTGCTCGCCGTTCAAGGCTTTGGGGCCGCTGACGCTCAGGCGCTCGGGGCAGCTCACTTTGCTCCACACATTGCTGTGCTCTCGCATGAACTTTTCAAACAAGGCGAATTGCGGGCCGTCTACCGGCAGCGACACATCGGGCCGGCCCATGTGGTCCACCACCACCGTAGTAGGCAGTGCGGTGAAAAAGTCCCACAGCTCGGGCAGGTCCACCGCCTCAAAGTAGATCACCACGTGCCAGCCCCATTTCGCAATGCGGCCGGCAATTTCCATCAGCTCGTCCTTGGGCGTGAAGTCCACCAGGCGCTTGACGAAGTTGAAGCGCACGCCGCGCACACCGGCGTCGTGCATGGCCTGGATTTCTTCATCGGTGACGCTGCGCTTGACCGTGGCCACACCGCGCGCTTTGCCCTTGCTGGCGAGCAGCGCGTCCACCATGGCGCGGTTGTCGGCACCGTGGCAGGTGGCTTGCACGATGACGTTCTTCTCAAAGCCCAGGTGGTCGCGCAAGGCGAACAGCTGGTGTTTGGAGGCATCACACGGCGTGTACTTGCGCTCAGGCGCATAGGGAAATTCGGCACCGGGGCCGAACACGTGGCAGTGCGCATCGACAGCGCCTGCAGGCAGTTGGAAGGTAGGCGTAGATGGGCCGGTGTACCAGTCCATCCAGCCAGCAGTTTTGGTGAAGTCACCCGAAGTAGGTTTGGTCATAGCGGGCTTTCAGTCGATGTACTTCAAACCCAGCGCAGCCAAGGGCTCGCGCATCTTGTACATGTCCAGCCCCAGCACGCCGGCGGCCAGCTTCTCGCGCTTTTCGCCTTCGAAGCTTTCACGCTTCTGGGCAGCGGCCAGCGTGGCAACAGCTTTGGCTGCGGGCACGCACACCACGCCGTCGTCATCCGCCACGATAACGTCACCAGGGGTCACCAACATGCCGGCACACACAATGGGAATGTTCACCGAGCCCAAGGTCGCCTTGATGGTGCCCTTGCTGCTAATGGCTTTGCTCCAAACGGGGAAGCCCATGCGCTGCAGCTCCTTCACATCGCGCACACCGCCTTCGATGATGAGGGCGCGAGCGCCGCGGGCTTGGAAGCTGGTTGCCAGCAAGTCGCCGAAGAAACCGTCGGTGCACTCCGCCGTGACCGTGGCCACCACGATGTCGCCGGGCTGGATCTGCTCCGCGGCCACATGCATCATCCAGTTGTCGCCGGGTTGCAGCAGCACGGTCACTGCGGTGCCGGACACCTGCACGCCGCTCTGGATGGGGCGCATATAGGGCTTGAGCAAGCCCACGCGACCCATGGCCTCGTGCACGGTGGCAGAGCCCAGAGCGGCCAAACCGTCAGCGGCAGCGCGGTCTGCGCGGGTGATGTTGCGGTAGCAAACGCCTAGTTCATACATTTCAATACTCCTCAATATTTTTCGCCGTTGTTTTCGCTGAACACACTTATCTCTGAGCCCGCGACAGAGCAGGGGTGAGTACCTCCGCTCATGTCCCCCGCCCGCTGCGCGGGCTCCTCCTTGACTTCGCTGCGGCACTCACCCCTGCTCTGCCGCTGCGAACGAAATTGACTTCATTCAGCCACCTATCCAAAAACGCTGGCAAGGCTTGGGGTGGTTATGCGTTTTGCGTAGGTAAAGGAGGAGCCCGCAAAGCGGGCGGGGGACACGCAGCAAAACGCATAGCCACCCCGAGCCCCTACCCAAACGCAAAACCAAGTTACTGCCCCTTGGCCTTCAAAACCGCATCCAGGCGCGGAAAGACGCGCCGCGCATTGCCTTCGTAAATCTGGTGCCGGTCATCCGCACTCAGGATCTTGGACGCTTCGATGTAGCGCTTGGTGTCGTCGTAGTAGTGGCCGGTCTGCGGATCAATCCCGCGCACCGCACCAATCATTTCGGACGCAAACAACACGTTCTTCACCGGGATCACGGTGTTGAGCAGATCAATACCGGGCTGGTGGTACACGCAGGTGTCAAAGTAAATGTTGTTGAGCAGGTGCTCTTCCAACAGGGGCTTCTTGAGTTCCTGCGCTAAGCCGCGGAAACGGCCCCAGTGGTAAGGCACTGCGCCGCCGCCATGCGGAATCAGGAACTTGAGCGTGGGAAATTGCTTGAACAAATCGCTGGTCAGGCACTGCATAAAGGCGGTGGTGTCCGCGTTCAGGTAGTGGGCGCCGGTGGTGTGGAAGCAGGCGTTGCAGCTGGTGGACACGTGGATCATCGCGGGGATGTCGTACTCCACCATCTTCTCGTAAATGGGGTACCAGTGCTTGTCGCTCAAAGGGGGCGATGTCCAGTGGCCGCCGCTGGGGTCGGGATTCAGGTTGATGCCCACATTGCCGTACTGCTCCACGCACTTCACCAGCTCGGGGATGCAGGTGGCAGAGTCCACGCCGGGGCTTTGGGGCAGCATGGCCGCGGGGATGAAGTGGTCAGGAAAAAGCTGGCTCACGCGGAAGCACAGTTCGTTGCAGATGGCCGCCCAGGTGGCGCTGGTGTTGAAGTCGCCAATGTGGTGGGCCATGAAGCTGGCGCGCGGGCTGAAGATGGTGAGGTCGGAGCCCCGCTCTTTCATCAGGCGAAGCTGGTTGGATTCGATGGTTTCGATCAGCTCGTCATCGCTGATCTTCAGGTCAGCCACCTTGGGGCCCAGTTCGGGCGTGGACAGGTTGGCGATCTGGGCGTTGCGCCAGTTCTCCAGCGCCTTGGGGGCGGTGGTGTAGTGGCCGTGGCAATCAATGATCATGGAAGTCTCCGGTGATGTTGTCAGTGTGTGTATTTACGCGGGCTCCATGCCCTGGCGCAGCTTGGCGGCGGCGGCTTGGGGGGATGCCATGTAGTCCAGCAACGCGCGCACGGCGGCGGCTTGGCTGCTATGGGCGCCGAGGCCCGCAGAAAAGGTGGTGGTGATTTGGATGCCAGCGGGCAAGGGCCCGACGATGCGGATGCCTTGCACGTGAATCAACTCGCTGAGCTGCTGAAAGCCCAGCGCCACTTCGCCCTGCGCTACCAGCGTGCCCACCGGCACGCCGGGGGGGCTTGCACGATGCGGCTTTGAATCTCGTCGGCAATGCCCCAACGCTCAAACAGTTTGGCCAGCGCCACGCCACTCGGGCCGGTGGAGTAGCTCAGAGTCGGTGCGGCCAACACGGCTGTACGCACTGCTGCTTCCGAGCTGATGTCGGGCGTCGCAGCGCCCTCTTTCACCGCGACGGCGACGCCGGAGTGCACCAAATCAACCCGGCCACCGGCCGCAAGAAAGCCTGCCGCCAATAGCTTCTCGATGGCGTCCGACGCGAGAAACACGATGTCGAAAACCTCGCCCGCTTGCACCCGCTTGGCAGCGTCTACTCCGCCCACGGACTGCAGCGCGAGGTGCACGCCCGTGGCGGATTCATAGGCCTCGGCCAGCTCAGTCAACACCTGGCGCGTGGCCATGGAGGAGATGGCTTTCAGGATCGATCCAGCAGGGGCGTGGGAGGGCGAGGCAGAGATTTGCATGCTGGGTATTCTGGTCGGGCACGCCGGCTTTGATAAGCCGAGGGGGCGACTAGCAGCTATCACATATCGGCATAATTGACGCGCAGCTATTCTCAGAAGAAACTCCCCCACTCCCGAAAGCCGCTATGGATTTGTTGCTATGGACTTGAAACAGTTGGAATACTTTGTGCGCGTGGCCGAAATGGGCAGCTTTACCCGCGCCTCCATCTCGCTGGACGTGGCGCAGCCTGCGCTGAGCCGCCAGATCCGCCTGCTGGAGGTGGAGCTGCGCCAGAACCTGCTCACCCGCAACGGCCGTGGCGCAGTGCCCACCGAAGCCGGCAAGCTGCTGCTGGAGCACGGCCGCGGCATCCTGCACCAGGTGCAACTCACCCGCGAAGAGATGGGCGCGGCGCGCGGCGCGCTGGCCGGAAGGGTGTCCATCGGCCTGCCGCCCAGCCTCTCCAAGCTGATCACCGTTCCGCTGGTGAAGGCCTTTCGCGAAGCCCTGCCCCAGGCCCACCTGACGCTCACCGAAGGCTTTTCGGTGCAAATGCACGAAGGCCTGCGCTTGGGCAACCTCGACATGGCGGTGCTCTACAACCCCGGCCAGAGCACCGATCTGGAAATGAGCACGCTGGATGAAGACGAGCTCTCGCTCATCTCGCACAACCCCGACGGCGGTAAAAAAGGCAAAAGCAAAACGGCGCCCGCCATCAGCCTCAAAGAAGTAGCAGCGCTACCGCTGATCCTGCCCAGTCGGCCCAATGCATTCCGCATCCTTCTCGAAGGCGAAATGATGGCGCTGGGCCGCCGGCCTGAAGTGCTGCTGGAGGTGGACGGGCTCAACGCCATCCTGAACCTGGTGAAAGAAGGCATGGGCCACGCAGTGTTGCCCAGCTACACACTGAGCAACTTCGACAACCCCGAGACCTTCACGGTGCAGTCCATCCACACCCCGCGCATTATGAGCCAGCTGATGCTGGTGTGGTCCGCCCGCCGCCCCACCACCCAGACGCAGCGCAAGGCGATGGACGTGGTCAGCAAAGTGGTGCTGGAAGCGATTCACCGTTAACCGCAGCACCGCTTTTTGCATAGCTGCTATGCCATGCGCAGCTTGCTTTGCGCCTAATGCTGCCTGCACACTGTCTCCATAACGATTCACGAGGAGACAAAAATGCCCCAAGCCACTACCAAATTCATAGCTGCCTGCGCAGTATTAGCGGGCGCTAGCGGCCTTTTTCTTTCACAATCTGCGGTGGCACAGACGGCCGCAACCTACCCCGCCAAGCCCATCCGACTGGTGGTGCCCTTCACCCCCGGCGGATCTACCGACATCCTGGCGCGTGCCATCGGGCAGAAGCTCAACGAAGCCTGGGGCCAACCGGTGGTCATCGAGAACGTGCCCGGCGCAGGCGGTTCCATTGGCGCTGACAAGGTGGCCAAAGCCCCGGCCGACGGCTACACCCTGCTCATGGGCCACATCGGCACACTGGCGGTCAACCCTTCGCTCTACCCCAACCTGCCTTACGACCCCATCAAGAGCTTCGCGCCGGTAGCCTGGGTGGCGCGCGTGCCCAACGTGTTGGTAGTGCACCCCAGCGTGCCGGCCAAAAACGTGAAAGAACTGGTGGCACTGGCCAAAGCCAAACCCGGCCAACTGAACTACGGCTCCGGTGGCAACGGCAGCGCTGCCAACCTGGCCAGCGAGTACTTCAAGCTGCAAACCGGCAGCTCGTTGCTGCACATTCCCTACCGCGGCACCGCGCCCGCTGTGACCGACCTGGTGGGCGGTCAAATCCAGGTGCTGTTTACCGGCGCACCGGCCATGATCAACCAGATCAAAAACGGGCAATTACGCGCGCTCGCGGTCTCCAGCCCCAAGCGCATGGACGTGCTGCCGGACCTGCCCACCGTGGCAGAAAGCGGCTACCCCGGCTTTGAGGCCGACCAGTGGTACGGCGTAGTGGCACCTGCCGGTACTCCAGCCGATGTGGTGGCCAAGCTCAACGCGCAGGTCAACCAAGCGCTGAACTCGCCCGAACTCAAAAGCCGGCTGAACGCAGAGGGCGCCATCGCCACGCCGGATACACCCGCCAATTTCGGAAAGTTGATTGCCGCAGAAATCGCCCGCTGGAAACCCGTGATCAGCGGCGGGCGGGTCAATGCGGACTGATGAAGCAGGCTCGCTATGGATCGCGAAGCAGCGTCATGTCGACACGCTGCACATCTGCAGATCCATCGAGCAGAAGCGCCAGACGATATCCCAAGGCTGTACCTGCACCACTGCGATGGTGGTCGGCTACCTGCCTTTCGTCACACGGGCACCACGGCTAAAGCGGGTAGTGCTTCAACACCCACAAAAGCACATTCAATGTGAAAAACGAGCCTACCGTGGCAGCCAGCAAGGTGGCGGCGCTCACCTCTTCATGACCATACTTCAGCGCGAGGATGGGATAAATGCCCAGCATGGGCATGGCGGCGTAGAGCAAGGCGGCGGTGCGCAGTTGCGGATCGGCAATCGGCACCACGAAGGTGAACGCAAGAAACACACACAGCGGGTGCAACACCAGCTTGCCGATGGTGATCTGACCCACCAGCCGGCGCTTGCCCTTGAGCTGCAATCCCACCAGGGCTCCGCCGATGATGAACAACGCAAGGCCGGTAGTCACTTGCGAGAACAAGGTAATGGTGCGTGCCACCGGGCTGGGCAGCACCCAGCCCATCACCGAAACCAGCAGTGCCAGCGGAATCACCACCAGCATGGGGGTGCGAACCCAGCCCCGCGCAATATCCAGCAACACGGTGCGCCAGCGGCGGTGGCCGCCGGCATCGGCGTTGTCGGCCAGCGTGAGAAGCACAGGCAGCTTGATGAGGTTTTCAAACACCATATTGAGCGCCAGCGCCACCGGGGCAATGCTGCCCAGCACCAGCTGCGCCACCGGATAACCCATGTAGCCACTGTTGGAGCATGAGGTGCCCATGGCGAAAAAGGCACGGTAGCTGCCGGTGCTGTGGTTCACATAACGGGCCCAGAGGTAGCCCGCCAGCATCATGACCGCAGAGCCCAGGCCATAAGCGAGCAGGTAGTCCATGTGCATCACGTCAGCCAGCGGGCGCTGGGCAATGGCATTGAACAAGAGCGCAGGCAAGGCCAGGTTGAGTACAAATTTGCCCAGTACACGCAAATCAGGTTTGCTGAACACCCCCATGCGGGTGCAGAGGTAACCCATGGCAATGCACAGGTAAATGGGGCCGGTGATGGCCAGAATATCAAGCATCAGAACCTGTCAGAGAGTGGAGCGACGGGCGAGGAGTGCGTCGGCGTAGTCCTGCCAAATGGCGTTAGGGGCGATGTCGGCAAAGGTACCCGCGCGGGCTTGGTCAGCCACCCACTGCTGTTTGTCGGCAATCGCACTGGCCATGGTGGGCGCAAAGCCGACCTCAGCGACGGTGCGGGCGGATTCGCGCATTTCTTCCGCGCGGCGCTGGCCGTGTTGGGCAACGCGGCTGAAGAAGTAGGCGCCCTGCTTCTCCCAATCGATGCTCGGGAAAGTCTCGGCCAATGTGGGCAACACATGCGCTTCCACCCCGTAGGCACGGGCGGTGGTGTAGCTCTCGATGACCAGCGCCTCAAGCCCTTTGATCATGACGCTGCGGCACATTTTGATGGCCGAGGCCACGCCGATGTCGGCCGACACGGCCTTGGCATCCATGCCCAGCGCCTGCAAAGCGGCGGCCAAGATGGCGGCCTGCGAGCCGCCCAGCAACATGGGCACGCGGATGCCATAGGGCGGCACCGAGGTCATGACGCCGGCCTCTACATAGTGCGCACCGGTGGCCTGCACCAATGCAGCGGCTTGCTGCTTGGTACCGGGTGACGCAGAGTTGAGGTCCAGAAACACCATGCCCGCACGCAGGTGCGGGGCTGCCGCTTGCGCGACCGTAAGGGTGTTCGACGCGGTCACCGCACTGATGACCCAATCGCTGGCATCGCACAGCGCTTGCACGGAGGTCGCCTGCAGCACGCCGCCCGTGGTAGCCGCACCCGCAGCATCATGAAACTTGATGTCCCATGCACTGACGCTGTGAACGTGCGGCAACAACCCGGCACTGAAAATGCGCCCGACTTCGCCGTACCCCACCAGCCCGAGCCGGCCCGTTGCCAGATTCATCTTCCGCCCCTGAATTTATAAGAAATGAGCTACTAGCGCTCATGAAATATGCGCCAGTAGCTCCTGAAATAATAGCAAAACTTACAAGCGCGGCACACCCGACTTGGTAATCACTTCGCCCCAGCGCTTGATTTCGCTACCCAGCAACTCGCCCAACTTTTCGGGGGTAGAGCCACGCGCAGACACATTGAGCTCAAACAGCTTTTTCTTCACATCGGGGTGAGCCAACGCGGCTTGCACCTCTTTGTTGAGGCGGGCGATCACGTCTTTGGGCGTTTTGGCGGGAGCCGCCAGCGCGTTCCAGGACGACACATCGAAGTTGGCCACGCCGCTTTGCATGACAGTGGGCACATCGGGCACCTGTGCTGCGCGCTCGTCGCCCAGGATGGCCAGCGGGCGCACCGCCTTGGAGTTGACTTGGCCCATCATCGGCCCGAGGATTTCGATGGCCACATCCACCTGCCCGCCACGCAGGGCGGTAGTGAGTGCGGGCGTGCCGTTGAAAGGCACGATCAAAAAGTCCAGCCCGGTGCGCGACTTGAACAGCTCAGCCGCGAGGTGCTGGGTGCTGCCGATGTTGATGGTGCCCACATTGAGCTTGCCGGGGTTGGCCTTGGCAAAGGCCATGAGCTCGCCAAGATTTTTGTAGGGTGCGTTGGCAGACGCAAGCACCGCGAGGTCAAAGAAACCCAAGGTGGACACCGGCGCAAAGTCGCGCTGGGCATCGAATGGCAGTGTTTTGAACAGGCCAGCGCTCACTGCCGTGCCATTGGACATGAGCAGCAGCGTGTGGCCATCCGGCTCCGCCTTGGCCACCGCCTCACCCGCCCCCACACCACCGGCGCCCGGCTTGTTGTCGATGATGACCGGCTGCCCCAACGACTCGGAGAGCTTTTGCGCCACGGTGCGGGCTGTCAGGTCAGCCACACCGCCGGCACCAAAGGGCACGACGATGCGGATCGGTTTACTGGGGAAAGTGTCTGCCATGGCGGGCACTGCTGCGGCCAAGGCAGAGGTAGCGATAGCAGCCAGCGCGCTGCGGCGTGTGATACGGTTCATGCTTGTCTCCTTTGAAGTAAAAAGAGCCACTGGCGCTGATGAAACATGCGCAAGTAGCTCTGTTTTTAATAGCAAATCAACCCTTAGCGGGCCACACCCAACAACTTATCCAACAGCTCGGGTTGCTCCCGCAAACTCTGGGCGGTGCCGCTGTGCACCACGGTGCCACGGTCCAGCACCGCAGCGGTGTCGCTGATGGCCAGGATGGCTTGCGGGTGCTGCTCCACGATGATGGCAGAGAGGCCCTCTTCGCGGGTGATGCGGCGAATGGCGCGCAACAACTCCTGCACGATGATGGGCGCGAGGCCTTCACAAGGCTCGTCGAGCAGCAGCAAGGTGGGGTTGAGCACCAGCGCGCGGCCCACGGCCAGCATTTGCTGCTCGCCACCGGAGAGCTGGGTGCCCAAGTTGGTCTTGCGCTCGGCCAGACGGGGAAATAGCTCGTACACGCGCTCGGGGGTCCACATCGCGGCCTTGCGGCCGGCGCGGGCCGGGCGCGCCACCGCGGTGAGGTTCTCATCCACCGTGAGCGACTTGAAGATGTTGCGCTCTTGCGGCACCCAACCGATACCGGCGGCCGCCCGCTCGTGTTGGGGCATTTTGTGCAAGTCGGCGCCCCCTAAGCGCATGGTGCCGCCGTGCTGCCGGGTGGCGCCGGCCAGGGTGTTCATGAACGTGGTTTTGCCGGTGCCATTGCGACCCAGCAGCGCCAGCGTTTCGCCTTCGTTGATGGACACTGACACGCCGTGCAACACCACCGCCTCGCCGTAACCGGCAGACAGGTTTTCTACTTTGAGCAGCTCGGTCATGCGTGGGCTCCTTCGCCTTCGGCGTGGCCGAGGTACACCGCCTTGACCTGCGGGTCATTGGCAATTTCTTCGGGGTTGCCCTCGGTGAGCATGGTGCCGTTGACCAGCACCGTCATGCGGTTTGCAAAGCTGAAGACCAGATCCATGTCATGTTCAATCAAAAGGATGGACACATCCGCCGGCAGGGCTGCCACGGTTTGCAGCAACTCTTCGCGCTCGCCGGCAGGCACACCGGCCACCGGTTCGTCGAGCAACAGCACGCGGGGCTCGCAAGCCAGCGCAATCGCAATCTCCAGCAAGCGGCGCTTGCCATAAGCTAGCACCCGGGTTTCCTGGTGCATGACGCTGCTGAGGTGGAACTGCTCGAGCAACTGCTCACACCGCTCTACCACGCTGCGGTCTGCCCCCAACGGTTGCCACCACTTGCCGCCCAGGCCCTTGTGCTGGCTGACCACCATGGCCAGGGTTTGCATCGGGCTCATGCTGTCAAACAGCTGGTTGATCTGGAAAGTGCGCACCATGCCACGACGCACGCGCTGGTGCGGTGCCAAATGCGTGATGTCCTCACCCTCGAGCACGATGCGGCCTTCCGTGGGCTGGAGCACGCCGGTCAACAGGTTGATCAGTGTGGTTTTGCCGGCGCCGTTGGGACCGATGAGTGCATGGCGCGCACCTTTTTGCAGGTTGAGCGTGACGTTGTTGGTGGCAGTGATGCCGCCAAACTTCATCACCAGCCCTTGCGCGCTGAGTACGGTGTTGGAATTCATGGGAGTAGAGGTGGCGCTCATGCAGCACCTTCCTTCTTCTTGGAGGACGATGTGCCGAACCAGGTCCAGGGGCGCACCACACGCTCGCGGCCCACCAGCATGAGCACCACGAGGAAGAGGCCGATCCAGAAGGTCCAGTACTGGGGGGTGATGCTCGATATAGCGTCTTGCAACACCTTGAACACGATGGCACCGATGACGCCGCCATACAACCAGCCCACGCCGCCGATGACCAGCAGCAACACCAAGTCTGCTGAGCGGTGGAACTCAAACACGTCCAGCGAAGCAAAGCCGGTGGTCTGCGCCAGCAGTGCCCCGGCCATGCCGGCAGCACCTGCGGCCACGGTGTAAGCCACTGCAATACGGCTGGCCACTGGAATGCCGATGGCCATGGCGCGCAAGCGGTTGTCGTGAATGGCCTTAAGCGTGCTGCCGAAAGGCGAGTTCACAAAGCGGCGTGCGAGCACAAACATGATGAACAGCACCACGATGGAATAGGTGGCCGCCGTACTGCCGTACAGGTCGAACTCGAAGCGGCCGAGCAAAGGGCCCATCATCACGCCCTGCAGGCCGTCGGCACCGCCGGTGAGCCAGTCGAGCTTGTTGGCGAGTTCCATCAGGATCAGGCCCACGCCCATGGTCACCATGAGGCGGGTCAGGTCGGTACCACGCTGCACGGTCACACTGCAAATGGCACCCAGCACCGTGGATACGACCATGGCCACGGCCAGGCCGAACAAGGGGTCGGGGTTGATGTGCTTGGAAAACAAGGCCGCGGTATAGGCGCCCATGCCGAAGAAGGCCGCATGGCCCAGCGACACGATGCCGGTGTACCCGAGGATGATGTCCAGGGACAGGGCAAACAGGGCAACGATGGCAATCTCGTTGATGATGAGCGCGTGGGTGTTCATGACCCAGGGCAGTGACAGGGCCACCGCCCAGAGTAGCAGCTCCCACCAGCGCCAGCGGCCGGCACGCATCAGGATATTGGTGTTGTTCATGGAGGAAAAGTCCGGGGTGTTCATGCCTTGCCGCCTTTGCGCACAAAGAGGCCTTGCGGGCGCCAGACCAGGATGATGATCATCAGGCTGTACACAATGAAGGCGCCGAGTTTGGGGATGTAGTACTTGCCTGCGACGTCAGCAATGCCCAAGAGCAATGCTGCCAAGAGTGGCCCGGTGATGCTGGAGGTACCGCCCACGGCCACCACGATCAAGAAGTAAATCATGAACTTGAGCGGGAAGGTGGGGTCCATGCCGAGCACGTCGGCGCCCAGCGCACCGCCCAGACCGGCAAGTCCGGAGCCCACTGCAAAGGTAGCCAGAAACACCACATTCACATTGATGCCCAAACCGGCGGCCACCCGCTGGTCGTCCACCGATGCTCGCAGGCGGCTGCCAAAGCGGGTTTTGGTCAGGATGTGCTGCAGGGCAATGGTCAGTGCAGCACACACGGCAATGATGAACAGGCGGTAGTGGCCCATGCCCAGCATCCAGGCACCCTCACCGATTTCGGTGCGTCCTTTGAGCCATTCAGGCAGCTGCATGATCTGCTGGGTGGAGCCCACAAAGTAGTCCACCGCGGCCACCGCCATGAAGGTCAAGCCGATGGAGAACATCACCTGGTCCAGGTGCGGGCGATTGTACAGCGGGCGATACAGCGTTCTCTCCAGAACGGCGCCCAGCAATGCCGAGGTGACAAACGCAATCGGCAGGCACAGCAAAAAGGGAACATCGAGGCGCTGCATCAGCAGCACGGTGACGTAACCGCCCACCATGGCAAAGGCGCCGTGCGCGAGGTTCACGAAGTTCATCAGCCCCATGGTGACGGCGAGGCCGACCGCGAGGATGAACAACAACATGCCGTAGGCAATGCCGTCGAAAAGTATGGTCAACATAAAAGTAGTTTCCGGGTCAATCTTGCTGGCGAGCGGCCGAGTTCGGGCAACAAAAAAGCGAGGGCGTTGCCATCGCTTTTTGTGCCTGCAGACTGCCGCCCACTGCTTAACGCATGGTCAGCGATCAGGGGAGTCGGTTAACGGGCTTTACCCGGGTCTTTGACGTCTTTGATGACATCAAACTCCACGTTGTAGAGCTGGCCGTCTTTCCTCTCCACTTTGCGCAAATAGATGTTCTGCACGATATCGCGGGTCTGAGCGTCGATGAAAATCGGGCCGCGTGGGCTCTCGAAAATCTGACCCTTCATGGCAGCCAACAAAGCATCGCCACCGCCCTGACCCTTGGTGGCCTTGAGCGCCTCATAAATCACGCGCATGCCGTCGTAACCACCCACGGCCATGAAGTTGGGGCGCAGGTTGTTATTGGCCTTTTGGAACGCATCAACAAACTTCTTGTTAACGGCAGACGGGTGCGCGGCAGAGTAGTGGTGGGAGGTCACCACGCCCAGAGCGCCGTCGCCCATGTCGTTCAACTGATCATCATCCGTGATGTCACCGGTGCCGATGAGCTTGATGCCGGCTTTGTCCATGCCGCGCTCGAGGAACTGCTTCATCACCGCTGCGCCGGCGCCGGATGGCACGAAGACAAAGAGCGCATCGGGCTTCAGGTCACGCACCTTTTGAAGGAAGGGCGCGAAATCAGGGTTGCGCATGGGTACGCGCAACGTGTCCACCACGGTACCGCCGTTGAATACCAGGCGTTCTTTGAAGAACTTTTCTGCGTCGAGGCCCGGGCCGTAATCAGACACCAGGGTCACGACCTTCTTGATGCCGTTCTTGGGCGCCCAGTCTGCAATCGAGACCGATGCCTGAGGCAGTGTGAAGCTGGTGCGCACGATGTAGGGCGAGGCCTCGGTGATGCTCGAGGTGGCAGCGGCCATCACCACCTGGGGGGTTTTGGACTGGGTAGCCAAGGGCGCGGTTGCCAAGGCAGAGGGCGTGATGCCGAAGCCGGCGAGCACGTTTACCTTGTTGTTTACGATGAGCTCTTGCGCCATGCGCTTGGTCACATCAGGAATGCTGGTGTCGTCCTTGATGATGAGCTGGATTTTTTTGCCCGCAACGGTGTCTCCGTTTTGGGCCATGTACAACTTGGCCGCTGCTTCAATCTGGCGGCCGGTGGTGGCCTGCTGCCCGGTCATGGGCAGGATCAAGCCGATTTTGAAAACATTGTCTTGTGCAAAGACAGTGGAACCGGCGATTGCCAACGAGGCCAATGCGGTTGCGCGGAGGAAGTGGCGTTTGTTCATGTGTTGTCTCCTGAACGGTTTTTTGAATCACACTGCGTGCGACTATCGCCCTTTACAGCCCCCATTGCAACTGCGGATACGCACTCTTAGTTATTCCATTTTGCAATATCCGGCCCGTTGTTTCGCTTTTAACAAACCGTTTGTATAAGCCGCCTCAGAACGGTTTGACTTCCGCCAGTTGCCGACGGAGATGGGCGTTTTCGGCCTCTAACTGGGTAACGCGCTCCCGCAAGGCCTCTAGGGTCCACTCGACAGGCGCTTCCCCAGAGGCGGTATCGACAGCCACGGCTGCCGAAGGCTGGTGGGCCGCCATGGCCTCGCGGGCGACCCGCTTGGCGTCACGCACCCGCTTGGCGGCTTGTTTCAGCTCGTCTTTTCCCGCGCTGGCCGCTGCGACTTGCTCTTGTTCGGGCAAGCTGGCGACTGCGGCTGCTGCATTAATGGAGATCACACCAGACTTCACAGCTGCCACCAATTCTGGTGCAGCTTGTTTTTGGATTTTTTCGATCATGACCACTTGGCTGCTGCTGAGGCGAGCCGCTTTGGCTAGATCTTCACGGCTCTTGAAAGCGCCCTCCTCACCGGCAGCCGCGGAAGGCGTCGTGGAAGCAGCTTCGTCGGTGGCATTGGCAGCCTCTTCGGCACCTGCGCCGGGCTTGTCGGCAAGCGCGGCCTGTCGGCGGGCGGCGAGGATTTCCCGCTTACGCAGGGCAAGGACACCGCGCTGAAAGTCCGAAACGCTGCGGCGTCCGAGGTGCTGGTCAATCATCCACAGGTGCACATCGTCCATGGACTTGAACAGACTGCTCTGCACTGTTTGGTAGGGCAAGCCGTGTTTTTGGCAGATGCCGTAGCGGTTATGTCCGTCGACCAGCACATCGCCCCACAGGACGAGGGCATCGCGGCACCCCTCTGACAGAATGCTGCGCTCCAAAGCGGCATGCTCCTCGGGGGTAAGAGGGTCAATATAGGCTTTGAGTTCTTCGTTGACGATGATGTCCATACCGGGTGTGCCTACGCAAAAGGGCTGGATTGTAGGTGCTGGAGCTCCTTAGGCCTTGGCTGCGAAGTGGTCGAGGTATTGCATGAAGGCCGTAGCCAACGGGGAGAGTCGCTTGCCCCGGAGGTGCACGGTGTACCAGTTGGACTCCACGGGAAACCCCTCCACCCCCAGCACGGTGAGGCCTTGGCCTGCAAGGTCAGGGCCTAGCGCATGCTGTGACACCACCGACAAGCCTAGACCGCCGGCAACGGCCTGTTTGAGCGCCTCGTTACTGCCCATTTCAAGACGTAGCCGTGGCACAAAGTGGTGCTTCGCAAAGTGGGCATCGGTGGTGAGCCGCGTTCCTGAGCCTTTTTCCCGCAGAACAAAGCGCTCTGCGTGGAGGTCTGCCAGCATGACATGCGTTCGTCCTGCCAAGGCATGGCCTACGGGCGCAATGAGCACCAAGGGGTTGGGCAGGAAGGCATGGATCACCGCATCAATATCAACCGGGGGTTTGGACATGATGTAGAGGTCGTCCACGTTGTCGCGCAGGCGCTGCACCACGCCATCGCGGTTGAGTACCTCGAGCGAGATCTCAACATCAGGGTGCATACGGCAGAAATCGCCTAACAAGCGTGGAGTGAAATACTTGGCAGTGCTGACAACGGAGAGGCGTAATCGACCTGCCGTGAGACCCTTCTGGGCAGCGATGGCTTGTTTGAAGCGATCCCACTCGTCCAGAAGGTTCTTGGCCGTGTTTTCGAGTTCACGGCCAGCGTCGGTGAGCTGCAGCTTTTTGCCCGTGACTTCATAGAGCGGCAAACCCACAATCTCTGCCATCTCTTTGAGTTGCATAGAAACAGTGGGTTGGGTGACATGCATAGCCCGCGCGGCTTCGGTGATGCTGCAGTGCTCGGCCAGGGCTAGAAAGGTCTTGAGTTGGCGGAATGTGATGTTCATAGTTTTTGACCTATGCTCATTTCGATTATTTTTGATTTTGCCTTATGCATGCTTGTTCGTACCATCGTAGATCTCTTTCTGTAGGTGTGCGATGCAAGCTTTACTCGATCCGGCCATTTTGTTTTTTTTGCTAGGTTTGACCGCTGGATTTCTGAAGTCGAATCTTGAGATTCCTCCCCAAGTGTCCCGCTTCCTTGCGCTCTATTTGCTGATGGCACTCGGCTTGAAGGGTGGGTTTGCACTTTCTCAGTCGGGTTTTGGCAGCGAGGTGGGGTTGGCGCTGGGGTTGGCCCTGCTCTTGGCGGTGATCATTCCGGCACTGAGCTTCTTGCTAATGCGTAGGCTCATAGCGCCGTTTGATGCGGCTGCCGTAGCTGCCACCTACGGCTCAGTCAGTGCGGTGACCTTCATTACCGCGATCCAGTATCTGGAGGGTCGCAACCTTGCTTTTGGTGGCCATATGGCTGCCGCGATGGCGCTGATGGAGTCCCCTGCGATCATTTTTGCGATTGCACTGGCAAGCAAGATGCGGAGCAAGCTTGCCGTCCAGCCTGGGCCTCAACAAGTCGCACCTATGGGCTTCAAAGGGGTACTTCATGAGTCGTTAACGGACGGCGCACAATTTCTGCTTCTGGGCTCAATCGCGATTGGATTGTTGACAGGTCAAGAAGGCAAGCTGGCCATGGAGCCCTTTACCGGAAATCTATTCAAGGGAATGCTCGCGTTTTTCTTGCTGGACATGGGCGTTAGCGCGGCCAAGAACTTGCCCAAATTGAGGGGGCAGACGCCGTGGATCTACGTATACGCCCTGAGCGCACCGCTGGTCCATGCCGCGTTGGCGCTAGTGCTGGGGTATGGTTTGGGAATCAAGGCCGGAGATTTGGCCCTTTTGATGGTGCTGGCGGCGAGTGCGTCTTATATTGCCGTGCCTGCGGTACTTAAACATTCCATGCCAGAAGCAAATTCAGCCTTGTACCTAGGCATGTCATTGGGGATTACGCTGCCGCTCAACCTCGTGATCGGAATCCCGCTGTACGTTTACGTAGCCTTCCGAGTCGCTGGCGCGTAAACCTAGCCCCGCTTCCAATGGCTCTCAGGATAAGGCAGCAGCGCTTTTGCAGCTTCAATGCGTTCGCCCATAGGGAGCGACGTATCGTTCATGGCAGCCCACAGGAATTCGGCAGGTCCTAGCCTTTCTGTAAGTGGGCCTACTCCGTTTCGGCGGTCTGACCCGTCAGAACGCTCTGCCATATAGGGTGCCGCATCTTTTCGACTTAAGGAGTTCGTAGCGTCCAGCTGCTCAAGCACGAAGTCCATCTGCGCCCGAGTCATGGGCGACAGCCGGGAAAGAATTTCGGCTTGTTGGTCGCGTACCGGGGGGACATCGACCCAAGGCTCATCGCCAAAAACAGCGGCTAGGTCCCGTGTAACAAAGGCGGACCAATGGTCTGTTCCAGGCGTACAGGCCGGCACCGCGGTAAACAGGCTATCGGCATGCTCGCTCAGAGGCTTAGAACTCGGATACCAAGAGACCCGGTCTTGGGGCAGTTCGTCCAGAAATCGTTCACGCAACGCCATCAGAAAGCGTTCGCACGTACTACTTGAAGCAGGTTGGGATAACGAATGTCACGCGCAGTATGAAAATGACACGCAAACGCGGTGAGGAATTGATACACCTCGACTAACGTGCCAAGCCATCCGAACCATGGATGGGACTGGCAATGATTACGAACGAGGAGTACATGGAACTCAAGGTTTTAAGGAAGCACAGGCTGAGCTTGCGCGAGATATCGGCGCAAACTGGAATGGCAGTCAACACGGTGCGTAAGTATTTGGAGGGCGGTCCGCCGGCCATGAAGAAACTGCCGGAACGTAAAAGCAAGCTCGATCCATTCAAGGACTACTTGGCTGGACGTATTCAGGCGGCCAAGCCTGATTGGATTCCCGCAACGGTGCTGCAGCGTGAGATTGCCGCACAGGGGTATACGGGCTCCGTGCGCATCCTGCAGGAGTACCTCAAGGAGTTGCGTCCACAGGCGCGCCCGGATCCGGTTGTGCGGTTCGAGACCCAGCCCGGTGAGCAAATGCAGATGGACTGGATCGAGTTCCGCAAGTCTGGGCATAAAGACGGCATGTTGGCGGCGTTTGTGGCAACGCTTGGCCACAGCCGGGCGACCTTCGCGGAGTTTGTCACAGACATGAAGCTGGAGACACTACTGGCGTGCCATGTCAGGGCGTTCGAGAGCTTTGGTGGAGTCACCCGTGAAGTGCTGTACGACAACATGAAGACCGTCATCCTCAAGCGTGACGCCTACGGCAAGAACCTGCACCAGTTCCAGGGTGCCTTTGCTGACTTTGCGCACCACCATGGCTTTGTGCCGCGGGTGTGCAAGCCCTATCGGGCCAAGACCAAGGGCAAAGTCGAACGCATGAATGGCTACATCCGGCGCAGCTTCTGGGTGCCATTGGTGGCGAGTATGAAGCAGCAATGCTTGGTGGTGGACGCGGACACAGCCAATCGGGAAATGCGCACCTGGCTGCGTGACGTTGCCAATGTGCGGATCCACGGAACCACTGGGTGTGTGCCGGCACTGGCTTTGCAACAGGAGCGCACACATCTGCTGGCCATCCCCAGCGCCTACAGTGGGCGAACAGTGCGTCAATTGCAAAAAGTCACCGGTAGCGGCGCAGCAGTCCGGCCAATTCCAGCCGCGGCATGGCGAGGCCTGCAGCATCCTCTGGCGATGTATGACACGCTGGTGCACAACCAAGCCTCAGCAGGAGGACGACCATGAGCCTGCAAATGGAAAGACTGCGTGAACTGTGTGATCAGCTGCGCCTGCTCAACTTACCCGATCAGCTTGCCCACTTGGGGCAAATGGCGGCCAAGAAAGAGCTGGGGTACCTGGAGTTCCTGGAGCAAGCCTTGCGTGGCGAGGCTCTAGCCAGAGTGGAGAGAACACGCGCCATGCTCACGCGCATAGCGGGCTTCCCCGCCATCAAGACGCTTGATGAGTTTGACTTCCAGTTTGCCAGCGGCGTGCCCAAACCCCTGGTACAGGAGCTTGGCAGTCTGGCCTTCGTGGAGCGCAGCGAGAACGTGGTCTTGCTGGGCGCCAGTGGGGTGGGCAAAACCCACTTGGCCATCGCCTTGGGCTACAGGGCAACCCAGGCTGGAATCAAGACGCGTTTCATCACGGCGGCAGATCTGCTGATGACACTGAGCACGGCACTACGGCAGAACACCCTGGAAGAGGCTATCAAACGCATCGTGCGTCCCTACCGGCTGTTGATCATTGACGAGGTCGGGTACCTTCCCATGAATCGGGAACAGGCGAATCTTCTGTTCCAAGTCATTGCCAAACGCTATGAAGTGGGAAGTCTCATCCTGACCTCCAATCTGCCGTTTGGGCAATGGGACCAGACGTTTGCAGACGATGCCACGCTGACAGCGGCGCTACTTGACCGACTGCTCCACCACGCCCATGTGGTCCCGATTTCAGGAGACTCCTATCGCCTGAAAGATAAGCGGCGTGCCGGTGTGATTGCCGCCAGCAGCAATACCCTACTCAAACGAAAACGCAGTCACCTTGATACACAGGAGGAACAGGCAGCCTAAGGGCGCCAAGCAGTCAGTGGCGAGCCACTGACTGCTTGAAAGACAAGCAAAGACAAAACAGACAATCGCCCCACACAACGGTGTATCAAATCCACGCCGCGTTTGCGTTCGACAGCTGTATCAAATCGAAACTGCGTTTGACAGTAAAGAACCAACCCAGTCCAAAGATAGTGCCCCCGACTCCAAGCGCCCCGATAACTGCACCTGTAAGCAGGAACGTCCGATCAGTTAGCTCCCCGCCAACAAACCCGCCAATGATTGCGGAAACAATGACGACGATAACAAACGCTTTCATTTTTCTCCCCTTGCTCGATCTGGATGCCGGAACTCCCAGGGTGGTATTGGATTTGGCTCGCGCCACAATCCTGTTTTACTTTGACGGGCAAGCTGCTCGGCCTCTTCATATGCCACCCTCAAACTTGCCGGTTGATCCTTGGCGTACTGCTTGTAATGCCACGCCAGTCCTGCACGAATCTGCTCCAAGCACACATCGGTTCCATTGACCAACACTCGACCAAGAACTCGACCGTATCGGTCTCTCTTTTCCCATTCAACAGTTACTTTTTTTTCGTAAACATGGTCGGACAAATTCTTCTTTGAGACTGATCCAAACGGCTGCGCCTTCTCCGGAGCGTCAATGCCAGTTAGTCGAACCTTCACACTATCGTGCTCTCCAACCAAAACGGTGATAGTGTCTCCATCAGATACGCCAACCACGCGCCCCTCTAGCTCTGCTGCTGCAGCAGGCACAGAAATCCCGAAAAGTGCGATTGCACACAGAAGAGTTCGAATTGACTGGCTACCCATCCTCAAGGTCTATCCTCCGTCATCTTTCTCGACCGGAGTCCTGGCGGTCAAGATGAAAGCCTCAGGAGAACCCTCTCGAACGAGCACATAACCTGACCGAATTTCTGTCCGTCCCCAGTTGCCATCCCATTTAGATTTGAATGACCACAACTCATCGCCGTCCATCATCTGCGCCAATAAATTCTTCCAACATTTATTTAGATGCCCAAATGGAAGCGCAGGAACAGCACCTAGCGGGTCTTCAATGACTTCATCCGATTCAATTTGCTGAATCGTTCGCTTGGCTAGTAGGTCAGCCTTGCGTACCCCGAACACCTTCTCTTCAAATTTGCCACCGGGGCCTCTATCTCGCATATCTTTAATCTTCATATACAAGACAGCAGGCCAAAAAAGAATCGCGATCACAGAGGCCAAAACAGGTACGAGGCAGTTGTTGATGACTCGATAAGAGAGCTTTTTTCGCTCTGGATTCATAGCATCCAGAATGTCTTTGAGACCCTCAGATTCGGACTTGGAGCTGAGCTTATGCGTGACGTACATAACCACAAGAACCACGGCCCCAATGGCAAGGTACAAATAAAGATAGATCACGGTTGATCTCCCTTTTCTCGTGGGAAAACGGTCATTGCGCCGATGCCGTACCCCTCACTCGCATTCTCGTCCCTAGAAACGCCGTTCACCTTGACTAGTCGGGAAGTCAGAACGCCCTTTTTAAACTCCAGCAAAAGATCACGTTCATAGGTGCTCCCATACCCCATATGAACGTACTCAAGCATCTTTCCTTGAGGCAAGCGAATGGTCCCTGAATACCAATGGGCGAAGACTCGATCGCCATAGCCAGGGAACGCAGTCTCTAAGTTGGCGTCCTCACCTGACTCGAGCTCTCCACGAAGCTCAACCAAGTACAACCGGTCGTTCATGATTTCCCACGTTCCTACGTAGCCTCGCCACAAAGCCGTGCAATTGGATGCGAAATTCGGCAGCTCTCCTCCCAGCGCACAGTAGTCCCCCAGAGGGTTAGTGCACATCGCATGTTTCTCGCCTTCAAAAAGGAGTTTCTCGGATATTTGAGCTGTCATTTCATACTCCTCACAACACGATAGATTGACTGCAATGAGGGCAACGTACACCAAAATCTGTGTACTGAGTCACTTCATCAGGCTCAAATTTCTCGCTACACCTAGGACACGTTGTTATCCCTGTCGGCACCTTGCGCGGGGTGGTTATTTTTAAATTGGACTGCTCTTGTTCTTTTGCCTGCTCTTGCTTTTTAGCTTCCTCGCTCTTGCTAGAAACTGCTATTCCCATTTCTTTCAAAATGTTTTCAATTTCATCAAGAGTTTCAATTTCCAGCAGCTCAGTTGGTAGCGCATCGATGATTTCAAGAAGAGTGACATAGCCGCGCTCTTTCCCGCTCTTGATTAGAGCTTTCAATTTTTCGCGTCGCTTTCGGAATTCGCTTTCAGAAAGAATGGACTCATCAAGCCCAAACTCCTTCATCAATGCACCCTCTTTCGCTTTACTAATCTTCATCCGAAGAGGCTTGCCTTCGGAATCATCCTCATCGCCTGGAGTCGGGTTTTCAAGGTCCGCCTCAATATCCGATAGGTCATCATCATGTGGGTCTGTACTGCAATAGTCTGGATCCCAAGTGAAGGTCCTGCGTCGTTGCTCGAGAAGCCATTCACGCGTTTGACCATAGGATGGCAACTCAGCCGACCATTCAGCCAAGACGATCGCTGTTGGAACCGCCTCATGCTCCCTGATCGCGTCTATTGAACACAAAACAACCTCTTTGGCAAAACCATTTGCCATCGCTTGAAAAGTCGGATTGCTCTCTCCTAGTGAATCTCGTAGCTCATATACGATGTGTTCAACTTTTGAGAGTCCGTTCTTGCGGCGCAAGTCGTCTACAGAGGTTCCTTTTTCTCGCTGCGCCTTACTTTTTTCAATCGCGTCCTGGAGTGTGTTCATCAACGGCTTGGTAACTCGCCCTTTGATGTAGTCCAGCGTGTCTGTATGGAAGGACCAGCAATGTTCTATGAGCTGAATTGCATTTGGTCCGTAGACTTGAGCAGCGGATTTGACTGCATGACTCACTAGCGAATCAGCAACTAGCTCTCTAACTCGATCCACTGAAACTTGATCTGCGCCAGGTACGCCAGCGATTGCCTCTTCATAGAGGTCATCAGTTACGACACCCATATCCTCTAAGGCTTGCTCGAAGTGGGCGGTACCTGTCCCAAGGTCATCTGACATCCATAGGCAATAAACGGCTCGATTAATTCGCCATGTCAGCCTGCCGAACTCTTCGGACTTTTCAATTTGCTTGCTCCAAATGTTTTCTGCTTCGCTCAACTCGAAGTTGGACAGACATTCCAAAGCCAAATCATCGACCGCATCACCACCGCGAAACCAAAAGAATGAGTGAAAAACTCGCATCTCTGGCAACTCGATTCGCCTGGCAGCATCCTTAACTGCATCCAGTGAACGATCAATGTCACCGAGTTCAATCAAGTCAAGAGGAAAAGCTTTTTCTTTGCCGAGCTCGGCAAACATCTCAAGGTCTGAGACACGTTTGGCGATTTCGCGACTAGTCGCTGTGACCGAAAGTCCAAGTACACGAAAAGGATTTCTCAGAACCAAGTCCATGCAGCCTCACCTCAGTCTTCTGGTGAGAAGGTGCGCTTGTCTCGGAACTTCTCGTATGAGCGAACCTGCTCACGTGAAATCGAGGGCTGGTGTTGCTTAAGAACAGCCTCGAACTGCGCGTTCGATATCTTGACTCGGTCTTTGAGGGCTAGACGTGAAGCCTCATTGACAAGGAATTTAATGTCGCTTGAGACATACCCATCCATGAGTCCCGCCAGACTGGTGAGGTCAATATCTTCAGATACAGGCCTGTTTCTCAGATAGAGCCGCAACATCTCCTGCCGAGCAAAAACATCTGGCGGAGAAAGGTATACGACCTTGTCGATCCGACCGGTTCTCATGATGGCTGGATCGATGTTTTCTGGGCGGTTCGTCGCAGCCACGATGAAAATTCCCTTGTCCGCACAGTTGGTCATCTGTGCAAGGAATTCATTCACTTCGGACGATACATGCTGATCAATGCGGCCATCTCGGCTGGGTAGGACCGCATCCACCTCATCG
Source organism: Rhodoferax potami (assembly GCF_032193765.1). Classification (NCBI taxonomy): domain Bacteria; kingdom Pseudomonadati; phylum Pseudomonadota; class Betaproteobacteria; order Burkholderiales; family Comamonadaceae; genus Rhodoferax; species Rhodoferax potami. The sequence continues at coordinate 2,864,799 of NZ_JAVBIJ010000001.1, forward strand.
ATGAAGATGAGCGTCGGGGCCTTCTCTTCGGCCTCCTTGAACATCTTGCCAATCTTTTCCTGCGTCCCATGGATGTAGGTGCTGGCCAAGTCAGACGGCTTTACTTCGATGTAGTGATATCCAATTTCCTCGGCAAGCTTCTGCGCGATGTACGTCTTGCCGCATCCTGGAGGGCCATAGAGCAGCATGCCGTTTGGCGGAGAAACCCCGTACTCTTTGTAGAGTTCTGGCTCTGATAGAGGTCGAATGATGTCTTGGTACAAGGTCTCTTTGAGCTCATGCATACCTGCAATGAGATCGAAGCCTTTACCTTGATTCTTCGCGGAGTAGTCCTTATTCGGGAGCTCCGAACTTGAGGTATCCCGCAATCTTTTAGGCAGATCTTCAACAACGCCATCGCGCCAATTCTTCAATGCTGCCAAGAACTCCCCGGCGTTGCGATATCGTTTCTCTAAGTCGCGCTCAATCGCTTTGAACAATATTTCGTCAAGTCGATCATCTTCTTCTTCCAGATGGAAGGATGCAGCGCGAGGGGCCTGTTTGCGAGCTCTAGATATTTCTGTGACGACATCTTCAGGGTCTGTATCTCCCCACTCGATTTCGTACTGCCATGGATGAATGCCTGTGACCGCGCGATACAAGGTCACACCTGCGGAAAACACATCGCTAGAGAGGATGTACGTGCCCCAGAAACATTCAGGGGCCAAGTAGGGGTACCGACCTGCAGCGCCAGGCAAGTGCTCGTCGGTGTCGAGAGGCTGGGCCAAACCGAAATCTGACAGCAAGCCACGAGGAGTCACGCCGTCATAAGACAGCAGAATGTTGTCTGGGTTGATGTCTCGATGAATGATTGGAGGATCCATCGAGTGGACATGATTCAGCCCCTCGAGAACGTCAATCATGATGTTGACTGCCTCAGCGCGCGACAGGTTGATTCGCCGGGCCAGAAGTTGCGTAAGCGTCTCACCAGACACGAAGCCCATGGTGAGGTAGTGCCTGGTCTTAGCATCAAGCTGGAACGAGTTGCACTCGAAGACCCGAACCACATTGGGATGCGTGACCTTGGAAAGAACTCTCGCCTCGCGAGATATTTCCTCGATATCGACTGATTTCTCGAAGTCCTCTTTGAACAGCTTGAAGACCTGAACACCCAGATATTTGTGTTGAACGCGGTACACCTCCCCAAAAGCCCCTTCGCCAATGTAGAAGAGGACTTCGTATGTTCCGTTCATGACTTGTCCTCTGGCGAGGGTGCCGCGCTTTTTCATTTAAGCCTCATTGGCGCAAGATGTCATCACTTGCACGCTGAGCAGCTTCTCGCTTCTCTTTGGGCATCAAAGACCAAAGGGTTCGAACCGCTTCTTCTACTTTCGACTTCGAAGGGTTAGTTGCGATCATTGTCTTTGCGTCGTTGAGTACGCGACGTGCTTCACGCTTATCAGTCCATTCAGTGGTCTCGAAGTCTTGGTCGTACTCCTTGATCCAGCTCATCCACAAACCAATGTCTTGCCCAATCAAGGCAAACGAGAAAGCGTGAATCTCGTCGAGAAGCTGCTTTCCAGCGTTGTAGTTTTTCTCGGATTTGGCGTGACGGACACGTTTTTGATAGTCCGCAACAAGCTGCTGAGATTTTTCGTTGCCGTAGCGTTGATCGTTGACCAGCAGGTACTCCATTGCTGAGTCCAAATCGGCTTCCAACTCCGGCCACCTGTTGGTGGACTCGATCTTGTCCAAGGCGATGAATGTCTTTTGCAGCTTTTGTCGCGCCAACACCTTGACGTCGACATCGTTGCCTCGGTTGTTGAGCAACCGTTCGACTTCATTCAATTCGTTCTTGAACTCAGATACATCGGCAGATTTCTCACCTGACTCCAGCTTTTCCGCAACTTCCCGAGCTTGCTCGACGTCCCCCAAGAGGTCAGTCACGTCTTCCGACTTCAGCGTACTACTCTCAAACTGCAAGTCAATCGTCTCATCCAGAGTTGGGATGTAAATAGACAACGAAGCACGGCGAGATGCGTCAATGCTCAGAGTGAGTTCAACTTCGCTTTGCGCGGGGAGCATGGCTGGCAATTGTTCGCCAGTCACAGTTGCTCCACCATAGAGATCATTCAAGATCGCCCGAGAGCCCTCATCGCCATAGGAGAACTCATAGAACTGGACCGTGAATTTGTCAGAGCGATTTCCAGGCCGAATGTCCTTCGCAGTCTTGTAAGAACCTTTCCCTTTGGCGGGAAGAGTCTTGTTCTTCTCTAGACCTTTGAATGCATACACACCCTGTTTGCCGTCCAGGGTGTTGTACACCTCGAGACCGATGGAGTAAGGCAAAGTTGGGTTGGCAATCTTCAGACCGTGGATGATGGTGATTGAGCTTGGCTCACACGGGATGATCGAGCCATCAGGGCCAAAGAGTTTGATGTCGAACTGATTGGCCTTTCCATCATTGAGAACGACCTCAACGATCTCAGTATCACCATCCATCTCCACCTTGCCGCTAGACCAACCACGGTCAGCACGAATGATCTCAAAGGAGAAGGAGGACGGCAGGTTGGCTGTCGATTTGTTTCGATCAACCCGGATTCCAAGGTTCTCGTGGGTTTCAACGGTCGTTTCGGGGTACTTCAGCGTGAGCTGCGCTTTACTAGTGTCGCGTTTTTGCAGATCGCTCGGGATGTTCTTTGTCGAAGCAAAAAGAGCCGCTCCCTTTGCGACAGCCGTCATGGGGTCAACTGTCGTATCGATTCGACTGGAGATCTGTTCCTTCAACATTCGACGCAGAGTCTGCGAAAAGGTCGGTCCGCCGACCAATACGATCGAGCTCAAATCGCTCCCGCTTAATTTATTCCGCTCCAGCAGCTGTTTGCAGATATCGATTGCTTTTTGAAAAAGTGGACCGCAGAATTTTTCGTATTGTTCTAACGAAACAGTGAGATCGAATTGCATCTCCTCGCCATCATCGTCCGGTCCAAAATCCTCCAGTAAATCGTTCCACGAGCTCTTGGACGAAAGTGCGATCTTGGCCTGCTCGGCATAGCGCTTGAGGGCGTTCTGCAGCAGTTTTTTGCTCAGATCGTTCTCTAAAATTCCATCAATCTCGCACTGCTTAGCGATCTCAGGAATAAACAGCTGGTCTACGATCGCTACATCGATGTTTTTCCCCCAAGGTGGTTGTCACCTTCTGTATCGACAACCTTCATGATCCCATCGTCTACGTGCATCAGTGCCGCATCGAAGGTTCCACCTCCAAAGTCAAAAACCAGCCAATGACCGCTATTGGCACTGGCCTTGATTCCATATGCAATGGAAGCTGCGATTGGCTCCTGAAGAAGCTCGCAATATTTGAAGCCAGCCAACTCTGCAGCGCGTTGTGTCGCGTCAATTTGGTTCTGCTTAAACATGGCTGGAACCGTAATCACGACCGAACCAATCTCCTCATCACGGAAATAGCCCTTCAACTTTTTCAAGACTTCCGCAGACAGATCCTCTGACGTATAAGTACGCTCCATGAAAGCAGACTCATATTTATGGTCCGTACCCATTGTCCTCTTGAACTCTAAATAACCATTGCTCGGAGCCTGCCGGCGCGAGCGAAATGCCGACATAGCCTCTTGCTCAATTGCATTTTTGGCGTTCTGCCCGACAAACATCGTTTTTTTCTTGTTGAACGAAACGCAGGATGGCGTTGTGTCCATTTGGTTGTCGTCGCTCTTCTGAATGAGGGCTTCACCGGCTTCCATTCGAGCGATAGCCGAATTGGTAGTTCCAAGGTCAATGCCGTAATCAATCTTCTGTCTCATTTCAATTCCTTACTCAAGATCCAATGCTTACTTCAATGTCGGCCATCCTGATCATCACGCCCTTGTAATTCACTTGGGGAACGACCACTTTGCTGATAATTTTTTGATCTGGCCCCAAGTCATCACTCGGCACAAAGCGCGCCTTCACGGACAGGTTCTCCGTGTAGGCCATGCCTGTATGGTCAACGATCTCGTAGCCTTGCTCCGCTAGTTCAGACTCCAGACGCTCCAAAGACTTCTGCAACGGCGTCAGTCCCTTGGTGTCTTCGGGCAGTGAAGCGAGACGTTTTCGCATCCGATGAATTTCATCGGCAAGCTTCAAAGGCAAGTGATGATCTGCCTCTGCTGGTTTGGCCTGGCCATTGGCCACCGCGCTCATCTCCTGCACCTTCAACTTGTTCAGGATTTCAAACAACGAGTCCGCCAGGGCAGTGTCGGACTTTGCGATCTTTTCTTCCGTAGAGCGAACGGTATCCATGGCACTCTTTACTTGAGCGGACAACGATTGTTCGCTAGCGTCATTCCGACGACGGAGATACCAGTAGCACCCGCCTAGCAATAGCAAAAGGAAAGCAATGGCAGCGCCATACCACTTCGAACGCGTCGTTATGGTTTCGTCGATGGTCTGGGTCTTTTGCTCGGTGTCCCGACTCAACTGATCCAACGATCCACCCAACGCTGTCTGCTTGCCCTCAAGCGCTGCAATCTTTGAACTCATCTCTGTCAGCTTTTGCTGCTGTACCTTGCCGCTTGCCGCGAGATCGCCCAGTTGCTTCTTGAGTTCGATCGTTGCATCTTGAGTTTGCTTCGAACCTTTTTCGAGACCGTCAACACGCTTCTCAACCTTTTGAATTTGAGCTTTTAGCTGGTCAGTTGTCTCATCGGCCCAAATCAAGCTACTTGCAGCGGCAAGCACCAGGGCTATGGTCATTTTTTTATTCATATCGCTCCTTTTTATCCGCTGCACATGGACAACAGAAAGATGACTCCGACGATCCACACCCAGACCGGGATCTGCTCGAAGATGTTGCCTGAACTAGATGCGCGATTTGCTCTCACTGTTACAGCGGCGGTCACGCTGGTATTAATGCCTTCGATCGTTTCAAGGTTTTTGTTCACTCGAACTCGAGTTTCTCCATCAAGATCTAAAAGCAGGAGCTTCCTGGTCAGTCCGGTCGCCTGTCCAATAGTCGACTGAAGATCCGTCAGATTTTTCCTTGAGCTGAACGAGTCTTGCGCCTCGTTGACCGTATCAATCAGGAAGCCAAGGATTCGGTGCGCACATGCGGACGAAATCGTGATGTATCGCTTGTCCGTTGAGCCGACCTTTGCCTTGATCTTCGTCAGCTCACGCTTCATGTCTTCCAACATGTTGCTGGCCTGGGTCATGGTGTACACGTCCACCTTGAGCTTCTTGACAAGCTCCCCAAAGAGCTCGTCTTCTTCGTCTTCCTCAACCCAGCCCTGAATAATTTCGAGGTTCTCTTCAATGCGAGACTTCACACGAGAGAACGAGGGAAGACTGTCCGCCCATTGAATGAGGGACATGGCTAACTTCGGGTCTTTGAATTTGTTGAGTGCCTTGACTGCGCATGCGCACACCTCGTCGGCATAAGCATTCGCGATTGTTTGGAAGCGAATGTCTTCTTCACCCAAGACTTCCTTGAGATCTTTGATGATCTTTTCAACCTTGCCCAGCTGGTTCTTGGCTTTGAGTGCCTCGAGGTCCTCATCGGCACGAAGTTCCTCACTTACCTTGATCGCGTCTTTAACCTCTTCAATCAATGGGTTGACGATCTTGGATGAGACGTAGTCGCGCGCCTCGGAGGGGAACGACCAGAAAGATTCAACAATTTTTAATGCATTATTCCCGTAGGGGGTGCCTGCAGAAGACTGCACCAGACCAACCACCTCGTCGACAACACGCCTCCAGAGACTCTCTCGGTCCAGACCAGACTCATTGCCCGACAGGACGTCCTGGATTGATTCATCTAGATCATCATCAATGACGAAGCCCAAGTCTTCCAAGGCTTCATCCATTTCGTCTTTGTCCAGCGTCCCACCGTTGGCTCTAACAAGACGAAGTACGCCGCGATTGAGTCGCCATGTGTATTTCTTGGTGCCTTTCTTGCCAAGCTGCTTGTCCCACAGTTCAACTGCCTCATCGACGTTGCCAGCTGCCAGGCTTTCAAGTGCCAGCTCGTCAACGCTGTCACCCGCACGGAACCAGAAGAAGGAGTGGAAGAGTCGCCCCTCGGTCTGTTCGATTTTTCTGGCTGCGTCCTTGATCGCTTCAATGCTTCGATCGAGTGCGCCAAGACCTGGGAAATCGTGCGGATACGTCTTCGCCTTACCCAGTTCGGCAAATGTCTCTAGATCTGAAATTCGTTTGGTGATGTCCCGCGTGCTTGCTGTTGCAGGCAAACCCAACACTCGGAACGGATTATTTAAAACGAGCTCCACGCATCAACCCTCTTAAAACGGCCACCACTTGCTTTTTTTCTTCTCGGGAGCTGGTGCTCCACCGCCCAGCAACCGCCCAACAGGTGTTTTCCTGACGTTTTCCAGTTGCTTCAACAGGTCTTGTCGAGATTTCTCATCTAGGTGCGGAGGCTTACCCTCTGCGACCGAAGCTCCCATTTGCTTCATGGTAGCCAGGTCAAAGTAGTGATCGGTCATTGCCAACGAGAGAACCAATTCATCATCGGTGACTGGTCTTCCCCCGCAATGAGGACAGTCAGTGAAGGCTCCATGCTTCATCTCGCCGCACTTGAAACATACCGCTTGAGTCATCTTCTATCCCCTCGCAGCCAGCAAAACAACAATCACCACGACAGCTGCAAAGAACAGCCACTTCCAAATCCTCGCCCCACTTGCGTCGGCTTGGATGATCGATTCGGGCTGGGTCGCAACTTGCTCGGAGACGGGTGTTTGATTGCCCGTGATCTTTTGTCGGTAAGAGAGCCCCGTTCCGGGTATGCCAACGTTGCCAGTTGCTCCATCCTTACCGAGATTCACAGACAGGCCGTTCTTGCCGACGGTGACGCTTGCCCCGGACTTGCTCAAATTGAGCCGAATCCCGGGAAGCAAGCTGATTCGCTTTTGAAATCGAAATCCCATCGTCTTTACGCTGCGCGCCCCATCTTGTGTATGGGCTGCAGCCCCGCATAGTTCGTCACCAGCGGATAGCCTCGATAAAGTTTGCCGCCTTCGGAGATGGTCTGCATGCAAGCCACAGAGACGGAGGCGAAGTTGCCCCGCTTACTCATATGCGAGCAGCTATCAGCGACAGTGCGCCAGTTGCCCGGCAGCTCGGCGTCTTTCTGGGGATAGCGTGCGGTTCTCACAATGACCCACTCCGGGCCATCGTTGCCAACAAACCAAAGCGAGGGATCCACGCCCGGGTTCGCCTGCCATGACATCAGCTCATGACCTTCTTTTTCGATTTGCTCACGGACTACCTGGACTGCAAAGTCCTGCAACTCCCAGTCTGTCATCTCGATCTTCTGGTCGCTGATTTCAGCCGGTGGATCGATGAGCTTCTTGGTTCTCGCGTCTTGCAAGCCCCAACCAGGGAGGGCGGCCTCCCACTTGCCACCATGCTTGCGCATAGGCATTAGGCAGGCGTGTCCTTTGCACCCGTCGGCAACGCTCAGTAGACCCTGCAGACTGCCAGGCCCGTCTATCTGACCCTCTGCGTCCTCGACCCTCAAGAAGAACAGCTGGTTTCCCAGTCGAAACGACAAATGTTCGAGGAAGGGAGGGTTCAAATGCGCCCTCAACCAAGCGTTGAGCTGACCACCCGCCGCGCGCTCGATGTGCATACCAGCGGCTTGCCAGCAGCGGGCAAACTCTGGTGTCACTTCGGACATGGGGATGTCATGCATCGGTACTCCTCAAATCATTTGACAAAGAAACTCTTTTTAATCTTATAAGATGGTATCAGAGTTGTTATCATTACGATACAGTGGTATCGTGCCAATGACAATATTTTTTAGAAACATGCTCAAAACATGACCCGAATCGAGAAAGAGCTGGCCCAAGCGCCCCGTTCCCAAGTGGAGCGGCTCGCCTTCATTGAGGCGAGGCTGTACTTTCTCGGCGAGTTGCAACGCCAAGATGTAGCTCAAAGGTTTTCTGTTGCGTCGGTTCAGGCAAGTCGTGACCTTTCGCTTTACAAGCAGTTAGCCCCAAAGAATCTGGACTACGACTATCGGGCACGAACTTATCAGCCATCTGACAAATTCAAGCGAATATTTGAGCTGTCAACGGAAAACGTCCTTTGGTGGCTTAAGTCAGGCTTGGGCGATGGCTTACCTAATCCGCCTGGACTGCCGACTGAGTCAGTAAATACTCTTTGCATTCCCGATGCGGAAATGTTGGCACAGGTAACCAGGGCTATTTACCGACGCAAAGTCCTAGAGATTAAGTACCTATCCCTGTCCAGCGGATACAAAGCCCGACAAATCGCACCTCATGCACTGGTCGATAACGGCAAGAGGTGGCATGTCCGAGCCTTCGATCGTGAGAACAACAGGTTCTCTGACTTTGTGATCAACCGAATCCAGTTCGCACACGCACTTGATGAAGACATCGCTGACCGTGAAGGTGCCGCCGCCGATGACCAGTGGTCGCAGGTTGTCCATCTGTCCCTGATCCCTCATCCCAAGATCACCCATCAGGCGGCCATCGAAGCCGATTACCGAATGAAGGGACGCCGCATCGAAGTATCTTGTCGAGCAGCTGTTGCCGGATACATGTTGAGGCGCTGGGGAGTCGACTGCTCCGCAGACAGCTCCCTTAATCCTGAGGAGTACCACCTCGCGCTCCAAAATATCGAATCTCTGGCCAACGCCGAGAGCGCTGACTTAGCCCCGGGCTACAAAAGAACAAAAGGACAGGCATGAGCGACAGTGCATCTCCACTCACCTCCGCTCTCGAGCAGTTACGCCTGAAACTGCTCGATCTGACAGGGCGAAACCGCCTCATCAACTTCAAGCACACCGCAGGCAAATCACTGCAGTTTGTCGAGGGCCATCCTGCCGCCATCTATCAAAAACTGGTTGAGGCGAACAACAAAGCCAACATCAGCGTCCTAGGACTACCTGAACCGGCCCGAAGAGACTGGGTCGAGCGCAATGGACGCCTGCAGCGGCCTGAACCCCGAGACTGGGCCAAATCCGTGGGCGTCTCCACGGGGTATGACATTTCAGGTGCAGGGGAAGAATCGGACGAGTCCAATGTTCGCGCACTGATGTACCCGGACGACTTGGCCAAGCACTGCCGCAAGATCGAGCGCGAGGCCACGCTGGCGATTGAGGAGACCGGCGCGAACATGCTGTTCCTGGTGCTCGGGTTCTTGGAGTTTCCCGACCAGCGAGATAGCGACAAGACCTTCACCGCCCCGTTGATTAGCGTACCTGTGTCGCTGCAAAAGAAGGAGGTCGCGGGAATCCAGCAGTTCTCCCTCCAGTACACGGGCGACGACATCTCAGAAAACCTCTCACTGCGAGAGAAGCTGCGCAACGACTTCGGGCTGGTCTTGCCTGAACTTGGTGAAGAACAGATCGACGTCAACGGTTACTTTGCCGAGATTCAAGCGATCATCAAAAAGCAACCCGGCTTCGCACTCAAGCATCGAGTCTCTTTGTGCTTGCTCAGCTTCAGCAACATGCTGCTGGTTCGAGATTTAGATCCAACCAAATGGCCTTCAAACGGAGATGAGAACTCCCTCATTGATCACCCAATCGTTCGTGAGGTGTTCGAGGGCAGAGCTGATG